>CALHCP010000020.1 GCA_937936705.1 uncultured cyanobacterium | reverse complement strand
AAACCGAATGAACACCTAATTTGTCAATCTACAATCTATTGGGTCAATCGTACTGTAGCAGTCCTAATTGAATTTGCAACGGGGTCGCCGGGGTGTAGATGCCGTTCTTAGTTCTCCGGAATTTCTATGCTCAAACCAGGTTACATTAGGGCACCTCTATTGATCGGAGACAGCAGCAGATGATCTCGCTGGAATACCGAGTTTGTGGAAAACCAGAGACGGGGGCGGCGCTCCTGCGACCACTTATCTTTAACTTAATTTTTAACTTAATTGATAGAGGTTCCCGCAAGGATATTTCGATATTCTTAAAAGATGCCCGGCTGGTTGTGAGTTTTCTCGACCCTCAGGTTGTCACTCCAGAATAGGCAAGGGATACCATTCTCCCACTCCATAGACGATTGACGAACCCCTTGAGGTCACCTCACCTCTACTTATGGGAGCCAAGGGGAAATTCTCTGACCAGAACGCCCCCATGACGGAGAACCCAAGCGGGGGTGCCCCCGGCGACCGCTCATTCTCAATTTATAGAGGTTCCCTTGAGAGTAAAGATTCACGAGGATTTGCTGGAAAATTCTCCACTTGCGATTATGCTAGAAAATTGCTCGGTTCTTGTAGCCCCATGAACGTCATCCGCCTTGGTTCCCGACAAAGTCAACTCGCCCTGGTGCAAACTCACTGGGTGCAAAATCAATTACAAACGCATTACCCCGACCGGGAGTTTCCGGTGCTCACCATGACCACTCAAGGGGACAAAATCCTGGATGTGGCGCTGGCGAAAATCGGCGATAAGGGTTTGTTTACCAAAGAGTTGGAACAGGCACTTTTGCGCCAGGAGGTGGATTTAGCGGTGCATTCGCTCAAGGATTTGCCAACCCAAATGCCGCCGGGGTTGGCTCTGGGAGCGATTACGGAGCGGGAGGAACCCCAGGATGCCTTGGTTCTGCACTCGCGTTGGCAGGGGGCGACCTTGGCCGCACTGCCGGCCGGCGCAGTCATCGGTACGTCATCATTACGGCGACTGGCGCAACTGCGCTATCATTTTCCCCATTTGACCTTCAAGGATATTCGGGGCAATTTGAATACCCGTTTGAAGAAGCTGGATGCGGGGGAGTACGATGGGTTGATTTTGGCGGTGGCGGGGTTGCGCCGGTTGGGTTGGGGGGAGCGGGTGAGCCAGGTGCTGTCGCCGGAGATTTCTCTGTATGCGGTGGGGCAGGGGGCGTTGGGGGTGCAGTGCCGGGAGGCGGATGCGCCGGTTTTAGAGTTACTCCAGGTGCTCCATCACCCGGAAACGGCTTACCGTTGTCTGGCGGAACGGGCGTTTTTGCGGGCGTTGGAGGGGGGCTGTCAGGTGCCGATTGGGGTGCATTCCCGGTTCACGGGGGCGCAATTGAGCTTGACCGGGGTGGTGCTGAGTTTGGACGGCAGCCAGCGAGTCGAGGGGGTGCAAACCGCTGAGGTGACCGATGAGGCGGCGGCGGCGGCGTTGGGGGAGGCGCTGGCGGCGGATGTGCGGGCGCGGGGGGCGGATGTGATTTTGCAGGCGATTTTTGCGGAGGTGGGGCGCGGTTAACCCCCCTTGCCAGTCGGTCGGGGAAACCGTACCCTGTATCAGGGGGTCACTGCTGTTCACGAACGAAAATCATGGTTGCAGTAGCCATTTTGGCGGCGGGGAAAGGGACACGGATGAAGTCGGATTTGCCGAAGGTACTGCATCCGGTGGCGGGAAAACCCATGCTGGAACGGGTGATCCGCAATGTTGAGGGTTTGCCGGTGGAGCGGTTGCTGGTGGTGGTGGGGCATGGGGCAGCGCAGGTGCAGGCGGCCTTGGGGGCTTTTCCCCAGGTGGAGTTTGTGCATCAGGAACCCCTGTTGGGGACGGGTCATGCGGTGCAGCAGTTGATTCCCCATTTGCAGGGGTTTACCGGCGATTTGTTGGTGCTGAACGGGGATGTGCCCCTGTTGCGACCGACGACTTTGGCGCAATTGCTGGCCACCCATCAGCAGGGGCAATACGGGGTGACGATGTTAACAGCTTTGCTGCCCGACCCCAGCGGCTACGGGCGGGTGATTTGTGATGGGCAGTTGCAGGTGAGTGCGATTATCGAAGACCGGGATTGCACGCCCGCCCAACGGCAAAATCAACGGGTGAACGCGGGGATTTATTGTTTCCGCTGGCCGCAGCTCCAGGAGGTGCTGCCCCGGATGACAACGGCCAATCAGCAGCAGGAGTATTACCTGACCGATACGGTGCAATGGCTAAAACCGGCGCGGGCGGTGGATATGCTGGATGTGACGGAAATTTTGGGCATCAACGACCGCAAACAGTTGGCGACGGCGACCCAATTGTTGTACCAGCGCTGGCGGGATGAGTGGATGCGCCGGGGGGTGACGATGATTGACCCGCTCAGCATCACCCTGGAAGATGAGGTGGAATTGGCAGCGGATGTGATCCTGGAACCGCAAACCCACCTGCGGGGGCGGACGGTGATCGGAGCGGGTAGCCACATCGGGCCGGGGTGTTGGCTGGAAAATAGCACGATTGGGGAGCAGGTGCGGGTGCTGTATTCGGTGATTACCAACAGCCAAGTGGCTGCCGGCTGTCAGGTGGGGCCGTTTGCCCATCTGCGGGAAGAAACGGTAGTGGGCAGCGGTTGCCGGGTGGGTAATTTTGTGGAAATTAAAAAATCCCAGGTGGGGAGTGCCTGCCGGGTGGCGCATCTGAGTTATTTGGGGGATGCCCAATTGGGGACGCAGGTGAATGTGGGGGCGGGTGCGATTACGGCCAATTTTGACGGGCGGGACAAGCATCCCACGGTGATCGGCGATGGCAGTAAATTGGGGGCGAACAGTGTCCTGGTGGCACCGGTGACCCTGGGAACGGGGGTGACGGTGGCGGCGGGTTCGGTGGTGACGGAGGATGTCCCCGCCGATGCCCTGGTAATTGCCCGGATGCGGCAGGTGGTGAAACCCCATTGGCGCCCCCCCTATCTGCGCGACCACGAGCATGAACCCAGCCGCTAGGGGGCGGTTGTACCTGGTAGCCACCCCGATTGGCAATCTGGAGGACATCACTTTCCGGGCGGTGCGCATCTTACGGGAAGTGGATGTGATTGCCGCCGAGGACACCCGCCATACGGGGAAGTTATTGCAGCATTTTGGCATTACCACGCCCCAAATCAGCTACCACCACCACAACCGGCGGGAACGCCAGGGGGAATTATTACAACGGCTGCACCGGGGGGAACAGATTGCTCTGGTGAGCGATGCGGGGATGCCCGGGATTAGCGACCCCGGCACGGAGTTGGTGCAAGCCTGTGTGGCGGCGCATATTCCGGTGATGCCTATCCCCGGCGCCAATGCCGCCCTCACGGCACTCTCTGCCAGCGGCTTGGCCACCGCCGCCTTTTTATTCCTGGGTTTTTTGCCCCCCAAACCGACTGCCCGGCAAGGGGTGTTAACGGCCATTCAAGGGGTGCAGGCGACGTTAATTTTTTATGAAGCGCCCCATCGCCTGGTGGCCACGTTGGGGGATATGGTCAAGGTCTGGGGCGGGGAACGGGCGACGGTGGTGGCGCGAGAATTGACCAAGCTGTACGAGGAATTTTGGCGGGGGACGTTAGCCCAGGCGCAGGCGCATTTTCAGGCGCAGCCGCCCAAGGGGGAAATCACGCTGCTGGTAGCGGGGGCGGTTCAACCGGCGACTCCGGCGCCGGCGGCGGTGCTACCGGAAATTGAACGGTTGCTGGCCACGGGGTTGGGGTGTGGGGAAATTGCCCGCCGGTTGGCGGCGACCACCGGTTTGTCCCGCCGTACCTTGTACCAATTGGCGCTGGCCGCCCAACGGCAGGGGAGTTGACGCTCGCAGTCGTTCTTGGTATTTGTGGAACACTCCCCCGGCTTCTTCTATGTTGATCGTCAAAGCCTGGCATCTGGATCGGCCGTTGCTCCCGGAGGATGTGGAGGCATTGCCCCCCACCCTGCGTTTGAGTAAAAAAAGTCTGCTGAAGGCGGCGTTTCGGGGTTTTTTTGTGGATGATGCCGAGGGCGTGCAGCAAGCGGAGTGGTTCCGCAGCTTTTTGGCGGGGGAAAAGGTGGAATTTTACTTGGAGGGGAGCGGCACCTACGAATTGGCCAACATGGATTTGGTCAGCCGGGAAGTGTATCTGGTGCGCGCCGAAGCGCCGCCGGCCTTCCCGCCGGTGATTTTTTTCAGTGATCAAACCGAATACCCGGAAGCCAGCCTGCAGATCGGCCGGGCGTTGGCACAGGCGGTGCAGCAGATGCGGGATAGCTACCGTTTGGGGCAAAAAATCCGCATTGAACGCCCCCAACGGCTCCCCGATGGCACCGTCCGTTTGGATACGGATGTGCGGCGGCTGATTCGCCAGTCCTTGTTGGTGATTGCCGATACGACCATCATTACCGGCGTGCAGGGGAAGGGATTCCCCAGCCCGAATGTGTGTCTGGAAGTGGGCTATGCCCTGGTTGCCAAAAAGCCTTATCAAATTAAATTGGTGGCCTGGCCGACCCCAGACCCCGCCTTGGCCAACGCCATTTTCCCGTTTAGTATCAGCGATGAATTGCGGATCAGGCCGCAAAATGAGGCGGAGTTGGTTCAGGCGTTCACCCGGGAATTGACGGAAGTGTGCAAACGGTTTCGTCTCATCTCAACCGGTTAAGCCTGTGCTAGGCTGGCGACGGTACTACTGTGCGGGGGGACGATGACGCAGTTGATTCCGGTGATTTTGGCGGGGGGGAAAGGGGAGCGGTTCTGGCCGTTGAGTCGCTGCCGAAAACCGAAACAATTTTTATCTCTCGATGGCAGCGGCCAAAGTTTACTGCAACAGACCGCCGCCCGGTTACCGGCAGGGGAACTGTGGGTGGTCACCCGCAGGGATTTGGTGCCTCTGGTGCAAGAGCATTTGCCCGCCTTGCCCCCGGAGCGCATTCTCGGTGAACCCGCCCCCCGGGATACCGCCCCGGCGGTCGCCTGGATTACCCAAACCTTACGGCAACGGTACGGGGATGCGGTGATCATCGGCATTTTCCCGGCGGATCATTGGATTCCCGACCCGGCGCAATTTCAGACCGCCCTGGCGCAGGCCGTCGCCGTCGCCGCCCAGGCGCAGGGGATTGTCACCCTGGGGATTACCCCCACCCACCCGGCCACGGGTTACGGCTACATCCAAAAGGGGGAGCCGGTCGGCGGCGGCGCTTACCGGGTGGTGCGCTTTACAGAAAAACCCGATTTAGCCCAAGCCGTGCAGTTACTCGCCACCGGGCAGTATAGCTGGAACAGCGGTATGTTTATTTTCCCGGCGGGGGTGATGGCGCAGGAATTAGCCCAGTACGCTCCGGCCATCCTCAACCCCCTCACCCAAGCCGGGGTCAGCGCCTACGGGGAATTGCCCAAAATCAGCATTGACTACGCCGTCATGGAACACACCCGGCGCGCCTTGGTCTTGCCCGTTACCTTCGCCTGGGATGACTTGGGGGACTGGCGCAGTCTGGAACGCTTGGCGCACAATCCCCTTCCCGCCCGGCAGGTGGATTGGGAGAGTCAAGGCGTGCGCGTGTACAGTACCGACCCCGATGAACTGGTCGTCACCTTGGGGATCCACCATGTCATTATTATTCGGGATAAAAAAATAACCTTGGTGGCTGCCGCCGAGCGCACCCAGGAGATCAAAAAACTACTGGTTCAGTTGCAGGTACAGGGCTATGGTGATTGCTTGTGATTATTTGCGGTCAATGCGGGGAGGTTCGCGGAAAAAGATGGCGAAGAAAATCACCCCCAACGCTCCCACCAGTAACACCGTATAGGTCAGTGCTTCCATAAAAACCCTCGCTCAGTATCTGCTTTTATTGTACGCCGGGGGAGAGCCAATCTTAGCAGGACTAGGCTTCTCCCTGTAGATGCTTCATGACGGTTTGCACATCCTTATCCCCCCGCCCGGAGCAGTTGATCACGATGCGGGTGCCGGGGGCGCATTGGGGCACCAGGGTATCCAAGTAGGCAAACGCATGCGCCGTTTCCAACGCCGGAATAATCCCCTCTAATTGGCTCACCCGTTGGAATGCCGCCAGTGCCTCCCGGTCGGTGACGCTGACATAGGTTGCCCGTCCCGTTTCCTGGAGATAGCTATGCTCCGGCCCCACCCCCGGATAATCCAGCCCGGCGCTAATCGAATGGGGTTCCACCACCTGCCCCTGATCGTCCTGCAGCAGATAACTCATCGCCCCGTGCAGAACCCCCACCCGCCCCTGGGTTAAGGTAGCGGCGTGTTTGCCCGTAGCAATCCCCTCCCCGGCCGCTTCCACGCCGATCAGCCGCACGGTCGGTTCGGCCACAAACTCGTGGAACAACCCCATCGCGTTGGAGCCGCCCCCCACACAGGCCAAAAGAATATCCGGGAGACCCTGCCACAACTCCCAACACTGCGCTCGGGTTTCCCGGCCAATCACACTCTGAAAATCCCGCACCATCATCGGATAGGGATGCGGCCCCGCCACCGAACCGAGAATGTAATGGGTCGTTTCCACATTCGTCACCCAATCCCGAATCGCCTCAGAAGTCGCATCCTTGAGCGTCCCCGTCCCCGCCGCCACCGGCTGTACCTGCGCGCCGAGCAACCGCATCCGAAACACATTGAGCGCTTGGCGTTCCATATCCTGCACGCCCATATAAATCACACACTCCAGGCCAAAGCGAGCACAGACCGTCGCCGTTGCCACCCCATGCTGACCCGCTCCGGTTTCCGCAATAATCCGCCGCTTGCCCATCCGCTGCGCCAACAACACCTGCCCCAAAGCATTGTTAATTTTGTGCGCCCCGGTGTGATTGAGGTCTTCCCGCTTCAGGTAAATGTGGGGATGGGAACCATCCGAGCACTGATAATAACGACTCAAACGCTCGGCATAATAAAGGGGAGTAGGCCGCCCCACATAGGTTTTGTAGAGAAATTGCAACTCCTGCTGAAAGTTCAATTCATCTTTACATTGCTCATACACTTTTTCCAGTTCGGCCAGAGCAGGCATCAAGGTTTCCGGAACGTACTTACCCCCGAACCGCCCAAACCGCCCTAACGCATCCGGTACTTTTGCGACTGTCACAGTGTTTCACCTTGCTTCATCCCCAAAATTATACATTCTTGGCCTTGGGGATGGCGTATGGGGAAACCTTTATCAAATAAGTTAATCATCCTCTCATATCGTCGCCGTCAGGCTTTAATCTCCTTTAACCAACAAAAGTACAAAATATAATTGAATGAGTTAAAAAGCGCCCTAATCAAAGGTGAATTGATAATAACTTCTTGATTTAGCCCCTGTTTATTTATCAAAATAAAAATCTGTTACCATTGTCGCCGTAAGTATTTTAGATTTTGGTAAATCATCGCAAAAAAGCGATATAGCAATGTGACCGGATTGGCGAACCAAGATGTGGGCGAACCCAAGTCGGGGGCGGCGCCCCGGCGACCGCTTGTCCCTACCTTAATAGAGGTTCCCTATGGATAGGCGCTTTTGATTTTCTGGATTGCAGAACTACGAACGGGCGGCTGCGATAACCCTCTTGGTTGCCTGTAAAGCTAAAACTGCGTCGCCGTCAAGTTTTTAGCCTATTAGCCCTGAACGGGCACAACCCGCTCACCAAGATTAAATAGGATTAAAATATCCGCTTAAATCGCTCGCCGTAAAAGTTCTTTATAGATAAAAATGCAAAATTGCTATTAATAATCAAAAAAATTAATTTTTATAAAACTTTCAGATGCTGTCGCCGTCAAGGATTAAGGTCTTTGATTGACTCATTTTTTATCCCCACCCGCATCACCTCCCTACGGTCGCCGATCTACCCCTAGGCTTCTCAAGGCTTTTAGAGGGCAATGCCGGGAAATTGACATTCCACGTGTAATCACAAGCCGACTGAATTGAGAACACCTTGCAGGGGATTATACAGGGGCATTTTTTCCAAGCTGCCAATTATCTTTTGAGAAGTGCCATTCTCATAAGTTGATTGATTAAAGGGCGCGTCTATCTTATTGGAACCAGCAGCAAATCATCTCGGTAGCATACTGAGTCTCTGGAGAAACGGGGGCTGCGCCCCGGCGAACGCCGTTCCCAATTCAATTAGGATTGCTATACATTGCCTGACAGTAACCAATTTTTTAGCCTTGATTAATATGCGGCTATATTTGCTTGCTGGATGGATGGTCTGTCTGTGTTTTCGTCAATCCTTTTCAAAGGCTTGGTTGGTAAATTTCAGGGTTCGGCAATTTTCTGTAACAGTCCGCACCACATTTTCAGGTGCTCCTTCCGGTATTTCTGCCTCAATCTCTAGGGTAACTTTGACAGTTGCACTAGGCAAAGCTGTTAGGTGTTGAATAACCTCATTGGCAATCGTGGAAATATCGCGATTGCTGCGCAGGGCATCCAGCGCCACCGTTCCATAAAATCTGCGAGGGCGTGACGGCGTTGAAATAGGTGGAGCTTCCGACACTTTCGTCTTGTCACTTCCTCCTTGAATTGCTATAGGAGCCGAGTATGATTCCCCCGGCTCTGCTTGCTCTTCCCGTTGCTGCTCCACCAGCTGTTTCCCAGCTACCTCTGGCTTCACCAGTAAACTTTGGGGGCTGATGCTGGGGTTGATGCCGGTTGCCACTTGCAAACCGAGGTATTTTCCTTTAGTTTCATCAAAGCCTTCGGCGTAGGCAAAGTGATCCGCCCATGCGGTTGAGGCAACCCCCGTCCGAACGGCTTCGAGCAGCACGGATTGATTTTTCAAGCGGGGCAGGTAGAGGTACTGGGTGAGATAATCCCACAGCCGTTTGAGATCGATGTGGGGGGTGTCACGCCACAGGTATTTGTCCAGGGCTTCCAGCCGCAGGTTGGTCGCAGAGTATTGGCAAGACAAATCCCCTTCGTGCATAGCTTTGCGGCTGGCCTGCAAGATTGGAGAATCCTGCCCTTGCAACCGGATTTCTTTCCACTCAAGGCTGCCCTGGGCTTCGGGTTGGGTGGGAATGAGAAGCCATTGATAGCTGTCGCGCAGGCTGGTATCCACATCCTGGTCAGACTGTTCTAGCTTGGTGTTGGCCTGGGTGGTTTGGAAGGCATCCAGGTTGAGGGTTTCTTTTTCCTGGACGATCGCTTGCCAAGCCAGATACTGGGCGGTATGACGTTCCAGATTTTCAACTTTGGATTGATCCGCGGCCAAAAACAACAGGGTGTTTTTGTAATAGCGGGGGCTGCTGCCTCGGTGTTCCAGAGCGTCCTGCACCCACTGGCGGGCGGTACTGTCCTGATTGCCCCTGCTGTGAGTCTGGTGGGGAGCGAGCACGACTAACCGAACGCCCAGGGTTGGGTCATCGGGAATGTCGGCGGTGGAGTCGGGGGCGATATGGACGGCGCTAAATTCGCCCCGGTTTTTGTCGCTCTTTGTCTCAGCTTTGAGGCGTTGGATAATGGCGGCCCAGACGGGGTGGCGATCGCGCAAAATCTGCTCGGCCCGTTCTTGGGCGGTGCGGTTGATGTTGGGCTGGGTGGAAATCCAATAGCGTTTGGCTTCGTCTACATAGAGGTAAGTGGCCTGATCGGTAAGGCGGCGCAGGGCATCGCCAAAGGTGGGCGGGGTTTCCCCTGGTTGCACGCAGCCCAGCTTGACGCGACGATCGTCGAGGCCGCGATTGGCGGCGCGCAGGGTGGGGGCAGACCCCATGTAAATGGTGCGAGCGACGCGGCGGCAGGCGGAGTAACGGCCCAAGTTCGAGTTCTGGCGATCGAGGGTGAGGGGTAGGGAATTGGTACCGTCCACATCTTTATCGATGACGGGCAGCCAATTATCTTCCAGGTAGCGAGTCAGTTCGGACTGCACCTGCTGATCATCCATGGGGATGTGGGCGGGCAGGATCATCAGGCTCTGGTCGTTACGCTCCCAGAGGGAATGGATCACCTTGGCCATCAGCCGCAGGACGCCGCGGGTGCGTTGGAATTTGTCGAGGGTAGAC
>CALHCP010000019.1 GCA_937936705.1 uncultured cyanobacterium | reverse complement strand
GGGCTATCTGGTCGTCATCGTGTACTTCCTGGTGGGGTCGGCGGTGACCAAAATCCGCTATCAGAACAAAGCCGCCCAAGGGATTGCCGAAAAACGCAGCGGGGCGCGGGGGCCGGAAAACGTCTGGGGTTCGGCTGCGGTGGGGGCTTTGTGTGCTGTGGGGATTGCCCTGGTGGGAAATGCCTGGACATTCCCCTTGCAGATGGCGTTTGTAGGGAGCTTCGCCGCCAAGTTGGCCGATACCGTATCCAGTGAAATCGGCAAAGCCTACGGCCGGCGCACCGTTTTGGTCACGACCTGGCAGAGGGTTCCGCCCGGCACAGAAGGGGCAGTGAGTTTGGAAGGGACATTGGCGGGAGTGTTGGGCGGGTGTGGGTTAACGCTGGTGGCCTATGGGATTGGCCTGGTACCGCTCATGGGAATTCCCATCTGTGTGGCAGCGGCATTGGTGGCGAACGGGGTGGAAAGCTGGGTGGGTGCAACCTGGCAAGGACGCTGGGCGTGGCTGACCAATGAATGGGTCAACGGCATCAATACTTTGGTGGGAGCCGGATTGAGTGGTTGGGGGGCGGCGGTTCTGCGTAACTTGATGTAGAGCGGCTCGCTGACATCCTCCCCCGCCCTGAAGGACGGGGATTCTTGACACTTCAACCAGTCCCGCTGCGGATGCAGTCTTACAGTCTCTTACAGTCTCTCCATGTCCATTTAGAGTCCTGGCAATGCCCCATCCCGATTTGTTCAATTACAGCAGCAGCATTTTCATCCCTGTCGTGGGTGGTTCCGCTACCCATACGTAGGTATTCCCCAAGCCTTTCGGTAAAGCGGCTGGGTGGAGTCCCAGCTACTAGGTTTCAACGGTTGGCGGTGCGCCCTGAGAGGTTCTTAAAAAGTACATTTAATCTCAAGAAAAGCCGTCCTATTCGCCTGCGCCCCCGTAGCGGTAGGACGGGGTTTTAGACCCAAAATTTTGATAACCCGGTTCATAAAACTCTATGGTAGGCTACTCATTATTCGCCATCGTAACTTTATGAGCCATCATATTCTTCTCGTTGATGACGAACCGGGGCTGCGGCAGGCGGTACAGGCTTACCTGGAAGAAAGCGGGTTTGACGTAACCACGGCGGCCAATGCTCAGGTGGCTTGGGAACTGTTGCAAGAGCAGAAACCGGATTTAGTGGTCTCCGATGTGATGATGCCCCAAGTGAGTGGCTATGAATTTCTAAAGCGGTTGCGGGATGACCCCCGATTTCAGCATTTGCCGGTCATTTTCCTGACAGCGCGCGGCATGACCAAAGACCGCATTGCCGGATTCCGCGCCGGTGTCGATGGCTACATTCCCAAACCCTTTGACCCGGAGGAATTGGTGGCAGTGATCGAAAACCTCCTACGGAAACAGGAACCGCCCACTACCGATATGGCGCAGGAATTGGCGGAAATCAAAGCATTACTGGCTCGACAGGGGGGGATCCTCACCAAAGAACCCCTGAACCTGGATTTAACGCCCCGTGAACAGAGTGTCTTGGAACTCCTCGCCCAAGGGTTGATGAATAAAGAAATTGCCCACCGGTTGGACACCAGCGTGCGCAATGTGGAAAAGTACGTGAGCCGCTTGTTCAGTAAAACCGGCACCAATAGCCGCACCGAATTGGTACGGTTTGCCCTGGAGCACGGTTTGGCGAAATAAACCCGTAGGGCGTTGCATGATGGAAAATTGCAGGGAACCCCAAGCAATGCCCTATGGCCATCTGACCGGGTCGGAGAACAACGATTCATTCCGAAGAACCAAGGTCCGCCCGCCCTCCCCAATGGGTTGGCGATGGCATCGGAAGCAGTAGCCCAGGCAAAACTTAATCTCTAACCTCACGGTGGATGGGATGATTCGATGGGCTCAGAACCCCTTACACCAACACCTGTTGCCACTCCAACCGCTCTAGGGTTTGGGAACGCTCCCACGCCCGGGCGAAACTGCTCAATTGCGGTTCAATCGTCAACGGCTCTCCAATCGCCCCCTGCACCGCTTCCTGGGTTTTCAGGCCGTTGCCGGTGATGTACACCACCGTCAGGGCATCCGGGTCAATGTGGCCGCTTTGCGCCAGTTTTTGTAATACCGCTACCGTTGTCCCGCCTGCCGTTTCCGTGAAAATACCTTCGGTTTCCGCCAACAGTTGAATACCGGCAATAATTTCCGGGTCACTGGCGGCGGCAATTTGTCCCCCGGTTTGGCGGGCTAAATCTAAGGCATAAACCCCATCGGCGGGGTTGCCAATCGCAATGGATTTGGCAATGGTATGGGGCTTCACCGGCGCAATGAAATCCCGTCCCTCGGCAAACGCCTGGGCAATCGGCGCACAGCCCTGGGCTTGGGCACCGTGACACTGCACCGGTTTATCCGCCACCAGCCCCGCCTGGACAAACTCCCGAAACCCTTTGTAGATTTTGGTGAACAGGGAACCGCTCGCCAGCGGCGCCACGATACAATCCGGCAACTGCCAGCCCAACTGCTCCGCCACCTCAAACCCCAACGTCTTAGAACCCTCCGAATAGTAAGGCCGCAAATTGATATTCACAAACCCCCAGCCCTGACTGTTGGCCACCTCCGAACAGAGACGATTCACCTGGTCGTAATTGCCCTTCACCGCCATCACCGTGGGGCGATAAATCAACGTGCCCAGGATTTTGCCCGCCTCCAAATCCGCCGGAATAAACACACAACACTCCAAACCCGCATGAGCCGCAATCGCCGCCGTGGAATTGGCCAGATTTCCCGTGCTGGCACAACCTACCGTCGTAAAGCCCAACTCCTTCGCCCGGGTCAAGGCCACCGATACCACCCGGTCTTTGAAACTCAGGGTGGGCATATTCACCGCATCATTCTTGATCCAGAGATTGCGTAACCCCAACCGCCGCCCCAACCGTTCCGCCCGAAGCAAAGGGGTCATGCCCGTCCCCACCTCAATCGGGTCCTCGCTCTCGACCGGCAAAAACGCCCGATACCGCCAAATGGAATGCGGCCCCCGCGCAATCGCCTCCCGGCTCACCTGCGCCCGCACCGCCTCCACATCGTACTTCACCTCCAAAGGGCCAAAACACAACTCGCAGACGTGCATCGCCGCCAAAGGGTACTGTGCCCCACATTCCTTGCACTGCAGATGGGAAAAAGTGGCGGTATGGGTCGGGGTGACTACCATGAGAACGCTTCCTGGGGATACGAGAATTTGTGCTTATCCTAACAAAGCCCTTGCTGCCCGTCAAATCATATCCGACTAAAAAGGTCGGGAATAAACACCCCCACAGAGTCAGGGGCAAACCCCTGCCAAGATGACCCGCCCCCCGGAGAACCATAACCATTAAGAAAAGATTAAGGGAAGATTAATAAATGTTCCGAGTTTTGTCGCTTGGCCGGCATCGTGTTTCGATTTCGTCAGAATAAAAGGTATCAGGATTGTTTAAGAAAAACTTAAGGAATCGGAGGTTACATTCATGAAACAGTCATTTGAACAGTGCGATTTGTACTCTTCGCCGATTATTGATGCGGTACGGCGGCGGAGTCAGGCGGCTTTGGCCGAGGAAATCCATCGTTTAATCCAGTACTGTGTTCAGGCCAATCTACCCATTGGTGCCACCATTCTCAAAATTGTTCAGAACAATCGGGAATATTGCCGTGTCTGTATTCCCGATGGGGTGGCTTGGTTGGATCAGGTTTTAGACGGGATTTTTGAGGCGGCCAGGCTTCCCTCCCGGTCTCAGGCGCAAGCCCTGCGCCTGCAGGCCGCTATGGTTCCCCCCGTCGCTGCCCCGCGGTAACAACATTACAGAATTGTTACATCCTGAAAAAATCACCTATACTGGGGTTGAACAACGGCTAGGATGGGCGTATGCGGGTAGCGATTGCAGGTGCGGGGTTGGCAGGGTTAGCCTGTGGCAAGTATCTGGTGGATGCGGGGCACCAGCCGGTCATCTATGAGAGCCGGGATGTATTAGGCGGATTAGTGGCCGCTTGGCAGGACGAAGAGGGGGACTGGTATGAAACCGGCCTGCACGCTTTTTTTGGGGCTTATCCCAATATGTTGCAGTTGCTTGCCGAATTGGGCATCAGCGACCGTTTGCAGTGGAAACAGCATACTTTAATTTTTAATCAACCGGAAAAGCCGGGGGTGTTATCCCGCTTTGATGTGCCGGATATTCCGACTCCTTTTAACATTATTGTCGCCATTCTACGGAATAACGATATGCTCACTTGGGAGCAGAAATTTCGGTTTGCTATCGGTCTTACCCCGGCGATGTTGCGGGGGCAGCAGTATGTGGAAGCGATGGACAAATATACTCTGCTGGAATGGTTACGCAGACAGGGCATTGATGAGCGGGTAAATAGCGATATTTTTGTGGCGGCTTCCAAGGCCTTAACTTTTTTAGACCCGGATCAGGTTTCGGCGACGATTCCTTTGACGGCGTTGAACCGTTTTTTACAGGAACGGTATGGGTCAAAGATTGCTTTTCTGGACGGTTCCCCGACCGAGCGTTTGTGTCAACCCATTGTGGATTATATTACCGAGCGGGGTGGGGAAGTGCATTTGTTGTCCCCGCTGAAAGAGTACGAATTGAACCCTGACCATACCGTAGCGGCGATGGTGATTCGCGGGTTAAACGGTCGGCCGGATTATCGGGTGCAGGCGGATGCCTATGTGTCGGCGTTGCCGGTTGATCCCTTGAAGGTTCTCCTGCCGGCGGCGTGGCGATCCCTGCCGTTTTTCCGCAAACTGGAAGGACTCGAAGGGGTGCCGGTGATCAACATTCATCTGTGGTTTGACCGTAAACTCAGCGATGTAGATCATCTGCTGTTTTCCCGTTCGCCGGTGCTGAGTGTGTACGCCGATATGAGCAACACCTGCAAAGCCTACAGCGACCCGGATCGTTCGATGTTGGAATTGGTGCTGGCACCGGCTAAAGATTGGATTGACCGTTCCGAGGCGGAGATTTTGGAGGTGACCATGGCGGAACTGCGAAAACTCTTTCCCCAGCATTTGACTGGCGAGAATGCGGCGCAGCTACGCAAATACAAAATCGTCAAAACGCCTCGTTCGGTGTACCAGGCGACGCCGGGGCGGCAAGCCTGTCGCCCGACCCAAACCACGCCGATTGCCAATTTCTTTTTGGCCGGCAGTTACACCCTGCAGCGTTACCTGGGCAGTATGGAAGGGGCGGTGCTTTCTGGTAAACTAGCGGCGCAGGCGGTGGCGGCTCATTTTTCCCAAAGGGCGCAGGTTCCTGTCGCAGTACATTAATTCCTATGGCGGTAACGTTTCCCCTTCCCAGAGAACTCCAGCCTGATGCGGTGGCGCGAGCCTATGCCGAGTGTGAGCGGGTCACAGCCGAGTATGCCAAGACTTTTTACCTGGGGACGTTGCTGATGGCTCCCCACAAACGGCGGGCGGTGTGGGCGATTTATGCCTGGTGTCGCCGCACGGATGAGCTGGTGGACGGCCCTCAGTGTGACCGAACCTCGCTGGCCACGCTGCAGGACTGGGAAACCCAATTAGAAAAAACCTTTGCGGGGCATCCGCAGGACATTTATGACCTGGCCTTGTATGCGGCGACCCAGGAGTTTCCGTTGGAAATTCAACCCTTTCGGGACATGATTGCCGGGCAGCGGATGGATTTGTGCCAATGTCGTTATGCGACCTTTGCGGAGTTGGAAACGTACTGCTATCGGGTGGCGGGCACGGTCGGGCTGATGTCGCTGGCGATTATGGGGGCAAAGCAGGATTCGGCGGCAGTGCGGCGGGCGGCGGTGGCGCTGGGAATTGCCAATCAGTTGACCAACATTCTCCGGGATGTGGGTGAGGATTTACAACGGGGGCGGATTTATCTCCCGATTGAGGATTTAACGGCCTATAGTTATTCCATTAAAGACTTGAAAAACGGGGTGATCAACGGGGCATGGCGCCGGTTGATGCAGTTTCAAATTGCCCGCGCCAGAGCCTATTTTCGCCAAGCGGAACCGGGGGTCAGAGAACTCTATCGGGATGCCCGTTGGCCAGTGTGGACGGCTCTGATGAATTACCGGCGCATTTTGGATCAAATTGAGCGGAACGATTATGATGTCTTTAACCGGCGGGCGTATGTCTCGCTGCCGGGAAAGTTACGGGCGTTACCGGAAGCATTATGGCGTTCTTATTGGGGAATTTGATCATGGCTTCAGTGAATTTAACAGTTCCGGTAGAGATTACTTTTGAGCAGGCGATTGCCCAGACCCAGTTGTTAATGACTGCCCGCATCAATGGGGAAATTAATGCCCAGGAGTTTGCCCAAGGGGTGCAAGCCTTGGTGGCCAGTGAAAACGGGGCGCGGGGCTTTTTTGTCACCTATTTAACCTGGGAGCATGAATTGGCCGACCGGCCGGATGAGTTTTTAATCAACGCCCTGCAAAGTTCTCCTGCCATTGTCGGTGAGTTATTGGTGAAAAATTTGGCCATGTCCACGGCGATGGCAATCACCCACCGCCGCAATCAGGATGAGCTGCTGGCGCAGGGTTCGGAGCGGGTACAACGGCGCACCCAACGGTTCATGCAGCGGTGCAACCTCCCGGAATTAGTGACCAAAGCCCAGGAACTCTACCGCAACGCCGGCGGGGAAGCGGGCCAATACAGGGATTTTCTGGAGCGCTGGGGCTACGACTCGGAACAGAAACGGGCGATCCAAGCGGTTTTACAACCTTGGATTGCCGGTCAGCCAGGTTAGCGGCGACCCGGCCAGCGCGCCCAAATTTTCTCCGTCAATAGAACCGTTTCGGGGATGCGTAAGGGCAGCATTACCCCCGCAAAGACCAGTAAACCCGCACTACCGGCGGTCAGCAACCCCCAGAAACTGCCTAGTGCCCCTGCCCCCCAGTGCCACAAGCCCCCGGCGACCAGCCCGGCCAACCCACCGGCAAAGGTGATTTGCGCCAACACCCCCAACCAACTGCGCCAGGGCAATCCCTGCAATTTGACATGCAGTAGTACAAACAAACCCAGAAAGGTTACCAAATTCACCCCTGCCGTCGCCAGCGCCAGCCCCGGCGCTCCCATCGCCCGCACCAAAACCCAATCCAGCAGCGCATTCAAGCCAATTCCCACCACACTCAACCGAAAAGGGGTCTCCCCGTCCCCCAGGGCATAAAACACCCGCACCAGCACATCCCGCCCCAAATAGACAAACATCCCCACCCCATAGGCAGACAAAATGCCGCCCACCAAGCGGGAAGCCGCGACATCAAAGGCATACCGTTCGTACACCAGCCGCACCACCGGGAAGGCCAGCACCGCCAGCAGTATTCCCAACGGCACCATCACCAACGCCACCAACACCAAACTCTGGCGCAGCCGCTGGGTCAACTCCGGCCAATCCTGCGGGTCGGTCAACCGGGAAAACAGGGGCAAATAGGGCACCAAAATCATATTCGATACAATCCCCAGGGGAGCCTGCACCAGCAAATTCGCATAGCCCAACGCCGCCGCCGCCTCCGGGATATAAGAGGCAAATTGTAAATCGACGTACACATTGATATGCAGCATCCCCGAAGCCAAGGTCGCCGGTAACAACACATTCAGGACCGATTGCACCCCCGGATGGCGCCACTGCCAGCGCAAGCGTCCCCAGACAATCCCCAGCTTGGCCTGCGGGCGCAACTGCACCAACCATTGCGCCACCCCCCCGGCCAAAATACTCCCCGCCAGCACCTGCCCCCCTAGCGGCGCAAATTCCGGTTGCCACAGGCGGTTACCCAGCCACAGCCACGCCCCCGCCAGCCCCACCAGCACACTCACGCTGGAAAAAATCGGGCTAATCGTGGGCAGCCAATACTGATCCCGCGCCGTTAACACCCCAAAACCAATACCGATCCACCCCGCCAGCACCGCCAAGGGCGCCAGAATCTTTAACTGCGTCACCGCAATCGTCTGCGTCACCGCCCCCGTCGCCGTCTGACTCAGCCCCGGCGCCACCAGCTGGATCAACGGCTCTGCCCCCCACACCATGCCCACACTCAAAACCAGCAAAAATAACGTAACCCAGGTCAAAACCGTCTCCACAATCACCGCCGCTGCCGATTCATCATATTTGCTGACCACACTGACAATGGCGCTGTGAAACGGCCCATTAATCCCCCCCAACAGAATCAGCAAAAATCCCGGAATCACATAAGCATAACTGTAGGCATCCGCCACCACCCCCACCCCAAACGCCGCCGCAATCGCCTGTTCCCGCAACAAGCCCAAAATCTTACTCAAAAAAGTGGCCACCGCCACCAGCCCTGCAATCCGTGCCAAGGAACGGGTCATCGTACGTTTTCCGCCACAAACATACCCAGACTACCCCAAATGCAGCGCCAATTCGCCGGTTTTTGTTGCTCCATTCGTCACCAAAAGTATCCCTTTGTAACAGACTTGAAGAAATATCCCCCCCGGCGTGAACCGACCTAAATAAACGCAAAATTCGTGACAACTATCCCCCCAACCCGGCGAATTTCAGGCTAAATAAAAAATACTCAATGGGGAGAGAAAGCCATGTCGAATCGCTTGACCCAGGCGTTACGCCACCGGGACATGCAGGCAGCCACCGCCGTTCTCAGCGAAATGGCGCAGGTGATGACCCCCCGCCAAATCATGCGTCAAATTCTGGCTGCCGCCGAACGCCTGGCCTGGGATGAGGGGGATGCCCAAGTTGCCCACTGGTTACTGACCACCTCTGCCCAACGCTGGTACGGCTAATCAGCCGCTAATTAACCGCCGTTGTGTCCAAACGGGGGCGTCCCATGCTGTAATTCAAGACCCGGCTGTTCAAGTTGTAGGAAATTTCCCCTCTTTGCAGCATCCCCCGGATCAGGTGTTCCAGGTCGGAACCGATCCGCCGCAGGGTGTAATCGGTTAAATCCGCCCCCTTATACGCCTGCACCAATTCGGCAAACTTCTCATGCACCCGTGCCACCGTCGCCTCCGTCCAGTTGAATTCATTATCCGGGTCAACATCCACGGTTAATTCCGTTTCACTAGGGACGAGCATCCCCTCTTTGACCGTAGCGGCGAAAATGCGAATATGACGGGTGGTACTTTTGAGTAACATGACGAGTTCTCCGGGCATTTCCTTCCATTGTACGCCGAGGCAAACCCCCAGACTAGAGCTGCAGACCCCTCAAGAACGCTGGGGCAACGTTTCACTCAGGGTGAATAAAATTTCCAACGCCGCCCGGGCGTCCTCCCGTGCCTCGGGGCGCTGGGGACTGATTTTGGCGGTAAACAAGCAATTTTCAGGCACCGCTAAGACCGGCTTCATCTCACTGTTGGTAATTCGGCCATTCTCATAGGTGAGATAGCGGGTTTCTAGCACCATCCCCCGCGCCGGCCCCGCCAGCAAACACATCGGCCCCCCCGGTTCCCCGACCTGAATCCCCCCGGAAAGACTGTCATAGCTAAAACTGCGCCGCAGACTCTCCAAACGCCGGGCTAAGGGTTCCGTAATCGGGACATTTTGTCCGTCAATGGTGAGGGAAAATTGTTCATCCACGGCACTGGTATTCGGGTCCATATCCGTGCCATAAAAGCGAATATCACGGACGACTTGGTCATCCGCTTGTACCTTGAGTTTGAGGAGTTCAACGGGAGTTTGTGCCATCGCCACATGGGGAATACAGGTCAACAGAACGACGAGCCAAAATTTTGCCATACCAACCATCCACAATTTAGGTTTAAGGGCACCTCTATCCCATTTAGGGAACAGCGGTCGCCGGGGCGCCGCCCCCGACTTTGGTTCTCCATCAACTCCGTATTTCAGCAAAATAATTTGACGCTGGCGCCAATCAATAGAGGTGCCTTTAATTTTAGACAAGCTCATCGGTAGTCATGTTCCCTGCTCGCCGTCCGCTACCGCAACAAGGGTGGCCGGCTGCAGTCCCGTTGCCGGTTCTGGGTGAGGGCATGGCCTAACTGTCACCGGTAGAACTATCCGCCTTCCATCCCAGCCACTGCCAATCCCACTCCGCTAGGGTATCCACCGCCCAATGGGCGTGTCGCTGCATCCAGTGGTAGGGCATTTGTTGTGCAACACCGATCACCCAACTGCCCACTGCCCGCGCCCGTTGGATGCCCCGTTGGGTCGTTTCGATGACCAGGGTGGTTTCCGGATCCGGCAAGGCTGCGTAATCGGCCACCCCAAATTGAATGGGTAACTGCGTTGCCACAAATGCCGACCAGTTTTGTTCCGTGCAGAGACCGATTTGATAACCGTAAGCACCGGCCTGTTGCAGAAAGGTTTGGGTCGCCCTATCCCAGGGTAATTCGGGTAAACTTTTCAAGCTCTGTTCATAGCGGCGGTGATACTGCTGCACCAATTGGGTGAGGTAGGCTTCGCTCAGGGAACGGCGGTAACTTTGCCAAATCATGCTGAGAAATTCCCGGTCGCTGCCCCCCCGGTACCAGGGATGTCGTCGGCGCGGGGCGATATTTTCGCTGATCAGTAACTCCTGCAGTACCTGTTCCCGCAGCCTTTGGTCATCGAACAAGCCTCCCGACAGGGGACACACCACCGTTGTCAGTGGGGGCAACATGGGGTTAGGGAGTGGGGCTGGGTTGGGGTGAAGGACTAGGAGGTGGGGGAGCCAATTTGCGGATCAATTCCTGGGCGCCGGCGTGGGCGGGCGTACCGGCGGGAATCTGTCTCGCCCAGTTGAGGGCTTCCGTGGGATTGCTGGCTTCCTGCTGCCGTGCCTGTTCCAGAAGTCGGTTGCTGCTTTGGATGAGCAGTTGCTCCACCTGGGGTTTAAGGTCGCCCTGATGCCGCAGCGGCAACGCCAGTTGAATCGCCCGCACCCAACCGGCGGGGGTGTTGAGGGCGGCCTGTTTTTCCGCATCCTGGAACTGCACCCGTCCCTGCCATTGCTTGATTTGATTTTGGGCTTGGTTATACAAGGCGCGTCCGGCGCTCACCCGGCGGGCTTCGTTAATCGCCCCCGCCCAATCCCCCCGGTCGGCAGCGGCTTGAGCGGCATCTAAATAGGGTTGATCCTGTAAGGTTTCCAGGCGGGTTTGCCACTCCCGCACCCGTTCCTGCGCCCGCGAGTAGAGGGCACGGGTCGGCCGAATCTGCTGCGCTTCGGCGATGGCACTGCTGTAGGCGGCAATTGTACCGGCAGCAGCCAACCCCTCCGCCCGCGCCAAAATTGGGCTATCTTCCGCAATTTGAATTTGATTGCTCCAGCCATCGGCTTCCGCCTGCGCCCGGTTCCACAGGGGGTTGTTGCTGGGAATTTGCCGCACTAAGGCAATGGCTTGG
Source organism: uncultured cyanobacterium (assembly GCA_937936705.1). Classification (GTDB taxonomy): domain Bacteria; phylum Cyanobacteriota; class Cyanobacteriia; order Gloeomargaritales; family Gloeomargaritaceae; genus Gloeomargarita. The sequence continues at coordinate 23,653 of CALHCP010000019.1, read as the reverse complement.
TTCCAGGCTGCCACCGTGCGGGCGCTGGCCACCTGCCGGGCTTGGTTGAGCAGGTTCAAGGCCACAATCGTCTGTTGCCAAGTTTCAATCTGGATTTGGGCTTGATTGTAGAGGGGGCGGCTGGGGTTGAGGGTCTTGGCCTGGGCAATCGCCGCTTGGTAGCCGGCCACCGTGTCATTCCAGGTTTGGGCTTCCGCCTGCGCCAGCAGGGTAAAATCCGCCACCTCTTCTTGGAGATTCAGATCCGCCGGCACCTGTTGCGCCGCCGCCAAAGCACCGGCCAGATTCCGGGCGCGCAATTCCCGCAGGGCGGCCACATCCAAAATATCCCGTCCCCAGCGTTGGTACTTCGCCTGGGCTTGGTCGTAGAGATAGCTGTTTTGGGGAATTGCTTTCGTTTTCGCCATCGCCTCCAACAGTTGCTGCACTTGCCCCTGTTGCGCCAACCCCTCCGCCTGCTCCAGAATAGTGGCCTCCTGGCGGGTGCGGAGAATCATCCGACTCAACTCCTGGTAGCGGGCGGTCTGGGCGTAGGATTCGTTAATGGTGGGCAAGATACTGGCCTGCGCCATGGCCGTGCGCCAATCCCCCTTACGCAGAGCCGCTTCTGCCTCCTCATAAATGCGGGTCACTTCCGTCCAGCCCATCTGCCACTTGCGCAGTTCCTCCTGAGCCAGTTGCGCCGCCGCCGTCCCGGGGGGAATTTTTTGGGTAATGCTCAAGGCCGCCTCCAGATTGCCCGCCTGCACCTGTTCATTCGCCAGCGCCAGCAAATCCATGGCCCAGTTGTTGAGAAAGCGGTCCATATCCGCCCGCTGGGGGTGGTCGGCGGGTAAATCGGCAATCAGGGCAATGGCTCGCTCCAAGCCCGCCACATCCTTGCTCTTGGCCGCCTCCTGGGCACAGTACAGACGGTTGGCCACCGAAGCGGTGGGTAAAAACAAATGATTACACTTGGGGAAACTGGGCAGACGCAGCAGCAAGACCACGGCGCCGAACCCGACCAATCCCGAAACCAAAGCAGTACCCGCCACCAACAAGGGCCAGCGATCCAACCAAGAAGGAGAGGCAACCACCGACACCGGCTGAGTTTCTGGAGTGATCAGTTTGGGGTCAGGGGTGGGGGTCATGCCAGCATAAACCAGGCTCTACACATTGGGCATACTCTACATTATTCTGACAGCAAGACCTGGATTTTGTCCCCCGTCCGCCGAAAAAAGTGCCCCATTTAGCCTCCCCGCTGCACATTGTCTGTGTTTCTACCCCCGTCGGCGCCCTGGGTTCCGGGCTGGGGGGCGGCGTGGAATTGACCCTGGCCAACCTGGTCAGCGTATTACAACAGCAGGGGCAGCGGGTGACGGTGGTCGCCCCCGCCGGTTCTGTCCTGCCGGGCGTGGAGCTGATCCAGGTGGCGGGGGTTTTACAACCGATTGCCCAAAATCAAGACCGCCATGCCCCCATCACCTTACCGGTGGGGAATGTCCTGAGCCGCATGTGGCAGGTGGTGCAGGCGCAACCGTGGGATCTGGCGATTAACTTGGCCTACGATTGGCTGCCCTTGTATCTGACCCCGTTTTTTGACCGCCCGGTGCTGCATCTGATCAGCATGGGTTCCTTGCTGGATTATTTAGACGAAGTCTTGGCGCAGGTGTGTGCCACCGCTCCCCAGCGCGTCGCCATGCACAGCCGCGCCCAGGCCATGACCTTTGGGGAAACCATCGCCCAGCAGGTGACGATCCTGGGCAATGGGTTGGATTTGCGTCAGTACGAATTTTGTCCCGACCCCCAGCCGGTGTTAGGGTGGGTGGGACGGATTGCCCCCGAAAAAGGCTTACCGGATGCCCTCGCCGTTGCCCGCCAGACGGGCTACCCCCTGCGGATCATGGGTAAAATCGCCGACCCGGACTACTGGCAGGACATTTGTCGCCAATTCCCGGAAGCCCCGCATTACTATCAAGGGTTTTTGAGTACGCATGAATTGCAAAAACGGCTTGGGTCATGTCTAGCCCTCCTGGTCACGCCCCATTGGGTGGAAGCCTTTGGCAATGTGGTGATGGAAGCCCTCGCCTGTGGGGTGCCGGTGTTGAGCTATGCCTTGGGGGGACCGGCCGAACTGGTGCGCGCCGGGGAAACCGGCTGGCTAGTGCCCCCCGGGGATGTGGCCGGATTGGCCGCAGCGGTAGCCCAGGTGGGGCAGATTGACCGACGGCGCTGTCGGCAGGTAGCCGAGCAGGAATTTTCCCTCACCGCCTGGGGGGAACGGGTCGCCACCTGGCTGCGTCGCAATCAGTCAGCCGCCGCCGGGGATGCTTAAGGGGGAAGCGAAAGGCTATGATAGTTAGAGTGTTACGTTGAGGGTTGGCATGTTTGCACCCAGTGAGTTGGTCAGCCGTGAGAACGAATCCCTCGGTTTGACCCAGCCACCCACGCTACAGGTTTTGGCCAACGGTACAACGGTGATTGCCCAACGGATGCCGGGGGCGACGGTGAATTTCTCCCTCTGGATGGGCTGTGGTTCCCAGCACGAACCGGATGACCAGAATGGCATGGCGCATTTTTTGGAACACATGGTCTTTAAGGGCAACGACCGCATTGCCCTGGGGCAGTTTGAACAACGGGTGGAACGGGTGGGGGGCATGACCAATGCCGCCACCAGCCAGGAATATACCCAGTTTTTCGTTACCACGGCCCCCCAGGATTTCCCGGACGTGGCGCCCCTGTTGATTGACCTGGTGTTGGCTCCCGGTTTGGCTGCCGCCGAGTTTCAGCGGGAACGGCAGGTGGTCTTGGAGGAGATTCGCCGGGCGCAGGATGTCCCCCAACGCCGTCTGATGCAACGGGTGATGGCCTTGGCGTTTGCGGGTTTGCCCTATGCCCGCCCGGTGTTGGGTACCGCCGAGGTGGTCACCCGCTTAACCCCGGACGCCATGCACAATTTTCACCGGCAATGGTACGGGCCGGAACGGTTAACGGCGGTGGTGGTCGGGGATTTACCGGTGACGAAACTCCTCGATGTGGTGGTGCCCTGTTTGCAGGAGCGGCAGGGCGGCGACCCGGCGCCGGTTTGTCCGTTCCCCCAGCCGGTCTGTCCGCTCCGCCATGGGGAAGAGATGGTGGATGATGTGCAGCAAGCCCGCCTGGTCTTGTCCTGGCGGGTTCCCGGCTTGACCGATTTTCCGACCGTGTGTGCCCTGGATGCGTTGGCGATGATTTTGGGGCAAGGTCGCACCAGCCGTTTGGTTTGGGAACTGCGCCATGAGCGGGGTTGGGTGACCGGCATTACGGTACAAAATATGAGCTTTGTCCATCAGGGTTTGTTTTGGATTGGGGTGCAGACGGCGGCGGCTCATCTGCCGGCGGTCTTGGCGGTCATCCAGGAACACATGGCGCAGTTGGCCGAAGAACCCATCCCTGTGACGGAACTGGCGCATCTGCGGCGCCGGGTGGCCAGCCGGTTTATCTTTGCCAACGAAACGCCGGCGGAACGGGCGGGGTTGTACGGCTATTACCAAACGGTACTGGGGGATATTAGTCCGGGGTTGGGGTATCCCGGCACGGTGGCGAGCCTGCAAGCTGGCGTTCTGCAACAAACCGCCCAAACCTATCTGACGCCGGCGGCCATGGGCAGCGTGGTGATGCGCCCCCCGGCTTAATCCTTCCTTGCGACCCGTCGGTAGAGGTGTTAGCTTAAGGGAGAGGGGGCATTAGGCTCCCGGCGGGTTGAAATGCCTCAAAATCAATTGCAATCAAGTTAACCATGGGAATTAGGGGTTTGCATGACTACTGCTGTTGCGCCGGAAATTAGCACCCAGGCTTTGTTAACGATTCGGGAATTAACCGCAGAAATTGACGGCACTCCCATTCTCAAAGGGGTGAATTTAACGGTGAAGACCGGGGAAGTGCATGCCATTATGGGGCCGAACGGTTCCGGCAAAAGTACTCTTTCCAAGGTGTTGGCCGGGCATCCCGATTACCGGGTGACCGGGGGGGAAATTTGTTATCGCGGGCAGGATTTATTGGCTTTGGCTCCGGAAGAGCGCGCCCAGCTGGGGGTATTTTTGGGGTTTCAGTATCCTTTGGAAATTCCGGGGGTGACCAATGGCGATTTTTTGCGTTTGGCTTATAATACCCGTCGCCAGGCGCAGGGGTTACCGGAATTGGATGCTCTGGATTTTGAGGATGTCATCCAGGAAAAATTAGCGATTGTGCAAATGGATAGTGCTTTTTTGGCGCGCAGTGTCAATGAGGGATTTTCCGGGGGGGAAAAGAAGCGCAACGAAATTTTGCAGATGGCGTTGCTGGAGCCGGAACTGGCAATTTTGGACGAAACCGATTCCGGTCTGGATATTGATGCCTTGCGGATTGTCGCCGGGGGCATTAATCAGTTGATCAACCCCACCAACAGTGTGATTTTGATTACCCACTACCAGCGGTTGTTGGATTACATTACGCCCCAGTTTGTGCATGTGATGGAGGGGGGGCGCATTGTCCGCACCGGGGGGCACGAGTTGGCACAGGAATTGGAAGCGCGGGGGTACGACTGGCTGCGTGGGGACGACAATGGTAACTGATTGGCTGCAGGGGCGGCCGACCCTGGGGACGCCGGCATTTTTGGCCTGGCGGGACCGGGCGCTCATTGCCCTGGACGACCCGAATTGGCCGGCTCTGGATGTGGAAGCGTGGCGGGGGACGGAAGTGAAATCCCTGTTGACCACTCCTTTTCACCTGCCGTCCGGGGATGAGCGGCTGGAAACACAACTGCCGCCGGTGCCGGAATTGCCCTGCTCGGTCACGGTGGTCAATGGCCGGGTGGTGGATCACGGGGAACTACCCGCCGGGGTCAGCTTGGGGGATTGGCCGGATTTATCCCCGGCGGAACAGGCGGCGCTGGGGCGGGGTTTGCCTGCCGATGGCTTCACGGCTTTGAATCAAGCGGCGGTTGCCCAAGTGGTGCTCCTGCGGGTGAGCGACACCCCTGCCCAACCGGTACACCTGCGCCATCAGTTGCAGGCGGACAGCACGCCGCTGCTGGTCTGCCCCCGCTTGGTGGTGCGCTTGGCACCGGCGGCGCGTTTGACTTTGGTGACGGAATATCTCAGTGTCGGCACGGGTTGGCTGAACGGGGTGGTGGAAATTCACCTGGGTCAGGGCAGCCATTTAGAGCATTACCTGCTCCAGCAGGAGTCTTTCCAGTCGGCTCATTTGCTCCGGCTGGTCGTGCATCAGGCGCAGGACAGTCACTACACCCTGCGCACCGTGAGTGCGGGGGCGCGCTGGAGCCGCTGTGAACCGGTGATTGAGCAAATGGGGCCGGGGACGGTGACCGAACTGCGGGGGTTGACGTTGGTGGGGAATCGGCAACACAGCGATATGCACAGTGTGATTAACCATCACCATCCCCACGGGTATAGTCGCCAGGTTCAGAAGTGTGTGGCGGCCGGGCAGGGGCAGGCGGTGTTTCACGGCAGGGTACGGGTGGCAGCGGCGGCGCAATGGACCGATGCGGGGCAACTGAACCAAAATCTGCTGTTATCCAAGCAGGCTAAGGTGGATACCCGCCCCCAACTAGAGATTCAGGCGGATCAGGTCAAATGTACCCACGGCGCCACGGTGAGCGATTTAGACCCCGATGCCCTGTTCTATCTGCAAAGTCGGGGGATTGATGCCGTGGCGGCTCGTTCCCTTTTGGTGGCGGGATTTGCCCAGGAGTTGCTCCAAGAATGGCCGTTCCCGACCTTGCGGCAACGCTGTCACCTGTGGATGCAGAAGTTAACCCTGTCCGCGGAGGTCAACCCATGACGGTGACTCCAGCTCGCAACTTAGCGCAGCTCACCCGCGCCGATTTTCCCTTGCTGCATCAGCAGATTCACGGCCAGCCGCTGATTTATTTGGACAATGCGGCGACGTCCCAAAAGCCCCGCTCGGTTCTGCAATGTTTGCAGGATTACTATGAATTCGCCAACGCCAATGTGCACCGGGGCGTGCATACCTTGAGCAATCGGGCGACGCAAGCCTACGAAGAGGCTCGGCGCAAATGCGCTGATTTGATCCAGGCGCCTGCGGTGGAGTCCCTGGTGTTTACCCGCAATGCTTCGGAAGCGATTAATTTGGTGGCCTACAGTTGGGGGATGACGCAACTGCAACCGGGGGATGAAATCATCCTCACGGTCATGGAACATCATAGTAACTTGGTGCCTTGGCAATGGGTTGCCCAACGCACCGGTGCCGTCCTCAAATTTGTGCATTTAACGCCCCAAGAAACCTTGGATTTAGAGCATTATCAAAGCCTGTTGTCGGACCGCACCAAACTGGTCGCCTGTAGCTATGTTTCCAATACCTTGGGCTGTATCAACCCGGTCACGGAAATCATTCGCCTGGCTCATCATTGGGGGGCGAAAGTATTACTGGATGCCTGTCAGGCGGTGCCCCACATGGTCGTGAATGTGCAGACCCTCGATTGCGATTGGTTGGTGGCTTCGGGGCATAAAATGTGCGGGCCAACCGGAGCCGGATTCCTCTATGGGAAGCCGGAATTATTGCGGCAAATGGCCCCCTTTTTGGGCGGCGGCGAAATGATTGCCGAGGTGTTTTTAGACCACAGCACTTACGCCGAGATTCCCCATAAATTTGAAGCGGGGACACCGGCAATTGCCGAAGCGATTATGTTAGGTGCGGCGGTGGATTATTTACAAAATATCGGTTTAGAGGCCATCCATGACTATGAGCAGGAACTGGTCAGTCATCTGTGGCAGCAATTAAAACTGATTCCGGGGATTCGTCTATTAGGGCCGGCACCCCCGGAACGGGCGGGCTTGGTGGCCTTTACCGTGCGGGATATTCATCCCCACGATTTATCCACCCTGTTGGATGAGGCGGGTATTGCCATCCGGGCGGGGCACCACTGCACCCAACCGTTGCACCGTTATTTGCAGATACCCGCGAGCGCCCGTGCCAGTTTGTACTTCTACAATACTGCGGCAGAAATTGACCGGTTTATCCAGGTTTTACAGGAAACCATTGACTTTTTTGCCGGAGTTTTGGGGGAGCCTCGCCCCCCCGTTTCCCCTTAACCCTGATCACCCGGCGTTTGCGAGTTTTTCATTTGGGTGCGCCATTCCTGTAACTGTTGCGCCGCCACCTCACGGCCGCCCAAGCCGAAGGCAATCGCCACCGCAATCGCAATCGCCCCAAAAATCAGGCCAAAGGCCAGGTTGACAATATCGGCGGCAATGCCCATCTGCCGTAAGGCCATCGCCCCCACCAGGGTCAAGGTGGCAATGCGGGCACCGTGCGCCAGTAAGCGCGCCTGGGCAGTCCCCGCATTGGCAATCAACCGGAAGACGAGATTAGCCAAATACAACCCCGCCGCCAACACCAATAACCCCACCAACACCTGCCCAAAAATCACCAACAGCCCGGTCACCACCGCCGTCAAGGTGGGGATTTCCAACACCTCGGTCGCCGCAATGGTCGCCAGTTGCAGGGTGCCCCCCCACAGGATCAGCCCCACCACCTCCGCCGGGGTTTTCTGGGATGCGGAGGATGCCGTCGGCACCGGCAGCCCCAAGCCCTGCACCAATTGGTTGAACCCCGCCCGGGTGAGGAGATGGCTGACCAGGGAGGCCAACCACAGCCCCACCGCATAGGCCGCCACCAGAATGACCACCGCCGTCGCGATCCGGGGCAACGCCAGCAAAATGGTGTTGAGCATCGCCACCGCCGGCTGGGAAATGGCCTGAATCTCCAGAGCCTCCAAAGCCGCCACCGTCGTCGGGATCAAAATCAGCACATAGACCACGGCGCCGCCCAAGCCCGACACCACCGGTTGTCCCTCTGCCCCGGTCGGCAAGCCCAACCGTTGCCCCAACCGGTCTGCCCCCATCGTCACCAACAACTGCGTCGTCAGCGTCCGCACCACCCGCGCCAGCAGCCACCCCGCCAACCCGATCAGGATTGCCTTAAAAATCCGGGGGAGCGCCAGCAATAAATCATTCAAAAGATTTTGCACCGGTCGCAGCGGCCCCTGCAACTCCAGCGCATCCAAAATCAAGGGCAGGAAAAACAGCAACACAAACCAGTACAAAACCGTTCCCAGGGTCTCTCCCACCGTTGCCGGCCTGGCGGCTGTCTCCCCCTCAGCGGTCGGCGGGGAACTGACCGGCTGATCCAGGCGTAGGGAATGCGCCAACCGCACCACCACCACCTTGGTAATGGTGGCAACCCCCCAAGCAATCACCGCCAGAATAACCCCCCCTAACAATTTGGGCAGGTAGGCAAAAATCTCATCCAACAGGCGGTTCAAGGGTTGGGAAATCCCCGTCAGTTTCAGGACATCCAACGCACCGACCAACCCCAGCAAAAGCACCAACCAAAAGATAATTTGGGCCAGCAGTTTGCCCGCAGAAACTTCTGATTCATCGGTGCCAAAAATCAACTGTGAAAGTTGTCGGTCAATCCCGGTTCGTTTGCTGATATTCTGACTTACTTTTGCCAAAATACTGGCCACAATCCAAGCAATAATAAAAACACTCAGAGCCGCCAGCAAATTGGATAAAAATGGCAACAAGAGTTCCAGATTGAGATTCAGCCATCCTTGGGGCATCGTCGTAGTCGCCATTGCCTCCGGCAACAACCCGTCTAAATTCGGCGTTATTGGTATTAATGATAGCCAGCTCATATCAGACATAATACCTCCTCGGGAATTGAAGACCACCAAAATTGCACCTAGAGCTAGCCGTATTGTACCACCTTCATCTCTACAGGAATAGAGTTTCAGGCATGAGGAGGTATAGGGCAATGTCTGGGTTGCCCGGCAATTTATTATAAGATTTTTTTATGAACACATCATATTGATTGGAACCCGTAGAAAATGTTCTTGCTAGAATGCCGAATTGAGCGAGAACCAAAGGTGGGGGCGGCGCCCCGGCGACTGCTATTCTAAATTCCGGTGGGGTGGCGATATAGGAGGCTAGACCCTGATTTTTTTCCTCCATCACCGCACCGCCATTCGAGCCACTCAAGGTTGGATATCTGCGCCATGCAATGAGGTGTCCCCAAATTGCCCAAACGATGCCCCAAGGGACTCTCTCGGCTGGGCGGGCCGCATCGGTGGGGATGTGCCGGCCGGTGACCCTAGGAAACACGCCATGACACTCCATCGCCTGGCACCGGCACTGATTGCACGGATGGCCGCCGGCGAGGTAATCGACTCGGTGGGAGCGGTGGTGCGGGAATTGGTGGAAAACGCCCTGGATGCCCACGCCACCCATCTGCACCTGCGGGTGGAACCCGATGCCGTCCGGTTAGCCGATAACGGTCACGGCATGAGTTTAGAAACCCTGACCCTGGCGGCTACGGCTCACACCACCAGCAAAATCCAACACCCGGACGACTTCCACCGCATTCGCACCTTGGGATTTCGGGGGCAAGCCCTCCACAGCGTGGCACAACTGGCCGACCTGACCATTGCCAGCCGGTGTGCCGGCGCCTCCCAGGCGTGGCAGGTGCAGTACGATACCCAGGGGCAGGCCCGCCAACCGCAAATCATCCCCCTCGCTCCCGGCACCGTGGTCACCGTCAAGCGCCTGTTTGCCAACTGGCCGCAGCGTCAACACAGTTTACCGAGTTGGCCGCAACAACTCCGGCACCTCCAACTCTGGTTGCAGCAGATGGCCCTCTGTCATCCCCACGTCACCTGGCAGGTGCAATGGGCGGGGAAAACCTACCAGCTTTGGCCGGGCAGCCTGACCGACCGTTTCCGGCAAAATTTTCCCCACCTGAGCGAGGCGATGCTATACACCGGTGAACATGAGGGGATGCGTTTAATTGTTGCCCTGCCGGATCAGTACCACCGCCCCCGCCCCGACCGGATTTGGCTGGCGGTCAACGGTCGCTGCGTCCATCTGCCGGAACTCACCGCCGCCATCAGCCAACATTTTCAACGACTCCTGCCCCGCGGGCGCTTCCCGGTGTTGTTTGCCCATTTGCAGATTCCCCCGGAGGAAGTGGACTGGCATCGTCACCCTGCCAAACTGCAACTGTACTTAAAAAATCTCGACTATTGGCAGACCCAATTACTGCAACAGTGTGACCAAGGGCTGGCCATGGCACCGCCGAGTAAAAGTGATGCGCCGCGGGTTAAAAAACTCCTGCAGGTAGCGGAAACCCCCGCCCGTTATCACGCTCCCCGTCCCACCCTAAAAGCCCTGGCGCAGATTCATCGCACCTACATCTTGGCCGAACATCCGGCAGGACTCTACCTCGTCGAGCAGCACATTGCCCATGAACGAGTTTTGTATGAACAGTTACAACAGGCCTGGCAGGTATTGCCCCTCGAACAGCCGGTGATTCTCCCCCAACTCACCCCGGCGCAGGTGGCCCAACTGAGCCAGTACGGTCTGCCCCCCGAACCCTTCGGCCCCCACCAATGGGCAGTCCGCCATATCCCGCAGGTACTGGCCGACCGACCGGCGGAGTGGGCAGCGGCGCTGGTTGAGCTAAGCCGTTTGACCGACCGCGAGCAAGCCACGGTGAATCTGGCCTGTCGCAGCGCCCTCCGCAACGGCACCGAATTAACCCTGATGCAAATGCAGACTTTGTTAGAACAATGGCAGGCAACCCGTGCCCCCCGCACCTGTCCCCACGGGCGACCCATTTGTTTAACCTTGGGCGAAACCCAACTGGCACGCTTTTTCCGCAGGCATTGGGTGATCGGCAAAAGCTACGGCATTTAGGGACGACTCACGCCACTATTGTTGGTGAAATCCTCGGCACTGGCATAAACCGGCAGGACTTTATCTAAAGCCGTCATTTCCAAAAGGCGGAGGATCATGTGGCGCGGGGCAATCAAGCCCGTGGTTCCCCCCAACCCCCGCACGTGTTTATGGCAGGCCACCAACGCCCCCAACCCGGCACTATCCAGAAATTCCACACTGGATAAATCAATGCCTAAGTGGCAAGGAACACCGCCCACCTGGGCTTCGTATTGTTGCTTAAAACGGCCGACTTGAGTGCTGTCGAGGCGGGTAATCGGCAGGGTCAGAATCCTCGGGGGGTCTCCGTAGGTCTCTTCGGTCGTCGGCTTGAGAATGACCACATCCATAGGTAAACCAATGGGCAGACCATTCATAGGATAACTGAAGGGCACCTCTATGGATGGGAGCCAAGCGGAAATTCTCTGGCCGGAACGCCCCAATCACGGAGAACCCAAGCGGAGATGCCCCCCGGCGCCCGCTCACTCTGAATGAATAGAGGTTTCCTGAAGTTCCGGTTATGCTAAAAACATCAGCCCTCCATTGACCTCAACCCCGATGAAACAACGGGTTACCCTGACCTTTCCCCGCCAGATGGTGCACATCCCCATCACCTACCGCCTGGCGAAGGATTTTAACATTGCCGCCAACATCATCCGGGCGCAAGTGGCTCCCAACCAAGTCGGCAAACTGGTGGTGGAACTGGCCGGGGACATGGATCAACTGGCCGCCGCCCTGGAATGGCTGACCGAGAGTGGGATTGAGGTCGGCCAGAGCAGCCGGGAAATCCTGATCGATACGGAACGCTGCATTGACTGCGGCTTGTGTACGGGGGTCTGCCCCACCCAAGCCCTCACCCTGGATCGGGAGTTTCGGCTGAATTTTCACCGGAGTCGCTGTATCGTATGTGAGCAATGTATTCCCACTTGCCCAGTCGTTGCCATTACCACCAATTTCTAAAATCGGCAGGGGATGTGCCAGCGTTTGTACCGACCGGCTCGCTGTCAAGTCCTTGCCAATCCCCACGAAACGTAGTTTAATGACTGATTAAGGTACTCCAATACCAGAACGACGCTGTCGCTTCTTTCAGAATTAAGCTCCCCTACAAGATCGGTACATTTCTTTAGTCACTCATCTGTACTTGCGGCTATGCCTAGAACCAAACCCCCTTCGGATCGTGTACTGACTATCCGCTTACCCAACGAGGAGCTGGTCAAATTGGAAAACTACTGCGCTGCCAAAGGTCGCACCAAAACCGATGTACTGCGGGAGCTGATTCGCAAACTGCGCAACAATTAACCCGTCTCTTCACCTGCCTGCCGATGGTACCCCCTTTGCTCCTGAACCGATGATGCACTCCTACTTGGCAGCGGCAGTGCAAATGACCAGCGGCCCAGATGTTGACCAGAATCTGGCTCAGTTGGCCGAATGGGTGGATTTGGCCTGCCGTCGGGGTGCCACCTTGGTCGGCCTGCCGGAAAATTTTGCCTTTATGGGGGATGAGCAGGAGAAAATCGCCCAGGCCGTCCAGATTGCCGAACGGACGGAGCAATGCCTGCGCACCTTGGCGCAGCGGTTCCAGGTGACGCTGCTGGCGGGGGGGATGCCGGTGCCGGTGGATGGGCAGCGGGTGGTCAACCGGGCGATGGTGGTCACGCCGGAAGGGGAAATCACCGCCCGTTATGACAAAGTGCATCTGTTCGATGTGAATCTCCCCGACGGCAACACCTACCAGGAATCCCGCACGGTGATGGCGGGGGTGCATCTGCCACCGGTGTATGCCCAGGCGGAGTTGGGGCACATCGGCCTCTCCATCTGCTATGATGTGCGCTTCCCGGAACTGTACCGGCATCTGGCCAAGGTGGGGGCGGAAATTCTCTTTATTCCGGCGGCGTTTACGGCCTACACGGGCAAAGACCATTGGCAGGTGCTGCTGCAGGCGCGGGCGATTGAGAATACCTGTTACGTGCTGGCACCGGCGCAGGTGGGCTGGCACTACCCCCGCCGCCAAACCCACGGCCATGCCATGATTATTGACCCGTGGGGGGTGGTGCTGGCGGATGCCGGCGACCAGCCGGGGCTGGCGATTGCCGAGATTAACCCGGAACGGTTGGCGCAGGTGCGGCGGCAGATGCCCAGTCTGCTGCACCGGGTGTTTTAGGGTGGATTAACCGTTTCGCCAGGGTCACGGCTGTCGCTAAAACCGCTTCATTGTCCAAATTTTGTAAATACGGTTGCAGGAGTTTGCGGGCATAACTGCCGTAGGCCACCCCGTGAACGGGCAGGTTCAGTTGTCGTACCAGCGGCCAGGTGGCGGCATTGGTGCCCCCCGCCAACTGCACCCACCCCGGCGGCCCCTGAGCTAATATCTTCTGGGCAAAACGCACCGTCGCCTGGGTGGTGCCCGCGCCAATATCACCGCTCATGGGACGACCATCGGCTTGCCAGATCAACGCGCAGGGCAGCGGCGTTATGATTTCGTACAAACTCCATAAGTAAGGAATCACCTGGTCATGGTCTTGACAACTGATGGCGAGTAGTGGCAAGCGGGTCACCCAGGGTTGCAGTTCTTGCCACACCCGTTGAAAGGCTTCCCGGTGCCCCACTTGGGTATGGATTTCCACAGCGGCAATCGGTTGATGGTGCAAGAGTTCCACCACCGCGCCGGGCCGTTGCACATAGGTACGCGCGCTGATGTAACCGTAGGGACACACATCCAGACAGCGGCCACAGCCGTAACAGCGCGGCAGTTCCACCCCTGCCCGGCTAATCGCCTGTACCGGACACACCCGTTCGCAGGGGCGGGGGCAATCCGCGGGGCAACGTTCCGGGTCGAAGTGCGCCTTGCGGAAATGGGGGTCGGTGTCGTCGTTCAAACTCACCATCAGCCAGGGAGCCGGCGTGCCCGCCCGTTGGATGCCCCGGTAGGCCGCCTGCACCACCGCCGGGTCGGCAGCCACATCAATACAATTCACCCCAGCCAGGGTAAAAATCCAACTGAGGGGTTCGATGCTGGCCGTATCCTGGTAGCTGGCACCGCAGATGAGTTTTGACCACGACCGCTGCGCCAGTGCCCTCAAATGGCCTGAATCCACGCCATGACCTCGTAATCCGTCCAAATGCCGTTTTGCCAGTAGGGGTCTTGCTCAAGTAGCTGTTTGACTTGGTCGGCCGTATCCGCCTCATAAATGCCAAAAAACCGGGTCAAATCCTGGGTCGGCCCCAGAGTAATGAGGATCCCCTGCTCTTTTTGTTGCGCCAAACCCGCCAAATGCGCCTGCCGATAGGGGGTGCGTTTGCTGGCCACATCGGCACAATAGTGGCCGGTCACGACAAATTTCGCCATAGCAAATTAACCTTTAGAACCTTGCACCTGCCGGTCAAAATTATACCGCCCGGTTTCGGCATAACTGCGATGGGGTCGGTTGGATAACCGATGCAAAATCACCTGGGCAATTTTCAACCCCGGATAGATGCCCAGCCGCCGGAACCGCGTGGCGTTGCGTAACGCCATGGTCAAGTGGGAACCCTGCCAACCGGGGTCAAGCCAGAGCGCCAAGGAGAGATCAAACCCCTCACGGGCGCGGGAGGATTTGAGGCGCACCTCCCCGGCGGTAAATTCCGGGATGTGAAAAATCTCCAAAGAAGCCACCAACAGCCACATCTGCGGTTCCACCATATAGGGTGAATTGGCATCATAAGGGCTAAAATCAATGGGAATCGGGTCGCCGTCTTCCTGTTCGATCAACCCCGATGTACCGATGCGAATATCCACCGATGCCGGGTTAATCAAACTCGGATCAAACGGTTCCACCAGGGGGGGATTCCCCTGACAGAGTTGATTCAATTCGTGGTCGGTTAAAATCATAGCCAATTACTCCGGTGCATGGGTGGGTAAACAACTGCTAGATAAAGGCCGGTCTTCGACCCAGGCGCGATAACTATAAAAACCGCGGAAATTGCGGGTAAAAACCGGCGTGGTTTGCCCCGGCAAATAGGCATAACAGGGCATCTTGGGGGGAGCCGTGAAATAATCCGCCACCGCCACCGCGCTATGTTCAAAAGGCCCCATGTGCCCGTCATTGAGTAATTGTTCATGCAGGCGCACATCTTCTTGAACATCCCGTTTGCCCGTGTGGGTGGCGTAGGAGAGGCGGGCACAGCGGGCGGTAGCCACCTGCAATCGTTCCCATAGGGATAAATCCGGGGGCATTTGATCCCCAAAGGGAATATGCCACTCCCCAGGGCACAATTCCTGCGGTTGGGAATGGTGGATGGCCTGCTGTATGGCGATTGCCCAGGCGCGAAATTCCGGGCGGCAGGGTTTATCGGTGCGTAAATGAAAGAAATTATCCCACTCGGTCGCCGTAATTAAAATGGGAATCCGCAGAAAGGGTTTGAGGAGATCGTTGACGTGTTGTTTATGCACCCCTTGGGCGGCTAATTGGCGTGCTAAGGCTATATTTTGCTCTAAGGCGTTGCGCCAAATGCGCTCATTTTCAGCTTGAAATTGCGGGTCGTCCACTTCCCTGCCCTGCATCCCCTTTTGCTGCTGGCTAAACCGGGGAATAAAGGGGTCATCCACAATGCGTTGAATCACCCGCTCCACCGGAATGGCCCGCGAAGAACCGCTGGAACGACTGGTCACTTCCGTAAAGGGATTGGTATCCCCTAAAATCTCCACCAATCCCCCTTGGCGTAACAGGCGGTGCGTGGCCAATTCCTGCAAAAGCGTATAGGGAAACCGGGTTAATAATACCGTTACCATGCGGTCGCCCGTGACCTGATTACGAGAGTCAGCTTTAATCTGGACATCACCGGGGTTGAGCATGGCTTAAGCAATTTTTACAATCATCGCCGGTTCTGGCATTTTACCAAGGTCTTCGGGGGGGGAACAGAATTTTGGGGATTTTTTCTACAAGTTCAATGCCAGGTCACAGCGCCGACGATTCTCCGGGCGATTTCCCCTCTCCCAAACGGGGTTCTGTGCCCTTGAGCAGGCGTTGGATGTTACTGCGGTGACACCAAATAATATAAATGGTTGCCAACAACACATACATCTGATACGCCGGGGGAATGCCCCAACCGATGGCCAGCCCGGTTGCCGTCAAACACGCCCCAATCGAACCCACGGAAACGATCCGCACGGTGGCCACCAACAGGCCAAACATGGCCAAGGCGCCGACGGCCACCGGCCAGGCAAAAAACGCCAACAGCCCCAACCCCGTCGCCACCGATTTGCCCCCCTGCCAGTTGATCCACAGGGATTTGCTGTGCCCCACCACCGCCGCCAACGCATAAACCAATTCCCACCAGGGACGCTGCTCACCGGGGTCGAGGTCGGGAAACTGCTGCCACAACCCCCGAGCCAGCGCCACCGCCAGAATGCCCTTGCCCACATCCAGGCTGAAAACCAACAAGGCCGGCCATTTCCCCAGGGTGCGCAGGACATTGGTTGCCCCGGTGGAGCCGGAACCCACCTGCCGAATATCGATCCCCGCCAGTCGTCCCGCCACATAGCCGGGGGGGAAGGAACCGCACAAATAAGCCAGCACCGTTAACAACCCATTCACTATCATCGCCGGGGAGTCATTGGGGGTTTTTCCAAACGCACAACATACCACTCGATAAAATCATCGGCGCTGCGTTCCAAGCGACAACCCGTGTTGAGCAAATACTCGACCCGTTCGGCCGTCGTCCCATAGGCGGTTAATTCCGGGCTAAGTTCGGTCATCTCCGCCAGAAAACCGGCTAATTTTTCTCGCAGTTCGGCCGGCGTACAAAATGCTGCCGGGGCATCGGGAGTGAGCAGGACATAGTGCTCATCGTGGTACATAAGGGAGTCAGCCATGGCCGGTTATGCCTCTGCAATCATCGCCTAATCTCACATTCAGCATAACCTTAAGTGAAACTCCTGGGAGCTTCTACCACCGAGAAAGTCGGGGCGGCCAATGCAGCCAAAAGTGATCTTGCCAAAACGTCCCGATTCCGGGGAACCCAGAACGGGGGGTGCCCCCGGCGACCGCCATTCTCAACTCATTTAGGATTGCTATCGTTGGGAGTTAGGGCAGCTTTGTCCTCCCCCAGAAGGGGGAGTTAAAACCCAAACGGGGCGGTGTCCCTGTCACCGGTATTGACGGGAATTGATCAACACTGTGGAAAATGTCCCTTTAAGGGCGTGCTATGCTAGGAACGGTAGAATCTTAACAAAGTTTTACGATTGGGCAGGGGGAACCCATGGCGGTCACGCTAGTCGAACAAAGGGCAACCATCAAGGGACTCAAGGAGGCTTGGGCAGGACTGCACGCCCGGAGTTGCCCCGATGTGTACAACTTTCACCTGCATACGGTGCATTCGGATGGCCGCCTAGAACCGGAAGAGGTGATCCAGCAGGCTGTGAGTTACGGACTCCAAGGTTTAGCGATTACCGACCATCACAGTATCCGCGGGTATCAGCGTGCGGATCAGTATTTGCAGGAATTGGCCGGCAAAAATAAACCCACCTTGTGGTCGGGGGTCGAAATCAGTTGTGACTTGTTGGGAGTGGACGTGCATATCCTGGGGTATGGGTTTGACCCTGACCAGCCCCTCATGGCTCCTTATCTGCAAGGCACAACTCCGTTAGGGGATGATTATCCGGCGGCAGCGGTGATTGCGGCGATTCACGGGGCAGGGGGATTGGCCGTCCTCGCCCACCCGGAACGGTACAAAAAACCGGCCAGCGAATTGATCCCGGCGGCCAGTGCGCTGGGCATTGACGGGGTGGAAGCCTACTACGCCTATCACAACCCCGACCCTTGGCGACCCAGCCCGGAACAAACCGCCACCGTCCTGACTCTTAGCCGGGTCTATGGTTTGTGGGTAACGGCGGGCACCGATACCCACGGACGCAACATCCGCTGTCGGTTGTAGGTTGTCCCTCAATTCACAGGGACAACGACTTCAATCAAAATCGCATCGGCACCATAACCTGCCGGCCCGGAACCGGGGTCACCCCCCGATAAACCCGGTCTGGCCTGCACCCCAAACGGTAAAAACCACCCCCCCGGTCGGTCTTGGCGGAGTTGAATTTGCGCCGCGCCTCCCTGGCCGTAATTCACATTGCCGGTGGTGCGAGACCGGGTCGGTAAATCCGCCGCCCGCCCCTGCGGTTCCTGCGCCTGCCCCGCCGGAGCCATCATCAGGCAAAAAAACGCCATATTAAGGACGCTGAGTCGCCACCGCAATCCGTACCCCCGGAATTTGCCGCAATTGATCCATGATCGCCACCACTTGCCCATAGTTTGCATCCCGGTCCGCATTAATCACCACGACCGCCTTTTGACCCGCCGGCACCAACGCCCGTACCCGCTTTTGCACCTCCCCCATCGGCACCGTTTGCTCATTGACGGCAACGGTTCCGGCTTGCGTTAAACTGACGGTCACCGGCGGCGCATCCTGCACCTGCGCGGTGCTGGCTCCTGGCAAATTGACCGGCAAACTTTCCAGGCGGGTGAGGGAGAGAGTACTAACGATAAAATACACCAAAATTGCAAAAATTACATCAATCATCGGTACAATGTTGATCTGCGCCGGGGATTCATTCTCCTCGTTGAGCCGCATGGATGCCTCCTTTTTCGTAAATGTGCCGGTAAATCAGTTCCAATTGTCCCCCGTATTCTTGAATAAGGGCGATTTGCCGTTGGTATAGCCCCCGGAAGGCGTTGGCAAACAGTAAAGTGGCCATCGCCACCACCAGACCCGCTGCGGTCGAAATCAAGGCTTCCCCGATCCCGGCGGTGACGGCGGCGGATTGGGTGCCGCCCAAGTCCCCCAAGCGCAGATTTGCCAAGCTGGTAATCAACCCCAACACGGTGCCCAGCAGTCCCAGCAGGGGGGACAAACTGATGATGGTTTCAAATACCGTATTAAACCGTTTAATCAGGGGCAACTCCGCCTGGGCAGCCGTTTCGAGGGCAAGGCGAAATTCCTCCGGGTTGGGCTGGTCCAGTTCCAAGGCCGATAAAAAAATCCGGGCTAGGGGCAGATGGCTGTTTTGTTTGAGCAAAATAATGGCGGAGCGGGGACTGCGTTCGTACAGAGACAGAGTCTCCTGAACGATCTGGGGCTGCCGGGTACTGACCCGCACCCAAAAGACCAGGCGTTCGAGCACTAAAGCCAATGCCAGGATCGAAAACCCCAGCAACGGCCACATGACAATGCCACCGGCGGCAAACAAGCGACTGGCAACTTCCATCCTGACCTCAGAGTTGACGACATTGACGACTGATGCAAGGGAACCTCTCCCAGTGTAAGCGGTGGGGTTCCGGGGACGGCTAGAAACCGTACCAACTCCGGGGCGTTTGAATCACGGAATTGTTGACATAGATATTAAACGTAAATTCGATTTCCAGTTGATTGTAGGGGAATTGTTCGGGGAGGGCACCAAAGGGAGCCGCCCGCTGAATTGCCAAAATGGTTTCGGCATCGGTTTGGGGAGAACCGGAAGTTTGCAGAATCCGCATATTAGAAATTTGCCCGCTGCGGCTGATGGTAAAGCCAATCACCGCCTGCCGCCGCTGATCCGGGGTGTTGGGGTTCCAGTTTTGCTGAACCCGCCGCCGCAGATTGGCCAGATAAGGGCCGAGATCCACGTCTTGGCGGGCGGCTAACTGGGTTGGGCCGGGGGCATTGCGGGTGGAATTGGCCTCTTGGTCGAGGTTGGCTTGGCGGGCATCTTTGCTGAGCGTGCCTCCCAACAAAGAGGCATTCCCTTTGGGGGGGGCGGCGGCCACTTTGGGCGGAGCGGGCGCCGGCGGCGCCTGGGGTCGAGTGACGGCCGGAGCCGGTTGGGTTGCTGGCGGGGCAGGGCTGGGGCTGGACGCCGCCGGCGGAATCGGTACCGGCTCCGGTTTAGGCGGCAAGGGTAACTGGGGACGGGCAACCGGGCTGGGAACCGGCTCCGGTTTACGCTGAGGTTGCGCGATCGGACTCGGTGACGGTTCCGGTTGCGGTTCGGGTTGGGCGACCGGGCTGGGGACGGGTTCGGGTTGGGCGATTGGGCTGGGAGCCGGTTCGGGTTGGGCAATTGGTGTCGGTGTGGTTTCCGGCTCCGGTTGCAGCGGGGCTTGGGTCGCTGAACTGGGGGTCGCCCGTTGGGTGGTTTCCCAATTTCTGGGAGCATCAGGACGTGCCGTGCCCTGCTCAACCGTATTACGGACAGCACGGTTGGGGGTATCCGGCGGTGGCGTGTCGTCTATTGCCACCTTGGGGGCATCCACGATTTCGATGGGGGGTGGTTTTTCCGGGTCAGGTAGGTCTAGAGGTGGATGTGCCCATTGCAACGCCAGCAGGGCTGCCCCATGAAATACCAGAGAAAGTCCGCCGTAGAGCCACAGATTGGCCGGTTGTCGCCGCCGCCATCGCCACGTGAAAACCATGACCCCACACCCTGTTTTAGGAACCGATTCACCCTATAGTTTAGCAAATCCGCATCAGAGCGATTACTTCACCGTTTGTTTCATACTAGAAAGAGTTGATCACCGAGTTGTTTGTTGTGGAAGGTTTGCGAGAGGGTCGTAATCCGGCGGGGGATTGGCAATTACTCCAAGATTTGGGTCGTTATGCCGTTCATTACCGAAAATTATTAGGTCTTGCCTTAATTCTCCTGTTGCCCTTGGCTTTTGCCAGTGCCATTCAACCGGTCTTAATTGGGCAGGCGATTTCCTTGATTCGGCGAGAACCGGTATCCGCATTTTTAGAGTCATTATCCCTGACCCAAGGGTTACGCTTAATCGCGCTGGTATTGTTAATGACCGTGGTCTTACGACTCAGTTTGCAGGGCATCCAAAGCTATCTGATTCAAAAAGTCGGACAGAATATCACCGCGGACATCCGCCAAGATTTATTCAATCATGTTTTATCCCTGCCGATGGCCTATTTTGACCGGACACCGGTGGGCAAATTGATTACCCGTTTAACCAGCGATGTGGAGGCACTAGGGGATGTGTTTGCCACCGGTGCCGTCGGTATTTTAATTGATATTTTTACGATTGTGGCCATTGCCGTGGTTATGTTTATGGAACAGTGGGTGTTGGCCTTAATACTCCTGGGATTACTGGTACCGGTCACGTTATTAATTACTTATTTTCAGGCGCAGTTTCGGCGAGCCAATTACCAATCTCGGGAAGAATTATCCAAACTCAATACCTTGATTCAAGAGAATATCCAAGGGGTGAATATCGTGCAAATTTTTGGCAGAGAGCGGTACAATGCCTACCTGTTTCGCACGATCAACCGGCGTTATAACCGCGCGGTGGATCAAACGATTTTCCATGATTCCGCCATATCCGCCACCCTGGAGTGGATTGCTTTGGTGGCGACCGCGGTGGTCTTGATGGTGGGGGGGCACTTGGTGTTGGGCAATTATTTAACTTTTGGGGTGTTGGCGAGTTTTATTCTGTTTGCCCAGAGATTATTCGACCCCCTGCGGGAATTGGCGGAAAAATTCACCTTAATTCAGGCGGGTTTAACGGCGGTCGAGCGGATTCGGGAAATTCGTGCCCAACCGGTGAGCATTGATGACCCCGTACAGCCTTTGATTTTACCGGCACAGGGGGGAGGCGAAATTCGGTTTGAGCGGGTTTCCTTTGGCTATCAAGCCGGTGAATTGGCGATCCAAAACCTAGATTTTACCATTCGCCCGGGGGAGAAAGTGGCGCTGGTGGGGCCGACGGGAGCGGGGAAAAGTTCGGTGATTCGCCTGCTCTGTCGTTTGTACGAACCCCACCAAGGGCGCATTTTGATTGACGGGATTGACCTGCGCCACCTTGCCCAAAAGGATTTACGCCGGTATGTAGGGGTGATCCTGCAAGAGCCATTTTTATTTAGTGGGGATATTTATAGCAATATCGTGTTAGGCGAATCCTATTCCCTAGAGGCGGTCGAGGCCATCACCCGCCAGTTAAATTTGCACGCATGGATTGCCGATTTGCCCCAGGGCTACCACACGCCGGTGCGGCAACGGGGTAGTAATCTCTCCACCGGGCAAAAACAGTTGATTGCTTTTGCGCGGGTCGCCATTCGCCAACCTCGCATTCTCGTTTTGGATGAAGCCACCGCCAGTTTGGATGTGCGTACCGAAGCCCTGATCCAATCGGCCTTGCAGACCTTATTACAGCAACGAACGGCGGTGATCATTGCCCATCGGTTATCCACCATTCGCCGGGTGGACCGGATTTTGGTATTAAAATCCGGGCAATTGATTGAATCGGGTTCTCATCAGGAATTGCTCAGTCAGCAGGGGCTTTATGCCCATTTACACCGCCTGCAATTGCAAGGGCTGGGGGTTGGATAATTCTCAATCCGGGGTATGATCACAAATGTTCATCTCATATCGGGTTCAAGTATGACAGACATGACGGGATTGGTGCTGAAACGGGCGGTGAATATTAAAGTTATCGTTACGCCCCGTTGGAAAGAAGAAACTCTGCAAATTTTGCAATCCCAAATCAATCAAATTGATGCGCGTACTCAGCAGATTGATATGCAGGTGCAACGGGCGGTCACCGAACTGAAAAAACAACCCGCCAGTCCCCAAGTCACCGAGCAAATTAGCTCGATTCAATTTCAAGCCAACGACGAAAAAAGTAAATTACTCGACCAAAAAAATCAAATCCTGACCCAATTAACCCAGGTGCAAACTCTGGAAATGGAACAGGAGGTCAACCAAGGCCAATTGGATGGATATTTCACGGTGAAGGTGGGCGAAAATCTGATCGAAAAAATGCAGGTGGAAGTAGTCATCCGGGACGGGGTAGTGCAGGAAATGCGGGGGGTTATTTAAGGCTATCCCGGGCAGTTACCAGGGTATCGCCACTGCCAAAGGACCAAAGGGCGGCCAGGGCTTGGGCTTGACTGACGGGTTTCTCTGGTAAAAACAAGCCGGTTCGTCCCCACACCCGCCGCACCGTACTGGGTTCATGGCCGGCATCGGCGACCAACGCCCCCAGTGCCCAGGGTTTGATTTTTGCCACATCCTGAAATCCCCAGACTTGACTCACGTCCGTTCCGCTCGCCGCGGGCAAGGCGCCGGGCACATCCAGACTGACTTTCCAGGCCACCAGGGTTTCCCGGGTGAGGGGCTGGTCCGGTTGAAACCGGGTAGGAGGATTAGTACTCACGGTCAGGCGGCTGGGAATAATACCCGCTTCCGCCAGCCCCTGAATGGCAGCAAAATCCGGGTCGGAACGGGGTACATCGGTAAACAAGGGGGGACTGCCGGGGGTAGCGGGGCGCACCTGCCGTTCGATTTGGTTTTGGTAGAGGCGTTGTTGGACGTTCATCAACCAACGGGCAAATTGGCGGCGGGTTACCGGCTGGTTGAGTTGAATCTCGGCAACGGGAATCACCTGCAAATTCACCACATCTTGCACGAAAGGTTGCAAGGCCGACGGCACGGCACTCAAATCGGCGAGGGCCACGGGGGAGGGGGTGACCACCACTTCCGGGGTTGGGGTAGGGCTGGGTGTCGCGGTCAGTTCGGGGGTGGGACTGGCGACCGGGGTTGGGGAAGTCAGTTTGGGGTCAGGGGCTAAGGAACGCTCTAAGCTGCTCCCTTCGCAACCGGTGAGCGTCAGAAAAATAACTGTACATAATCCTAATTTTGTCAGCGCAATTTTGAATGGGTTCATAAGGGTACTTTTACAGATAACCATCGGTCGGCATCCCGACATGACGGAGAATTCCCGGAGAGTACGAGTCTCCCCTCAATTAGGATACTAGGATTGGAGCCGGCCGAGTTGATGGAGAAATCAAGTCTAGGGCTGCGCCCCGGCGAACGCCTGTCCCAAATTAATAAAGTATGAATGATCTTGGAGCTTGTATAAAGTTGTCGCCCGAAGGCCTACTGAGTTTTTCCCACC
>CALHCP010000018.1 GCA_937936705.1 uncultured cyanobacterium | reverse complement strand
TTTTGGCAAGCCATTACGACCCAAAGCCTGGCGCATTGGCAACGCTATCAACCCTGGTTGGGGGATGAGAGTAGCTTATCGCCGAGCCATTGCTTATCTATCGTGATTGTCGGGGTGCCGGGGGTGGGCAAAACCAGCCTGCTGCGCCATTTGATCCACCCGGTGCCGGTGGTGGCGGGAACCACCGCTTGGCCGATGAGCATTTTGACCCCTGACCCGCCCTTGTTGTGGACGGATACCCCCGGCTGGAGCAGTGAGCAAGCGACGGTGATTCAAACCGCCCTGGCCCAAGCCGATGTCTGTTTTTGGGTGGTTCCGCACCTGGAAACGGCACCCTCGGAATTAGCCCTCACCCTCAAAAGTTGGGGTCGTCCGGTTGTCCGGGTGGTGAATCGGCCGGGTGGGGAACCGATGCCATTCCCCCCTGCCCAAGGCAATATCATCGCCACCGTAGCGGTACGCTTAGCCCCGCATCGTCAAGCCGTGCGCAGCGAATGGCCGGATGGCCGGGTGGCATGGGATACCGTTGACCTACCGGTGGATGTCACCGCCGCCCAAACCGTCCTCCGGCATCTGCTCGACCAGGAACTGCCGATTCGCTGTGTCAATCGCTTGACCCGGATGGCCATCCAAGAGCGGCAATGGGCAAGCAAACAGGGGCAAACTCCCCTGCCTTGGACTCCTGTCCTCGCCAAATCCCTGCTTTTAACCTTCAGTCCGGCGGCATGGGTCAGCGTCCTGTTGTCGCTGGGAACCGATCTATGCACCCTGGTGTGGCTCAGCCGCCGCCTGCATTTACCGATAACCCGCCGCGGCATCCAGCGGGTGCTCACCGCCCTGTGCGTCAGCAGCGGCAGTGTGGGTTTACTGGGGTTGAGCCAGGGCTGGTGGGAAACGGGTATGCTGGGTCTCTGGGGCGGCCTCACCAGCTATGGGTTCCAACGCATCGCCCGCACCTACCTGCAACAGGGCATCACCTGGGCCGCCGATGGCCCAGCATACCTCTTACAGCAGATTTACACCCGTCTCACCCCCGGCAGTTGGCTCCACACCTGGGTCGAACATCTCTTACAGGGACTACCCGACCGATAACGCTGGCACACCGGCGTTTCCCCCGTTTAACAGACTGGGTGGTCGCCGGGAGCGGGCGACTTGCGCCACCAGCGAAAATGATGCACCGGTCGGGGCAAGGGCAAGCCTTGGCTGTGGTGAAAATCCTCCTGGACGCGGCGGGTCAACCGGCGGGAAACTTGCCGCACAATTTGCCACAACACCCGGTCGCCGGTGCGTTGGATCAACGCTTCCGGCAACACCTTGATAAAGCGGGGAAAACGGACTGCCACCCCTAAATGCAAATGCCAATCCACCCGGGTCATCACCGATAAATGGGGCAATTCCGTTTGGACATCGGCAGGAACCGCAGCCTCCACCAACGTCAGGCTGGCCTGAAAATCCACCTGGTAGTCCTGCGGGTCATAGCCCGGCACCGGCACCGTGCGAATACGGTACGTTTGGGCATCGGCGGGCAGTAAATCCAAACCGATCCGGGGTTCCAATTCATACCCCAAAGCCCCGAACCGTCCCAATCCCAGCGCATAACCCGTGTCCCCAATCGGTTCCACCTGCATCGGCTGGGCGCAGCGTTGAAACCACTCCTGATGGGCATCCAAATATTGACCCACGACCGTCGCCGGGGCATACATGGGCATCGAGTCACTGAAGATGCTGTAGAAAGAAGTAAACTCAGCCATAGCCATCCCCCGTGTTGTGCCCATGTTAACCCACCGACAACTGGGCGTGGATGAAGTCGGACGCGGTGCCCTCTGCGGCCCGGTGGTCAGTGCCGCCGTCGTCCTGGATGCCCAGGGGCGCGCCGCCTTAGCCCATGGGGGACTCCAGGAAAGTAAACGGCTATCCCCCCAGCAACGGCGCGCCTGGGTTGCCCCGATTCAAAACATCGCCCTCGCCTGGCACATCGCCTGGGCCGACCCCAAGGAAATTGATACCTACAACATTCTCCAAGCCACCCTACTCTCCATGCGGCGGGCAATTCTGGCAATTCCTCAGCCCCCGGATGTCTGCCTGGTAGATGGCTGCCATGCCATTCCCGGGCTGCCCTACCCCCAACGACCGGTGATCGGGGGCGATGCCAGCGAAATCGCCATCGCCGCCGCCAGTATCCTGGCTAAAGTCTGGCGGGATGACCACCTGCACCAGCTCAGCCGCGAATACCCGGTCTATGATTTAACCCGTAATAAAGGCTACGGCACCCCCGCCCACCGCCTGGCCTTACGCCGCTACGGCCCCAGCAGCATCCATCGTTTATCGTTTCGCCCCTGTCAGGTTTCCCAGACCCAGGTGCCGTGCCGGTCGGGATGCGCCTGAGTGGTACTGACCACCCACTGCTGATAATCGGCGATCAACTGCCGGGTTAACTGCTGTTTAATTAAGCCCAACACACTCGCCAGCAGGCTATCACCCGCAGCTTCCACAATGATTTTGGGCATCATACTCAAGGGCGGCGGCACCTCCACCTCCACCTGCAAGGAAGCCTGCCCCACCAAAGACGAGGCCCGCTGGGAGCGCACCGCCTGTAACGTCCCGGTTAAATTCAAACGAAACCGCCGGTCAATGTAGGGCACACCTCGGATTTCACAACCCACAGACTGTAATCGCAGAATATTCGAGGTTTCGGTCCACACCCGCATATCCACCACCGGCTGAATGGTAAACGTGAAGAAATTGCGCGGGCGCATTTTCAAACGATAAACTTGCTCGGTCAGCGGTTCGACCTGTTGCGGGTCGGCAATCGCATAGACCAGACGCTGGGGCTGCCGCAGGTAATGTTCAATAGGAATAGGTTGGCGCGGTACAGGAACGGTAACCGACTCCTGAGCCGCAAAATGCACCAACATGTAATACCTGGAACTTAGGATTGTAAATTATCTTAACACCAATGTCCCCCGATCCACGCATTGCTTATCTCGGTCCGGCGGGTACTAACAGCGAAACCGTCGCCCATTACTTCGGTCAACCGTGGCGGCATCCGATTTGGCTCCCCACCAGCACCATTGCCCAGGTGTTGCATCAGGTGGCGCAAGGTGAGGCAGATTACGGGGTAGTGCCGGTGGAAAATTCCCTGGAAGGGAGCGTCACCATGACCCTGGATTTACTCTGGCGGCTGCCGCATCTGTACATCCAGCAGGGGTTAATTTTGCCGATTCTGCACGCCCTGATCAGCCGCTGCTCGGAAATTCAGCAGATTCAACGGGTCTATTCCCATCCGCAGGCGTTAGGTCAATGTCAGTATTGGCTGGAGGAACATTTACCGCACATCCCCTGGTTGCCCACCCGTTCGACGGCGGAAGCCTTGCAGTACGTTGAGCGGGAACCCCAAGCGGCGGCGATTGCTGCGCCACGGGCGGCACAGGCGTTACATTTACCCGTCTTGGCGGCGGATTTGGCCGCCGATAACCTGACCCGCTTTTGGGTGATCGGAGCCACCTTTCAGCGGCTGGGCACCCATACCACCTTGGCCTTTAGTGTGCCGGAAAATCGCCCGGGAGCTTTGGTGCAGGTCTTGACCCACTTTGCCGAACAAGACATTAACCTCAGCCGCATTGAATCCCGTCCCACCCGCCGCTCCTTGGGGGAATATTTCTTTTCGGTAGATTTAGAAGGGGCCCAGACCGAACCCCGGATTGAGCAAACCCTGGCGGCGCTGCGGCTCAAAACCAGCCGTCTGTGTAATTACGGAAGTTATACAATCACTGCGGTGGTTGTCCCCGCAGACACCGTGGGGTAGGTTAGACTGGAAATAGTGTGGGTAGCAAATACATGGCGAGCATCCGTCGCTGGTTGAGCATTCTGGTGGTACTGGTGGGGACTTGGTGGTTGGTGACCACCCTGCCGGTGGCAGCCCAGCAACGCCCTGTACAGCTCTTATCCCGGCGCGCCTCTGCCGTGGTGGTGGACGGTCGCCCTTTATTTGATGTGCGGGATTCCGGGACGTTGACCGGGGTGGAGCGGGCGGATGCGGTGAATCGCTTACTGGCTCAGGAAATCGAGCAAAGACAGGCTGACCCCAAGCGCCAGTCGCAGGTGACGATTGTCGAGGATCCCACCACCGGCCAGTTGACCTTGCGGTTGAACAACCAACATCTGTTAACGGTTACCAGTGCGGATGTGGCAGGGGAACGGAGTCCGTCGGTGCAGGCGGAAGTTTGGAAGCGGGAAATTGACAACGCCCTGGTGCGGGCAACCAACGAACGCGACCCGACGTACCGTTCCCAGGCGTTGAGTTTCACCGCCGTGATCCTGGTGCTGGCGGTGCTGGGGCATTTGGGCTTGGGGTGGTTGCGCCGTTGGTTTGTGCGTCATCTCACCCGCATGGTGCACACCCAGGCACCGCATCTGGAAGGCACCTTGCGCTTGATCGGCCAGATGGCTTTTGTCGGGATGCAAACCGGCTTGTGGTTGGCGGTTTTGGTCTATACCACCGATTTGTTTCCCTTGAGCCGTAGCGCCCGTTATTACCTGGTGCGTTCTTTGGTGGTGGGGCTGACGACCGCCATTGTCACTCTGGGGGAGCGGGGCTATTCGGTACTCGATTTATTAGTCCTTTTAACGCTATTTGTCCTGTTGTGGATCCTTTCGGGGACGGTAGCAAGTTTACTCAAATCCCGCATCCTTTTGGTGGCGGGGGCAGACCAACGGGTACGGGAATTGGTGGCGGTATTTACCCGTTATGCCGTAGTGTTGTTAGGGGCAATTGTTCTGTTACAAATTTGGGGTTTGGATGTCAGTTCGCTTACCCTGTTGGCCAGTGTCCTGGGGGTCGGGATTGGGTTTGGGCTGCAAAATACGGCTAATAATTTTGTCAGTGGTTTAATTATTACTTTGGAACGCCCGATTCAAGTCGGCGATTTTATCAACGTCGGGGACTTACAGGGCACCGTTGAACGCATTGGCACTCGGACAACCGAAATTCGCACCTTGGACCGGGTGTCGATTATTGTGCCGAATTCTCGGTTTGTGGATAACCAGGTGATTAACTGGAGTTTGGGTAATCCGGTGTCGCGTCTGCATGTGCCGGTCGGGGTAGCCTACGGTTCCCCGGTGGAGACGGTGCGCACGGCGCTTTTGGAAGCGGCTCGCCGTCATCCCGACGTGTTGGCGAATCCGGCACCGCAGGTGTGGTTGGTCAATTTTGGGGACAGTGCCATCCTGTTTGACCTGCTGGTGTGGATTTGTGAACCGCGGGAGCAATTTCGGATTAAAAGTGACTTGTACTACAAAGTGGTTGAGAGTTTAGCAAAATATAATATTACCATTCCCTTTCCGCAGCGGGATGTGCATATTCCGGCTTTAGAACAGGTGATTCAAACTTGGGGGCAAAAAAGCCGGGTTGAACCCTGCAAGGTTCAGCCGGAAGCCAATAATTTGGCTTAATTGGGGCATGATTGATGGCAGAGCAAATGGATTTATTTCAATTAATGGAATCCTCCGCCGCCGAGGCGGCTCCCTCGCCGTCACCGGAGCGTTATGCCCATCTGGAGGCATTAACGGCCGCCTGTCTCACCTGTCAAAAATGCGGTTTGGCCGCCACCCGTACCCAGGTAGTGGTGCACCGGGGCAATCCCCAAGCCCCGTTGATGATTATCGGCGAAGGGCCGGGGCAGCAGGAAGATGAAACCGGTTTACCCTTTGTGGGACGGGCAGGGCAGTTATTGGATAAAATTCTCGCCTCCGTCAACTTTGACCCCGACCGGGATGTGTACATCTGTAACGTGGTGAAATGTCGGCCACCGGGCAACCGCAACCCCGAACCCGAGGAAGTGGCCGCCTGTAAACCCTATTTATTGGAGCAGATTCGGCTGGTGCATCCCCAAATTATTTTGCTCACCGGCGCGGTGGCGGTACAGGCCATTTTGGGGGACAAACGGGGCATTACCAAAATCCGGGGGCAATGGTTCACCTGGCAGGGTTATGACTGTATGCCGGTGTTGCATCCGGCCTATCTGTTACGCAACCCTTCCCGGGAGGTGGGTAGTCCGAAATGGCTGATGTGGCAGGACATTCAGGCGGTGCGAGCCAAATTGGATGCTCGGAACCGCAACCAGGGTTAGGTAACGCTCATGTTAGAACCTTGGCAAGAGCAGTGGGTACAGCAACACAGTGTCCTTTTGGTGCAGAGTTTTTATGATTGGACCGGGCAAGCATTAATCCCAGAGATGAGTCCCTTGGCAGCCTTGGCAAAGCAATTATTTTATGCCCCCCAAGTCATTTTATCCCACGATACCCAGAGCGATCCCCGGTTTAACTATGGGAATCAAATGGCTTTGGATTTATGGGAAACCACCTGGGATCAATTCATCGGCCTACCTTCGCGGCTATCAGCCGAGTTAGAATTGCAACCGGAACGCCAGCTTTTTTTACAACAGGTTCAGCAACGGGGCTGGGCGCAAAATTACCAAGGCATTCGCATCACTCGGCAAGGACGCAGATTTGCCATGCGCAATGCCATTTTGTGGAATGTGCGGGATCGCATGGGAGTCTTACACGGACAGGCGGCGATGTTTTGCGAATGGGAATGGTTAAAGGACACCTCTATCCATCAAGAATAAGCGGTCGCCGGAGCGCAGCCCCCGACTTTGGTGCTCTAATCCAGTTACATTGCTCTATCCTTGTGGTACTATGCAGAAATTTGAGGTGATTCTCCCTTGTATCCTAGCCCTACCGCAATTAAATTATTAAAATTAGGCCGCCGCATTTACGGGAGTTTGCCCTTACCCAAACCCGCACCGATAGGGGTGGATTATTCCGGTCAAGCGGGCAGTGATTATATTAAAAAAACGCTGGAGTCTCCCCATCCTTGTATGATTTGCCGGTTTGGTAATGTGGAATTAAATGCGACGTTACGAGCCTACCATATTCGGCGGGCTTCGGCGTATTGGGGGGAAAAATCCTGGAATTATATCCAGGGTAAAATTCTACATTTTTGGTGGGACAAAAGTGCCCAGGAGTCCATGCGCATTGATGCGGGTTTTTTCCCGGATACACCGGCGTATTTAGAGCGATTTTCTCAAAAAATGCTGGAGGATGCCCGCCTCATTGATATTTTGGCTTTTTGGGAAGGGAAACAAGACGGTTATGTTCGGCAAATTCAGCATTTTTTGACGCAGGCGAAATTCATCAGTTTCCCAGATTTAGAGCCTTACTACCATGAATACCCTTGGTCAGAAGCATTGCAGGGGAAAACCGTTTTAGTCGTGCATCCTTTTGCGGAGACGATTCAACGCCAGTATCAGAAACGGCAACGGCTATTTGAGAATCCTAGAATCTTACCCGAATTTACCCTCAAAACCTTAAAATCGGTGCAATCCATTGCGGGGAATGACTGTGGTTTTGCGGATTGGTTTGCCGCCTTTGATTGGATGTGCAATGAAATCAGCAAGATTGAATTTGATGTCGCAATTATTGGTGCCGGTGCCTATGGATTGCCCCTTGCTGCTTATGTAAAACGCCTGGGCAAAAAGGGGATTCATTTAGGAGGCCCAACCCAAATTCTATTTGGCATCAAGGGGGGAAGATGGGATGAGATGCCTTTCTTTCAACAGTTGTACAATGAACATTGGGTACGGCCAGCTCCCCACGAAGTACCCCCGAAAATTGACCGGGTAAAAGCCTATTGGTAAGCATGATGACCGTTCATCCATCGGCCATTTCGATACTCAATACTGCCCGGCGAGCGTATGGCTGGGGCAAAAAATTGCT
The DNA here is from genome assembly GCA_937936705.1 of uncultured cyanobacterium. Lineage (GTDB taxonomy): Bacteria > Cyanobacteriota > Cyanobacteriia > Gloeomargaritales > Gloeomargaritaceae > Gloeomargarita. Next base: position 14,089 of record CALHCP010000018.1, on the reverse strand, counting down.
GAATCAGCATTCCGCTCCATCTTTGCCGGCAGTGGATTACTCTGGGCAAGCGGCGAGTGATGTTATCCGAGCCAAAATCCTAACTCCAGAACCCTGTATGATCTGCCGGTTTGGGGGTGTCGAAATGGCAGCTTTAATGCACCATCATAGTATTCAACAAAAGTCCCAGTTTTGGGGTCAAAAAAGTCTGGCTTATATTAGGGGAGCAACTCGTCCTTTTTGGTGGGATGACAATATCCGGAAAAAAATGCGGTACAATGCCGGGTTTTTCCCGGCGACTCCGGAGTATTTAGAGCGATTTTGTGAGCGCATGCTTGCGGATATAACCATTATTGATATTCTCGGTTCGTGGTTGCCGGAGGAGCAAATTTTAAGTAACTACCTATCCCAAGCGATTAAAGTTAAACTGCAAGACTTAGAACCCTATTACCATGAAGAGCCTTGGTCAGAAGCATTAGAGGGCAAAAGAGTTTTAGTGATTCATCCTTTTGCCGAGACGATTCAACAGCAATACCAGCAACGAGAATGCCTCTTTCAGAATCCCAAAATCTTACCCGAATTTGAGTTAAAAACCCTAAAATCGGTGCAATCCATTGCCGGGAATGAATGCAATTTTTCGGATTGGTTTGCCGCCTTGGCTTGGATGGTGGAGCAGATGAGTCAAATTGATTTTGATGTTGCCATTATCGGCGCCGGCGCCTATGGTTTACCTTTGGCAGCAGCAGTTAAACGTTTAGGGAAAAAGGCGATTCATTTGGGGGGAGCAACCCAGATTTTATTTGGCATCCGGGGTAAACGCTGGGACGATGATCCCTTCTTTCAAACTTTATTTAATGAACATTGGCGGCGTCCGGCACCTACCGAGGTGCCGGGAAATTTTCAGGTGGTAGAAGGGGGATGTTATTGGTAATCTAAAAAGATAGAGTTCCGCCCTATCTATCAGCACGTTATGAATCAATGGCTTTTGGCTACGGTTTGGTTGATCCCCGCCTATGGTTTGCTAGGAGCAATCGCAACTTTACCTTGGTCGTTGGGTTTGATTCAACGCACCGGCTCCCGCCCAGCGGCTTATTTGAATATCTTGGCTTCCTTTTTGGCTTTTGTGCATGGGGTGTGGGCATTGATCGTTGGGAATAGCTCTGTTCCCCAGGAATTGACGTTTCACTGGTTACAAGTTGCGGATTTGGATCTGACTTTAGCCGTAACCCTATCCCCCAAAAGTTTATTGGCTCTCACAACGGTTACAACCCTGACTTTAATTGCTCAGGTGTTTGCCTTGGGCTATATGGAAAAAGATTGGTCATTGGCTCGTTTTTATGGATTAATGGGCTTTTTTGAAGCGGCCTTAGGGGGGATTGCTCTGAGTGATTCCCTGATTTTCAGTTATATGCTCTTAGAAATGCTGACGCTTTCGACTTATTTATTGGTCGGTTTTTGGTATGCTCAACCGTTGGTAGTGACGGCGGCGCGGGATGCTTTTTTAACCAAACGGATTGGGGATGTTTTATTCCTGATGGGGGTGGTGGCTTTATCGAGTTTGGGCGCCGGGCTAACCTTTACGGAAATTAGCGACTGGGCGGCGACGGCAACGCTTTCTCCCACCCTCTGGGCCTTACTGGGCTTGGCTTTGATTGCCGGGCCGACGGGAAAATGCGCCCAGTTTCCTTTGCATTTGTGGTTAGATGAGGCAATGGAAGGGCCGAATCCGGCTTCCATTTTACGCAATTCGATTGTGGTGTCGGCGGGTGCTTATGTATTGATTCAGTTGGAACCCGTGCTGGCGCGTTCGCCCCTCGCTTTAGACACGCTCATCATCCTGGGTACGATTACCGCCATAGGAACTTCTTTAATGGCCATCGCCCAAATTGATATTAAACGCACGTTTTCGCACTCCACCAGTGCCTACTTAGGATTAGTGTTTATCTGTGTCGGCTTGAAGCAACCGGAAATAGCCTTTTTATTACTATTCGCTCATGGGGTTGCGAAAGCACTTTTGTTTATGAGTGCCGGTGCCATCATTCTTACAACTTCCAGCCAAGATATTACCGAAATGGGGGGTATCTGGCGCAGATTACCCGTAACTACGACTAGTTTTGTCATCGGTGCATTGGGGTTAATCGGCTTATTCCCGTTGGGCATCTTTTGGGTCTTTTGCCGCTGGTTTCTCACCATGCCGGTTTGGGTATTGGGGTTGGTTTTAACGGTCAATTTCCTGAATGCGTTGAACCTGACCCGTGTCTTGCGTTTGGTCTTTCTCGGTTCACCGCAACTGAAGACCCGTCGTACCCCGGAGGTGGCATGGCCGATGGCGGTACCGATGGTAGCAATGATTGTAATTACGTTGTTGACACCTGTACTCTTGCATGGCTGGGAGCCGCCGGTGGTCTGGGGGAGTTGGCAACGAGGGGAGGTGGTTTTGCTGATCGGTAGCAGTGTGCTGGGGTGCGTGGTGGGGGGGAGGTTGGGTTTGCAACGACGGGGGCTGCGCTCAACGCAACCTCTGTGGCGGTTTGGGCAGGATTTTTTGGCCTACGATTTTTACATGGAGCAGGTGTACCAGGCCACGGTGGTGCAATGGGTGCGCTACCTGGCGCAGTTAACCGCCTGGTTGGATCGTTATGTGGTCGATGGGTTGGTGAATTTGGTGGGGGTTTCGACCATTTTTAGCGGCCAATTGCTCAAATACAGTGCCAGTGGCAAATCGCAACTGTATCTATTGACGATTTTGATGGGGATACTCATCGCGGGTTTTCTGTTCCTCAACGGTTGGAAATAGGCGATAGTAGAGGTGGCTTTTGCCGGTTATCCCCGCAATGAAACGTTTTTTTCGGTGGCTGAGCCATTGCTGGCACGAGGAGCGGTTTTTAGGGATGATTGGGGCAATCGAATCCATGGTCGCCCGCTTTTTGTCCCTGGCGATGATGGGGGTGATTTGGGTGGCCACGATTGACCTGATCCGTTTACTGATCCATGATTTAGCGGCAGAACCGCAAGGTTTTTTTAGTCAGAATTTATTTAGTATTTTTGGGGCATTTTTGAATATTTTAATTGCGTTGGAAATTTTGGAAAATATCACGGGTTATTTGCGTAAACATGTCTTTCAAGTGGAATTGGTCATCGCGACTTCCTTGGTCGCCGTGGCTCGTAAAATCATCATTCTTGACTTGGGGAAAACTTCGGGTTTGGGATTAATCGGACTGGCTGCCGCTGTGCTGGCTTTGGCAATCAGCTACTGGCTGATTCGCCGATCAAACCCGACCGGTGAGGGTTAAATGAGTTTCGGTGCTGGGGGATAAATGGAGGTTGCCGCCTTGCACATCCACCACGATTTTCCAAGCCCCGCTGCGGCTCTGACTCAGGAGCAAATCGGCCAAAGGATTTTCCAGTTCCCGTTGAATGGCGCGGCGCAAAGGTCGTGCGCCGTAGGCCGGGTCATACCCCACCTCCACCAGGTAATCTTGAGCCGCTACCGTGACTTCCAGGGTGACATTTTGTTCGGTTAATAATTGCTGGAGCTGGCCGAGTTGTAAATTGACAATTTCTCGGAGTTGAGCGCGGTCGAGGCAGTGGAAAATAATGGTTTCATCAATGCGGTTGAGAAATTCGGGGCGGAACTGGCTGGTGAGCAGTTGCCGGATTTTGGGTTCTAAAAATGCCGCAGTTTCCGCGCCTTCCAAGATCAATTCACTGCCCAAATTACTGGTCATGACGATGATGGTATTGCGAAAATCAATCAGGCGCCCCTGGGAGTCCGTCACCCGCCCGTCATCTAAAATTTGCAGCAAAATGTTAAAAATATCGGGGTGGGCTTTTTCGATTTCATCTAATAGGAGAACGGCGTAGGGACGGCGGCGAATGGCTTCCGATAATTGCCCCCCTTCTTCATAGCCCACATACCCCGGCGGTGCCCCCAACAGGCGGGAGATGGATTGCTTCTCCATGTATTCCGACATATCCAAACGCACGAGCGCCTGCTCACTATCAAACAGGGCTTCGGCCAAGGTGCGAGCCAGTTCCGTTTTACCGACCCCCGTCGGGCCGAGAAATAAAAAGGAACCAATCGGACGGCGGGGGGATTTCAAACCGGCTCTGGTTCGGCGAATCGCCGCTGATACGGCTTTGACCGCCTGCGCTTGCCCGATCACTTTTTGGTGTAAATACTGTTCCAAATGCAACAGTTTTTGCCGCTCCGATTCTAATAAACGCCGCACCGGAATCCCCGTCCATTTGGCGACAATTTCGGCCACATCGGCTTCGGTGACTTGTTCGCGTAAAAGGGTAGAACTGCGGGTTTGCATTTCCGATAGGGCGGCTTCTTTGGCTTCCAATTCCTGATGCAACGATTCCAGGCGACCGTACTTTAACTGCGCGGCGCGATTCAGGTCGTAATTGCGTTCCGCCTGTTCGATTTGCACCCGGATTTGTTCTTCTTCTTCTTTGAGGGCTTTAATCGCTTCTAAGACCTGTTTTTCGCCTTGCCATTGATTATTGAGTTCTTCCTGTTGGGCACTAATGGCGGCAATTTCTTGGTCAATTTTCCGCAGGCGTTCTTGACTGACCCGATCCCGGTCTTCCAGAAGGGATAAACGCTCCATTTGCAGTTGCATCAAGCGCCGGTCAAGGACTTCTAATTCTTCGGGTTTGGAGGTGATTTCCATGCGTAATTTGGCCGCCGCTTCGTCAATCAGATCGATGGCTTTATCGGGCAAAAACCGATCCGGTAAATAGCGAATGGACAGCACCACCGCGGCGACTAAAGCCGCATCGGCAATTTTGACGCCGTGATGCACTTCGTAGCGCTCTTTCAAACCCCGCAGAATCGCCACGGTGTCATCCAAACTGGGTTCCTCGACCCGGATGGGTTGGAAGCGGCGTTCTAAAGCGGCATCTTTTTCAATGTATTTCCGATATTCATCCAGCGTGGTGGCACCGATGCAGCGCAACTCGCCCCGCGCCAACATGGGTTTGAGCAAATTGCTGGCGTCCATGGTTCCCTGGGTTGCCCCGGCGCCCACCACGGTATGCAGTTCGTCCACAAACAACACCACCTGCCCTTCCGCTTGGGTGACTTCCCGGAGTACCGCCTGCAAACGCTTCTCAAAATCCCCCCGGTAGCGGGCACCGGCCAGCAAACTACCCAAATCTAAAGAGATCAGGCGGCGATTTTTCAAGGATTCCGGTACATCGCCGTTGACAATCCGTTGCGCCAACCCCTCGGCAATGGCGGTTTTCCCCACCCCCGGCTCCCCGATTAACACCGGATTATTTTTGGTGCGCCGGGACAACACCTGCACCACCCGGCGAATTTCTTCATCCCGCCCGATCACCGGGTCGAGTTTGCCCGCCCGCGCCTGTTCGGTCAAATCCCGACCATAGCGTTCCAGGGCTTGGTAGTGGGATTCCGGGCTGGCGTCTTGCACCCGTTGGTTGCCCCGAATCGTTTTAATGGCGGTGATGAGCTGCTCGGTGGTCACTCCCAAACTCTGCAACAACCGCCGCCCCAGGCGTTCATCTTCACTCAACCCCAGGAGAAAATGTTCCACCGAGATGAGTTCATCATTCCAGGTCAAGCGTTGCGCCTCGGCTCGATCCAGCAATATATCCAGAAAACGCCCGAGATAGAGCTGGCCGCTGCCCTGATTCACCTGGGGTTGCCGCCGGGCGAAGGTATCAATCTGCTGGACACATTGGCTCAGGTTGCAGCCGCTTTGCTCCAGCATTTTGGCACCAAAATCGTTCTGCTCCAGCACCGCCAGCAGCAGATGTTCCACCTCCAGTTGTTGTTGCCGGTAGCGGCGGGCAATATCCTGGGATTTGACAACCGCTTCCCAGGCTTTTTCGGTAAACTTATTCGGGTCAGTGGGTTGCACGGGAACTCGCTCGAAACCTGTCCTAGTGTACTGTACCGACGGTAATCGCCAGATCAATTTTAACGACTTTCACCCGGCTGAGGAGGCCGAAAACACCCCCTAGCCGAACAGGAATAACCACAGGGGCAGGGTGACCAGCAACAGCCCCAACCCCAGCCCAATCGCACCTACGGTCAACCCCGGTGCCAACCCGTAGGTTTCGGTGAGGATCAAGGTGGCCAGCGCCGGGGGCATCCCCGACTGGAGCACCAGCAGTAAACGCAGCGGTGGCGGCAAAGGCAACCCTTGCAAGATGATTCCCACCAGCAACGGCACGCCCAGCATTTTGATGCCTAAACTGACCCACACCGGTTTGAGTTGCCCCCACCGGCGAATTTGACTCAGCCGCACGCCGGTCAACACCAGAGAAATCACCACCACGCCCCAAGCCAGTCTTTGCAAACCGGCATCGAACCACCAGGGGCGAGCCAGCGGGTACAAGGCCAACGCCAGCAAGGCCGACCAGAGAATCGGATTGCGCACCAAGGCCAACCCAGGGTGCGCCCCTTGTTCCCCCAACCGCGCCGCCAACCATACCCCCAACCCGAAGGAACCCGCCAGCGCATTGGTCAAATCAAACACCACCGCCCAGGCGAAATAATCCGACCCCACGAGAAAGAGACACACCGGGTAGCCCACATAGCCCGTGTTGCCCACCATCGCCGTCAGTAAAAAACTGCCCCGTTGCGGCGAAGGCCAGCGTTGCCCCCAGCGCGCCAACCAGAGTTCCCCCAGCCCCCACGCCCCCAAAAACGCCAGCAGGGAGACCAGCCCCGCCCCCCAGACCCGCCAGGACAGTTGCACATTCAGTAAAAAACCCAGCACACTCACAGGCATCCCCAGCCAAAACAGGAATTTGCCGACTGGGTTGAGTAATTTCGGGTGTAAATGAGACCCTATCCCCCAACCCAAACCGATGCAAACCAGCAAAGTCCCGTACAGCCGCACCAAAGCCAGCCATTCACCCGACATGCCACAGCCACCCCAAGGGCAAACGCTTTTAGTGTAACGGGAAGTTACGGCCGGCTATGCCAGTATGACGGCCTTGACCGGCGGAGTGAACGAACCTTGGGGAGAACCGACGCCCCGGCAACCGCCGTTCATCCTTCCATGCGGATGGCGATCGATAGGCTGCCCAATCTACTGCAGCGAACGCCCCCAGGCAAGCCGGGTTTGGCGCAACCATAACGCTCCGCCGTTCACCGCCCCACAAAAGAGACTCAAACCCACCAGGATAAAAGTGACCGGATGCACTACCCCGATGTGCAACCAGGAGAGAACATGCAGACACAACAGCAGGCCACAACCCCCCGCCAAACCGGCGCTCAGAGGCATCCACCGCCGGGGGAACGGGAACCATAGCCCCAGCACCGTGACCCCGGTCAGCGTAAACATCAACGGCACAAATGTACTACAAATTGCAATACAATTGATGCGTGACCAGGCTTCCCAGCCGTTCCAGAATTGCCCCAATTGGTTGATAATCATCATACCCTTCAGTAATATTTACTTATGATAACGCTTCAGTCAATTTCTCATGGATTTGCTGAGGAATCAACCGCGTAAAAATCTGTAGCCTACCATACATTTTGTTCAGAAATAGGGACGGTTGCCAGGTGAATTTTAGCGATTACGACCCGGAAGATTTTTACGATGAATGGTTTGTGCGTCAGGGCGAACCCCGCCCGGAAGTAGCCGTTTTAGTCGAGCGGATCAACCAGCTTCCGCCGGGGGAATTGCAGCAGCGGCAACAGGCGGCGCAAGCGGTTTTAATGCAGATGGGAGTGACCTTTCAAGTTTATAGTGACAGTGCGCAAAAAGAGCGAATTTGGCCCTTTGATGTGATCCCCCGGGTGGTGACGGCTCAAGAATGGCATTTTTTAGAGCGGGGCTTAAAACAACGCATTCAGGCATTGAATTTATTTTTGCAGGATATTTATCACGATCAAAAAATCATCAAAGACGGCATCATTCCCGCCGAAGTGATTCACTCATCTGCCGGGTATTTACCGGCTTGTCAAGGGTTAGACCCGCCGGGGGGAGTGTGGTGTCATATTACCGGCAGTGATTTGGTGCGCGACCGGCAGGGCAATTGGTGGGTTTTAGAAGATAATTTACGGGTGCCTTCCGGGGTGTCCTATGTATTAGAAAATCGCCGGGTGATGAAAAATACCTTTCCCAAGGTGTTTCGCATGTTGGATATTTGCCCGACGGATGATTATCCCGGTCACCTATTGGAAACCTTATTAAACTTGGCTCCCCCTTATTTAGACCATCCCTGTGTGGTGGTGTTAACGCCGGGGGTGTACAATTCTGCCTATTTTGAGCATTCCTTTTTGGCGCAACAAATGGGGGTAGAATTGGTGGAGGGCAGGGATTTAATCGTGGTGGATGGTTATGTGCAAATGCGGACAACCCGGGGGCTGAAACGGGTGGATGTGATTTACCGGCGGGTGGATGATGTCTTTCTGGATCCGCAGGTGTTCAACCCCCATTCCTTGCTGGGGATTCCGGGTATTATGGAGGTTTATCGCGCCGGGCGGGTGGCGCTGGCGAATGCGCCGGGAACGGGGGTTGCCGATGATAAAGTGGTCTATGCCTATGTGCCGGAGATGATTCGGTACTATTTAGACGCAGAGCCGCTTTTGCAGAATGTGCCGACCTATTTATGTTGGCGAGCAGCGGATCGGGAATATGTGCTGAAACATCTGGATGAATTGGTGGTGAAATCGGCGCATGAAGCCGGGGGTTATGGGATGCTGATGGGGCAAAGTGCGACACCGGCGGAACGGGAAAGTTTCGCTGCAAAAATTCAACAATTCCCCCGGAATTTTATTGCTCAGCCGACTTTATCGTTATCGAGAGTGCCGACGATTGTGGGAGACCATTTTGAGGGTCGGCATGTGGATTTACGCCCCTATATTTTACATGCTCAAGAAATCTATGTTCATCCGGGGGGATTGACCCGCGTGGCCTTGCAGAAAGGGTCGCTGGTGGTCAATTCATCTCAGGGGGGTGGCAGTAAAGATACCTGGGTTTTGGCGGGGTAAAACAATGCTGAGTCGGGTGGCCAATTCGGTCTATTGGTTGAATCGCTACATTGAACGGGCCGAAAATGTCGCCCGGTTTGTGGATGTGAATTTGCATTTAATTTTGGATTTACCGGATCAGAGTATGGCGCAGTGGGAACCCTTGGTGGTCGTGACGGGAGATTTAGCCCTTTTTCAAGAAAAATATGGTTCCCCGACGCAAGAACAGGTGATTCAATTTTTAACCTTTGATGACCACTATCCCAATTCGATTGTTTCTTGTCTCTATACGGCTCGAGAAAACGCCCGTTCTGTGCGGGAAATCATCTCTTCGGAAATGTGGCAGGAGGTCAACTCGTTTTATTGGCTGGTGCAGCGGGCTGCCGAGCATAGCCAAGAGGTGGATTTGAATCAGTTTTTTCAGGAGGTGAAGCTGGCCAGCCATCGTTTTGCCGGGGTCATGGATGCCACCATGTCCCACAATGAGGCGTGGCATTTCGGTCAGATGGGGCGGCTGTTGGAGCGGGCGGATAAAACCACCCGGATTGTGGATGTCAAGTATTATGTACTGCTGCCTTCGGTACAGGATGTGGGCACGACTTTGGATGAAATTCAGTGGATCGCGTTGCTCAAATCCGCCAGTGCCTATGAGATGTATCGCAAGCGGGGGCGGCATTTGATTACGCCGCGGCAGGTGGCGGAGTTTCTCATTTTAGACCGGGAATTTCCCCGCTCGGTGCAGTTTTGTTTACGGCAAATGCAGCATTCGCTCTACCGGATTACGGGTACGGAATGGAATCACTGGAATATGGGGGTGGAACGCAGTTTGGGTCGGTTGTGCGCCGACCTGGAATATATGACGATTGATGAGATGATTCAGCAGGGATTACACGAGTTTCTCGACCATTTGCAACAGGAGTTTAATCGCCTCGATGATGCGATTTTTAAGACTTTTTTTGCGGTGAATTTAGACCCGGTTCGGCATGGTGTTTCCTGAAGTTCGGCGAGTGCTGGTATTTGCCCATTCCCCTGATGTCACCTTGGCCAGTTTCGCTGAGGTTTTGCATCAGGAGTCTATCCCCTATGAATATGTCAAAATGTGGGAGGGGCAAACCCCGCAGTGCGGTTGGGCTTCTTACTCCCATGTGGTGCTTTTGGGGGGATTGATGGGGGCGTATGAGCTGGATCGATATGAATTTCTGCGCCGGGAGTATGGTTACTTAGAAGCGATTTTCGCCGAGGCGATTCCGGTGTTGGGTATCTGTTTGGGGGCGCAAATGTTAGCGCATTTTTTAGGAGCTAAGGTGGCAGTGGGTGCCTACGGGCAGGAAGTGGGTTGGGTGCGGATTACCCGTTTGGCAGCGGCGCTGGATGACCCGGTGGTGGGGCATTTGCCGCCGCAGATGCATTTTTTTGAGTGGCATGGGGATGCGTTTGAATTGCCTCAGGGGGCGGAGGGGTTGTTCAGGGGTGATCTCTATCCGCACCAGGGGTTTCGTTATGGGGAGCGGGTGTGGGGGGTGCAGTTTCACCCGGAGGTGGATGAACCGACGATACAAACTTGGTGGCGGGAGGCTCCCGCACCCCTGCGCCAGCGGGATATCCTGCGGGAAAATCGGGCTTATTTGCCGGCGGCGCTGCGGGCGGGACAGCGGTTATGGCGAAAATTTTTAGCCCAAGGGCAGGGGTTACAATAAAATTATTGGATTTTGATGCACTCCCATTGCCCCGATGGATGAACGGCAAATGGCCTTACCTTGGGCTGCAGAATTAGCCCCCCATCCAGACCAAAAACGGCTTTTTGAATTACGGCAATTATTACAAAAAGCGGCTCACGCCTATTATGTTTTGGATGCCCCGATCATGGCGGATGAAACCTATGACCAGTTGTATCGGGAATTGTTAGATTTAGAGCAACAATATCCCGAATGGATTACTCCCGATAGTCCGACCCAAAGGGTGGGAGGTTCGCCCAGCCAAGCGTTCCCAAGTATGACCCACCCCACGCCTCTCTACAGTTTGGACAATGCCTTTACTTGGGGGGATCTGCAGGCGTGGCAAGACCGTTGGCAGAAATGGTGGTCGGCGGAATTACCCCCGGATTTATATATTTGTGAATTGAAAATTGATGGGTTGGCCCTGAATTTGTTTTATGAACAGGGGGTGTTGGTATGGGGAGCGACGCGGGGGGATGGGGTCACGGGGGAGAACATTACGGCCAATGTCCGCACGATTCGCAGCATTCCTCTGCGTTTGCAGACCGACCATCCCCCGGCGCAGGTGGAAATACGGGGCGAAGCGTTTTTACCCCAGCCGGTGTTTGCCCAGCTCAATCGGGAACGGGAGCAGCAGGGGGAAGTGCCTTTTGCCAATCCCCGCAATGCCGCCGCCGGCACTTTGCGCCAACTCGACCCCCGCCTGGTGGCGCAGAGACGGTTGGATTTTTTTGCCTACGGCGTGGGTATCGGGGGGCAGGGAGCCAGCCAACAGGAGATGCTGGAATGCCTGGCGCGGTGGGGGTTTCGCACGAATCCCCACAGTCGGGTATGCGGCGATTTGCAAGCAGTACAAGAGTATTACAAAATCTGGAGTGAGCGACGGCAGGCGTTGCCCTACGGTACGGACGGGGTGGTGGTGAAGCTCAATTCCCTGGCGATGCAAGCGGCGTTGGGGTTTACCCAGAAAGCGCCCCGCTGGGCGATTGCCTGGAAGTTTCCGGCAGAAACGGGGGTGGCCACGATTGTGGGGGTGACGGTGCAGGTGGGTCGCACGGGGACGCTGACCCCGGTGGCGGAACTGACGCCGGTGCGGTTGGCGGGGACGCGGGTGACGCGGGCGACCTTGCACCATGCCCAGCGGATTCAGGAATTGGACATTCACCTCGGCGACCGGGTGGTGGTTCGCAAGGCGGGGGATATTATCCCGGAGGTGGTGCAGGTGTTGCGGGAACTGCGGCCGCCGGATGCGGTGGCCTATCGTCTGCCCAGCCATTGCCCGGCGTGTGGGGAACCGGTGGTGGCCGGCGGAGACGAGGCGGCGACCCGCTGTGTGAATCGGCGGTGTCCGGGGATTGTACGGGAGCAGATTAACCATTGGGCGAGCCGGGATGCCTTGGATATTCGGGGGCTAGGGGGCAAAGTGGCGCAGCAGTTGGTGGATTTGGGCTGGGTGCAGACGGTGGCGGATTTGTACGATTTGACCCAGGCGCGGTTGCAATCTCTGGAACGGTGGGGGGCGAAATCCGCCGCCAATTTGATCCAGGCGATTGACCGGTCGCGCCAGCAGCCTTGGCCGCGGGTTTTGTACGGGTTGGGCATCCGGCATGTCGGGTCAGGCACGGCCACCCGGTTGACCCAGCATTTCCCCAGTGTCCAGGCGCTGCAACAGGCGCAGGTGGCCGACCTCTGCGCCATTGCCGGTATTGGGGCGGAGATTGCCCAGGCGGTGCAGGCTTGGTTTGCGGACGCGGAAAATCAAGCCTTGCTGCAACGGCTGGAACAGGCCGGTTTGTCCCTGAGTTGTGCCCCGGCAACCCCCAAGGGTGCCTTGGCGGGGAAAATGGTGGTACTGACGGGCCGTCTGCCCCATTTCACCCGCGCCCAGGCGAAAGCCATGATTGAACGGGCGGGCGGCCGGGTGGGGGCCAGTGTCACCCAACGGACGGATTATGTCGTAGTGGGCGAGGAGGCGGGTGCTAAGCTAGAGAAAGCGCGGGCGTTGGGCATTCCTACACTGAATGAGGCGGAACTGGTAGCCCTGGTGGGCGAGGGGTGAGTTGTGGTAGCCGGTTACACCTTGGTGGCGGTGATTTTGGTATTGGGGGGGTTGATCGCCACCCTCGGGGATCGGATCGGCACGCGGGTCGGCAAAGCCCGTCTGAGTTTATTCAAACTACGTCCCCGGACAACGGCGGTTTTGGTGACGATTGTCACGGGTGGAGTGATTTCCGCGACCACGTTGGGGGTTTTACTGGCTGCCGACCAGCAGTTGCGAGACGGCCTGTTTCGTTTACACCAAATTCAGGACGACCTCAAGCAGGTCGAACGCCAGAAAAATGAAGCCCAGGCGGAATTGAGCGCCGCCCGTGCCCAACTCCAGCGCACCCAGGCGGAATTACGCACCGCCGACCGGAATGTGCAAGCAATTGAGGCGAAACTGGCGCAGGTGAACCGCAATTACCAGGCAGCCTTAACGAAATTGGCCAAGGCAGAGCAGGAATCCCAACTTTTAGAAGCGCAAATCAACGAATTAAAAAAAGACCGGGGGCAACTGCAAGCCCAACTCCAGCACGCCCAAACCCAGATTGCCCAAGCCCGCGCCCGCGCCGAACGCCTGCGGCAGGAGGGGCAACAACTGCAAACCAACATTGCCCAACTTGAAGGCATGCGGGAACGCTTGGAGCAGGAAATCGGGCAACTGCGCCAGGGGAACGTGGCCATCCGCCGGGAACAGGTGTTAGCCACCGCCACGGTTCGCGCCATCTATAGTCCAGATTTGGCTCGCCAAGCGGTGGAACAAACCCTGCAAGAAGCCGGTCGCGTCGCCGGTTGTTTGGGGCAGCGGCAAAGTCAACTGGAGGTCTGTCTCAGCCAACCGAACCTTGTCTCTGCCAATGCGCCCCGGATTCGCATCAGCGGGACGGAGTTAAATCATCTCGTCAACACCCTCAGCAATGGCCAGGACTACGTGGTGCGGGTTTTAGCGGCGGCCAACTATTCCAGCGGTGAACCGGAAGTGGGGGTGGTTACCGATGTCACCCCCAACCGGCTGATCTTCCCCGCCGGGGCGGTGGTGGCGCAGATTCCCCTGGATTTGCACACCATGGATGAGACGGCCATTCTCAGCCAACTGGATCGTTTGTTTCTGGCTTCCAATCTGCGCGCTCGTCAAAGCGGGATTTTGGCCGACCCCTTAACCAACAAAGTGGGTTCCTTCAGCCAGGTCGCCCTGGTGCAGTTTGTGGAGCAGTTGCAAAATCTCAAGGGGGTGGTGCAAGTCCAAGCCGTGGCGCGGCGCCCGATCTACACCGCCGGGCCGTTGGAAATTCAACTGGTGGCCGTCCAAAACGGGGAAGTAGTCTTGCGTTCGAGTTAAAACCCGGATAGGGAGGGGTCATCGGGGGCACGGCTACCGTCATATCCGAATTGAATG
>CALHCP010000017.1 GCA_937936705.1 uncultured cyanobacterium | reverse complement strand
ATTCGCCTTTGCCCTGGTTGACCGATGAGCGTGATGCTTGCGGGGTTGGATTTATCGCTGACCGCCGGGGGCGGGTGAGCCATGATTTGGTGACCCAGGCGTTGGCGGCGCTCACCTGTTTGGAGCACCGGGGCGGCTGCAGTGCGGATCGGGATTCCGGGGACGGCGCGGGGCTGATGACCGGTTTGCCGTGGGGCTTGTTGCAGGCTTGGGCGGAGGCGCCCGGTTTGCCGCCCTTGGTACGGGGACGGACGGGGGTGGGGATGGTGTTTTTGCCGCCGGATGCCGCTGCTGTGGCCAAGGAATGGATGACCCAGGAGTTGCAGGCGGAGGGGTTAACGGTGTTAGGTTGGCGGGAAGTGCCGGTGCACCCGCAGGTGTTGGGGGTGCAGGCGCGCCAGAATTGCCCGGCGATTGCCCAGGTGGTGGTCACCCATCCCGAATTACACGATGAGGCTTTAGAACAGCAATTATACTTGACCCGCAAACGCTTGGAACGCCGGGTGGTTCAGGAATCTTGGGGGCAGGATTTTTATATTTGTTCCCTGTCGTGCCGCACGATTGTTTATAAGGGGATGGTGCGCTCGGCGGTGCTGGGGGAATTTTATCGGGATTTGCAGGACGAACGGTATCAGAGTGGGTTTGCCATTTATCACCGGCGGTTTAGCACCAATACGATGCCGAAATGGCCGTTAGCGCAGCCGATGCGGTTGTTGGGGCACAACGGCGAAATCAATACCCTGCTCGGTAATATCAATTGGATGATGGCCAGGGAATCGAGTTTCGCCCACCCGGCTTGGCAGGGTCGTTTGGCGGATATTCAGCCGGTGGTGAATGTGAAAAACAGCGATTCGGCCAATCTGGATAATAGTTTGGAATTGCTGGTACGCTCCGGGCGCAGTCCTCTGGAGGCGATGATGATATTGATTCCGGAGGCGTACCAAAACCAGCCGGAATTGGCGGATTATCCCGAGGTGGTGGATTTCTACGAGTATTATGCGGGTTTGCAGGAGGCGTGGGATGGGCCGGCCTTGATCGTGTTTGGGGACGGCAATGTGGTGGGGGCGACCTTGGACCGCAATGGCTTGCGCCCGGCTCGCTATGTGCTGACCCAGGATGATTGGGTGATCGTGGCCTCGGAAGCGGGGGTGGTGGATGTTCCCGCCGATCGGGTGATCGCCAAGGGGCGCTTGGGGCCGGGGCAAATGCTGGCGGTGGATTTGACCCGGGGGGAGTTGCTCACCAATTGGACGATTAAACAGCAGGTGGCGGCGCGGCTGCCCTACGGTGAGTGGCTGAAAACCTACCGGCAACGCCTGCCCCTGGAGCCGTTCCGGGATAGTTGTCAGTACGATGAAACGACTTTACTGCGCTATCAAACGGCCTTTGGCTACACCGCCGAGGATGTGGAAATGGTGATCGAAGCCATGGCGAGTACGGGCAAGGAACCCACGTTTTGTATGGGGGATGATGCGCCGCTGGCGGTGTTATCGGAGAAGCCGCACTTGCTCTACGACTATTTCAAGCAGCGGTTTGCCCAGGTGACGAATCCGCCGATTGACCCCTTGCGGGAAAGTTTGGTGATGTCGCTGGAGATGGGTTTGGGTGCCAAGGGCAATTTGTTGCAGGTGCGGCCGGAGGATGCCCGTCAGCTTTGGTTAAGTTCGCCGGTTTTGAACGAGCGGGAATTGCAGGCGGTGAAAACGGCGGGGTTAAAAACCGCGGAAATCAGCACTTTGTTTGCCCTGAACGGGGGAGCCGATGCCTTGAAAAAGGCGTTACAGCACCTTTGCCAACAGGCTGTAGAAGCGGTGCAGGCGGGGGCGGAAATTCTCATTCTCAGCGACCGCCTGGAGGAGTTAACGGCCACCCGGACGTGGATGCCGCCGTTGTTGGCGGTGGGGGCGGTGCATCACCATTTGATTGACCGGGGGTTGCGGCTGCGGGTGTCGCTGGTGGTGGAGACGGCGCAGGTGTGGAGTACGCATCATTTCGCCTGTTTGATCGGGTATGGGGCGAGTGCGGTGTGTCCTTACCTGGCGTTAGAGACGGTGCGGCAGTGGTGGCAGGATGCCAAGACCCAAACCCTGATGAGTCAGGGGAAAATCGGCCGTTGTACCCTGGTGGAAGCCCAGGGGAATTACCGGGCAGCGGTGGAAGCCGGGTTACTCAAGATTCTCTCGAAGATGGGGATTTCGCTGCTGGCGAGTTACCACGGGGCGCAGATTTTTGAGATTTTGGGTTTGGGGAACGAGGTGGTGGACATCAGCTTTCGGGGCACGGTGTCCCAGTTGGGGGGCTTGAATTTGGCGGAACTGAACCAGGAAATCGTGCGGATTCACCAACGCGCCTTCCCGGAATTGACCCAGAAGAAGTTAGAAAATCTAGGCTTTATCCAGGCGCGGCCACGGGGGGAATACCACATGAATTCGCCGGAGATGGCCAAGTTATTGCACAAGGCGGTGCGTTCCGGGCAACCGGCGGATTTTGCCGTCTATCAGCAGCTTTTGGAGAACCGGCCGCCCACGGCACCGCGGGATTTATTGACTTTTGTCTCTGACCGGCCGCCGATTCCGCTGGCGGAGGTGGAACCGGCCAGCGCCATTGTTACCCGCTTTTGTACGGGGGGGATGTCCCTGGGAGCGTTATCGCGGGAAGCGCACGAGGTGCTGGCGATTGCCATGAATCGGTTGGGGGGCAAGTCTAACTCCGGCGAGGGCGGCGAGGATCCGGTGCGGTTCCAAGTGCTCACGGATGTGGACGCGGCGGGGCATTCCCCGACGATGCCCCACCTGCACGGACTCCGCAACGGGGATACGGCCAGTTCGGCGATTAAACAGGTGGCTTCCGGGCGGTTTGGGGTAACGCCGGGGTATCTCATCCAGGCCAAGCAGATTGAGATCAAAATGGCGCAGGGAGCCAAACCGGGGGAAGGCGGCCAATTGCCCGGCAAGAAGGTCAGCCCCTACATTGCCATGCTGCGCCGGTCGAAGCCGGGGGTGCCCTTGATTTCGCCGCCGCCCCACCACGATATTTACTCGATTGAGGATTTGGCGCAGTTGATTTTCGACCTGCATCAGGTCAACCCACGGGCGCAGGTGTCGGTGAAACTGGTGGCGGAGATCGGCATCGGCACGGTGGCGGCGGGGGTGGCCAAAGCCAATGCGGATGTGATCCAAATCTCCGGCCATGACGGGGGGACGGGGGCTTCGCCGTTGAGTTCGATCAAACACGCCGGTACCCCCTGGGAATTGGGCTTAACCGAGGTGCATCGGGTGTTGCTGCGGAATCAACTGCGGGACCGGGTGACCCTGCGGGTGGATGGCGGTTTGAAAACCGGCTGGGATGTGGTGACGGCGGCGCTGATGGGAGCGGAGGAGTTTGGCTTTGGTTCGGTGGCGATGATTGCCGCCGGGTGCATCATGGCGCGGGTGTGTCATACCAATAACTGCCCGGTGGGGGTGGCGACCCAGCGGGATGACCTGCGGGCGCGTTTTCCCGGTCTGCCGGAACAGGTGGTGAATTTCTTTGGGTTTATCGCGGAAGAGGTGCGAGCCATCCTGGCGCAGTTGGGTTATCGCTCCCTGGGGGACATCATCGGGCGGGCGGATTTGTTGCAGCCCCGGCCGGTCGCGCTCAGCAAAACCCAGGGGGTGATCCCGCAGGCTTTGACGGATTTGCCGGATACCCGTACCGACCGGGGTTGGCTCAGCCATGAACCGGTGCATCGTAATGGGGTGGTACTGGACGACCAATTACTCCAACGCCCTGAGGTGCAACAGGCGATTCGGGAGCAGGGTTCCCTGACGCTAGAGGTGAAACTGGGGAATACGGATCGGAGTGTGGGGGCGAGAATTGCCGGGGAGATTGCCCGTCACTACGGCGATGATGGGTTCCGGGGGCAAATCACGCTGCGGGCGCGGGGCAGTGCGGGGCAGAGTTTGGGGGCGTTCAATCTGCCGGGGATGATTGTGCATCTGACGGGGGAAGCCAACGATTATGTGGGCAAGGGGATGCACGGGGGGGAAATCATCGTGGTGCCCGATCCGGCTTTAGCCTGTAACCCCAGTGAGCAGGTGATTATCGGCAATACCTGTTTGTACGGGGCGACGGGCGGGCGGTTGTTTGCCTATGGCCGCGCCGGGGAACGGTTTGCGGTGCGTAATTCCTTGGCGCAGGCGGTGATTGAAGGGGCGGGCGACCACTGCTGTGAGTACATGACCGGCGGGGTGGTGGTGGTGCTAGGGCCGGTGGGTCGCAACGTGGGGGCGGGGATGACCGGCGGGTTGGGCTATTTCCTGGATGAGCGGGGGGATTTTCCGGCCAAAGTGAACCCGGAGATTGTCAAACTCCAGCGGGTGACCAGTCCGGCAGGGGTTGCTCAGTTACGCACCTTGATTGAGGCGCACTGGGAACGCACGGGCAGCCGCCAAGCCCAGGGGATTTTGAGCCAGTGGGAGCGCTATTTGCCCCAATTTTGGCAGGTGGTGCCCCCCTCGGAAGCGGACACCCCGGAAGCGGCGGCCAATCTGGCTCCTTCTCTGTTGGAGCGGGTTTAAGAGCGCCGACAACAGGCTAAGATCAAAGCCGACTCCGGAGGTAGGTGGGTGCTAGGCTGGGTCGTTATTCTGGTCTTGTTGGGGGCGGGCGGGGCGGCGGCAGACCGTTGGTTGCGGCGGCGTTCCCAGAACTGGCTCCAGCTCACGCGGGGGAGCTGGCAGATGGAAATCCAGGATCCCGACCATTACCGTTGGCGGGGGCATTTGCAATGGATTAATCCCAGCCCGCGTTTTGAGGTGATGATCCCCGAATGTACGGTGCAGACTCGACTTTTGTCCCGGCACGACCTGAGCGGGATTACCGTGGAAACTCGGTTAATTTCCCGGCACCCGGAGGCTCCCGCCCGGGCGGATGGCTATTGGTTGTCTTGTATTATCAAAACCCGGCAACGGGTCGGGCTGGAAGTGACCCTGGACATTACCGGTGCCGATTTGCAGGGGTTGCAGGCGGCGTGGGTGCAGATTGATTACGTGACCTATGGCCCGGCGGGGTGGCTGCCCCGGCAGCAGCATATTGTATTACCGTTGATTTTCCCTGACCCGGCCCGTACCATCATGAGTAAGCGCACGCCCTGGGCGGAAATTCTCCTGATTCATACCCATTTGCTGTGCCATTTGGACGACCCGGTGGCGGTGATTAAACGCTATGCCCAAGCCCACGCGCTGCCGGGGGATATTGTGGTGTTTGGGGAAACGCCGGTGGCGATTATGCAGGGACGGTGGCGGCATCCCCAACAAATTCAGCCGGGGTGGTGGGCGCGCCGGTTGTGTGGGTTTTTTCTGCCGACTTCCAGTCTGGCGACCGCCTGTGGCTTGCAAAGTTTGATCGATGTGGTGGGCTGGCCGCGGGTGGTGGGGGCGTTTCTGGTGGGGGCGGTGGCCAAACTACTGGGACAACCGGGGGTGTTTTACCGCTTGGCGGGGGAACAGGCCGCCTTGATTGACGATGTGACGGGCACGTTGCCCCCTTACGACCGGTTTGTGGTGCTCGGCCCGAACCGTCCGCAAACGGTGGTGGAGGAGATTCAGGAACAAACCGGGTTGGCGGCGGCGATTGTGGATGTGAACGACTTGAAAGCGGTTAGAATATTAGCAACGACCCCAGATGTGGATCGGGCACTGTTGACCCGTGTGTTGGTGGATAATCCCGCCGGTAATGCGGATGAGCAAACGCCCTTGATGCTAATTCGGCCTATGTCCCCGGAACCCACAGTTCCGAGTGCCGTTTCTATCAGTGATGCTGACGATTCGACCGCCCCACCCCCAGGAATGGAAGACGCTGGCGACCCGCACGGGGGGTGGCGACCCGGCTGAGCGCACCGGCCAGCGGTGGGTGGCGGTGGAAGCCGGGCAAATCACCGGGGCGATCCAGGTGGTGCCGTTCAATCGGAGCCGCAGTACTTGGCAGGTGAAATGGGTGACCGCCCGCACCCTGGCGGTGGGTTCCCAGTTGTTGCGCTATGCCCTGGAAACGGTGTTAGAAGCCCGCACCTGGGTTTTGGAGGTGGCCACCCAGGACACAGATACGTTGGCTCTGTCCCGACAAAACGGGTTTCAGCCCCTGGCGCATTGCACCTATTGGCATCTGCACGGGGAAGCCTTAACGGCACTGGCGCACGCCCCGGTGGAAGCCCCCAGCCTCAGCCCGGTGGGGAATGGGGATGCCTATCTGCGTTATCAGTTGGACACGGTGGCCATGCCCCCTTTGGTGCGTCAGGTGTTTGACCGGCACCCCCAGGACTTTGCCGTGCCGGTGTGGCAACCTTTGTGGCAGCAGTGGCGGACGTGGCAGGGGCAAGCCCGGCCGATTCAGAATTATGTCTTTGAACCCCAGCGCAAGGCAGCCATCGGTTATTTTTGTCTGTGGTTTGACCCCCACGCCCAGCAGCCGCATCCGGTGGATTTGACCGTACACCCGGCCTACACCTGGTTGTACCCGCAATTGCTATCCCACTTGACCCGTTTGGTGTCCCCTGAGCCGGGGTTACGGTTGGCCTGTATGGACTATCAACCGGAGCGGGAAGCCTGTTTCCGGTGGGCGGGTGCCGTTCCCCAGGGGGAAACCCTTTGGCTGTCCCGTTCCGTGTGGCACAAACTGCGGGAAGCCAAGTTTAATCTGCAGGAACTGCCCCATTTAGGGGAAGTTTTGCCCCAGTTGCAACCCGTTCCCCTCACCCCGCGGGATTCGTTTGTCGGGGATCAGAACATGGCACAATGACCCTAAGATACCAACGCTCATGATGGTAGTCGGTTTGGGGTTAGATATTGGTCGCAAACGCATAGGGGTGGCCATCAGCGACCCGACGGGCTTGTTGGTGACCGGTTTACCCACCCTGACGTGGCCGACGGCTCCCCAAGCCCTGGCGCAGATTGTTCGGGAACGGCACCCTGACCTGCTGGTGGTGGGTCTGCCGACCTATCCCGATGGCCGTCCCAGTGCCCAAACCCGCTATACCCAAAAGCAGGGGGATTACCTGGGTCGCTACCTCGGCCTGACCGTGGTCTATGTGGATGAGGTGCTGACCTCCTGGAGTGCCGCCCAAACCCTGGAGCGACGGCGGTATCGGACGGAAGCAGACTACCGAGCCGCAGTCGATCAACAAGCCGCGCGGCTGATCCTGCAACAGTGGCTCGACGAGCAATCCCGTTCCCATTCCTTTCGTTGTGGAGAAAACTATGGGTCGAAATTCGCAACAAAATTTTGACCTGCCGGCCCAGGTGGTGCTGGTGGACGACCGGGGGCGTTCCCTCGCCTGCTATGTGGACCGCACCCTGGAGGTGGATGAACGCCCCTATCTGCTCCTGTTGCCCGTGGATGTGCCGGTGGAACTGTTTGCCTGGAATGAAGCCGAAGATACCCTTTTAGATTTAGAAGAAGAGGAAATCGCGGCCATTTTGCCCATCGCCCGCGACATCTTGGCAGAGCAAAATCTTACCCTGTTGGATACTGCCCTCACCCTGACCGCCCAGGGGGAACTGCCGGACGACCAGGAAACCCTGTTTTTAGACTACGAAGGTCAAGAAGGGGAGGTCGAGTCCGAGGAATTTCAAGAATTGGGGGTCTTTTACCACGAAGGCCGCCGCTACGGGGTTTATACCCCCCTGGACCCGCTGCTCTTTTTTGCCCGCCTGAACAGCCAAGGTCAGCCGGAACCCCTGTCCGCCGAGGAGATGGAACGCATTGGCCCCCGCTTGGAAGCCGAATTATTAAACGATTTAGACTGAGGGTCGGCACTCCCCAATCAGACGGCACCCGTTCGGCTTGCTTAACCGGCCACTCATCCTGTATAGTTATAGATTGTGACGTTAGTTGGCCGGAACCATTCATGAACACCACCCACACCCCGACAAGGGCGACCCTAGAGCCGAAGTGGTATCTGATTGATGCCAAGGGGCAGCGCTTAGGACGTTTGGCAACGGCGGTGGCGCGGGTTTTGCGGGGCAAGAACAAGCCCATCTACACGCCTTTTTTGGATACCGGGGACTACGTGATCGTGGTGAATGCCAAAGAAATTGAAGTCACCGGCAAAAAACGTGCCCAGAAGCTGTATCGGCGGCATTCGGGGCGACCGGGGGGGATGAAGGTGGAAACCTTTGCCCAACTGCACGCCCGTCTGCCGGAGCGGATTATTGAGGAAGCGGTGCGGGGGATGTTACCGAAAAATCGCCTGGGGCGCACCTTATTTACCAAACTGCGGGTCTATCCGGGGCCGAACCATCCCCATGCAGCCCAGCAACCGCAAGTTATGCAATTGGAGGCGGCCTAATCATGGCAGAACGGGTGACCTATTGGGGGACGGGGCGGCGGAAAACCGCAGTGGCGCGGGTGCGGCTCTGCCCAGGCGAAGGCAAAATTGTCATCAACGGCCGGGAGGGACAGGATTATTTGCAGGCGATTCCCGCCCGCCTCTTGGCGGTCAAGGCTCCCCTGGAGACCCTGGGTTTAGAAAATGAGTACGATATTTTGGTCAACGCCCACGGCGGCGGGTTAACCGGTCAAGCCGAGGCCATTTGTTTAGGGGTGGCTCGTGCCCTCTGCCAGCTTGACCCGGAGAATCGCCAACCCTTGAAGGCGGAAGGCTATCTCACCCGTGACCCCCGTGCCAAGGAGCGGCGCAAATACGGCTTACGCAAAGCCCGCAAAGCCCCCCAATACTCCAAGCGTTAAGTTCAGTTCTCGGTTATTACAGGAGTTATCCCCATGCCCAAACCTGGAATTCACCCCGAATGGTACCCGGAAGCGAAGGTCTTTTGTAACGGGGAAGTCGTGATGACGGTGGGTTCGACCAAACCCCAGCTGCACGTGGATATTTGGTCGGGGAATCATCCTTTTTACACCGGTACTCAAAAAATCATTGATACGGAAGGGCGGGTGGAACGGTTTATGCGCAAGTACAGCAAACCCGCGGCTGCCACGAGCAAGCCCAAAAGCGCCGAGAAAGCCGACCGGCCGAAACCCACCAAACCGACCAAAAAGAAATAAACCCTATTTTATTTATGGATGTGAACCGGTGGTTTCATAATTTACCCCGCCGGTTTACCTTTACCCGCATCGGCGGGATTTTTACCGGCATGACGGTGCTGGTGAGCATCGGTGCTTTTAATACCGGCAACAACCTCCTGTATCTGCTGTTCGGGATGTTGCTGAGTTTAATGATCACCAGCGGTGTGCTGTCCGAGGAGGTGATGAAAGGGATCAGCATTGAGCGGCAGTTGCCGGCGCAAATTTTTGCCGGTGTGCCCGCCCTCGTCACCCTCAAGGTACACAATCGCAAGCGCCGCATTCCCAGCTTTTCGATCACCATTACCGACCGAATTGCCGGGATCACAGCACCGGGAAACTATTTTCTCAAGGTGGATGCCCGCCGGACGGCGCAGGTGAGTTATCGGTTAACCTTTCCCCGGCGCGGGTGGTGGACGGTGCAGGGATACGAAATCAGCACCCGGTTCCCCTTTGATCTGTTCTGCAAGGTGCGGGTGATCCACCAGCCGGTATCGGTATTGGTGTATCCGGCTCTGGGGCAACCGCCAAGTTTGAGCTTTCTCTCCTTGGTGGGGCAGGGCAGCCGTCCGCAAGTGCAGGCCGGGGGGGAGGGGGAATTTCTCTCCCTGCGGGACTTTCGCACCGGCGATGATGCCCGCCGCATTCATTGGAAGGCCTCCGCCCGCCGGGACACCTGGCTCCTGCGGGATTTGGAACGCCAGGACAGCGAGGAATTGACGCTCTACTTTTACCCGGTAGCACCGGCGGGCAGCGAACCCAACCGTTTGGAACAGGGGGTGAGTACCTGTGCGGGTTTGGCGCAAGCCCTGCTGGAACGGGGGTATCCGGTGGCTTTGGTCACGCCCCAGGAGCGCACGGCCATGGGACGCGGATGGGGGCATTTGGATGCCATCCTGCGGCTGTTGGCGGTGGTGGAATTTTCCCCCCAGCCGCCGGCGCAGTCGCCTTTAACCGCCCAGGATCGCTGTATTGTCCTCTCGGCCGGTGGTACCCCCGCTCTTGGCGCCGCCCAACTGCTGGCACTGCTGCCCTTCTAGCGACCATAATGGGGGGGAACGGTCAAAAGGGGGAGAGAACTGCCATGAAAATGTTACACACCATGCTGCGAGTCGCCGACCTGGAGGCTTCGCTGCAATTTTATTGTGATGTCTTGGGGATGCAACTCCTGCGGCGGCAGGACTACCCCGGCGGGGAATTTACCCTTGCCTTTGTCGGCTACGGGGACGAGGCCGATCACACAGTGATTGAACTGACCTACAACTGGGGACGCAGCCAATACACCCTGGGGGATGCCTTTGGTCACATTGCCCTCGGTGTGGATGATATTTATACAACCTGTGAACAAATTAAAGCCAAAGGCGGCAAAGTGGTGCGGGAGCCGGGGCCGATGCAGCACGGTTCAACGGTGATTGCCTTTGTGGAAGACCCGACGGGTTACAAAATTGAACTGATCCAACTCAGTACCCATGAGTCCACCCAAGGGCGGGAATTCAGCGGAGCCACTGCGGGTTAATGGGTTCTTCAGAATCTTTGTTCGCCAATCAGGTCACATTGCCATAACTTAGCCTATGGTCCGTTGTAACTGTCAATGATCGTTCCCCATTTCGACAAAACTCACAAGTATCTGCGCCTAATTTTTTCATTAGGGCACCTCTATTTATTGGAGCCAGCAGCAAATCATCTCCCTGGCCTACCGAGTTTAGGGAAAACCCAAGTCGGGGGCTGCGCCCCTGCGACCGCTGATCCGTAAGGGATAGAGGTGCCCATTATTCAATGACCAGGCATTTTGTTCGCCCAGATTTACCTGATTTGATGATTACCGCTGACTTAGGGCAATTAAAGTGTTTAGAGACTAATTCAATCAATTCCGTATTGGCTCTACCATCTACCGGCGGGGATTTGAGTTGTGCCAACCAAGTGCCATCAGGCATTTGCTCTAGTAACGAGCGCTTGGCATTTGGTTTCACTTTAACTTGCAGAATGACTCTCATGATCAAACTCTTGGGGAAAATAGTTAGGTGATTCTTTGAGGAGAGAGCAACTGAAATTCGCCTGTTAGTTCCGCAAAATAAAGCTCTACCTGCAAGTCAGGATAGCGTTGCGGAATTTGCTCATAGGCTTGAATTAAGTATTGGGTATGAAGGTTTTGCTCAGAGGTTAAATCAGCAAATTTTGGTTTGTAAACTTTAGCATAGGCACCCCAGTCTTGGACACTTCTATTTATGGTAACCGGCAGAAAATGATCTCGTTAGCATACCGAATGGAGCAAGAACCAAAGTCGGCGGCTGCGCCCGGCGATCCTTAATTTATAGAAGTTTCCTATAGCAGTACGCATTCCTATTGTAACGCCAAATTGGGGGCGCAGGACACTTTCCCATTGATTGAATTGAGAATAGCGGTTGCCGGGGGGCAGTCCCCACCTTTGCTTCTCCAAAGTGTTGGTTCATCAATCAGGTCGCATCACTATATCCACCCTTGGAGAACCCGGAACCGTTTGCCGAGGAGACAAATCTAAGGTTAAAATTACCAACAGTTTACAACCCATTAACCGAATATGTATTCTTGGCGTTTTTGGCGTTGGTTTGGTCTGGGTTTTTTAACATCTGTTATTATCGTCGTCTCATCAGTGTATGCCTTTGCGCGTTTAAGCAAGTATAACTCCAGTCATTCCCAACCGATCCAGACCGTCCAGCATTCACCTCAACCCGTAACCATTAGCACCCCTACGCCCACCTCTGTCATTACTCCTGTGTCAACGCCCACCCCCGCCCCTCAACCTGTGACTAAATACGGCCATTTCCCCTATCGACAAATTGAGCCGGATCGCCTGATTGTCGTTGGCAGTTACGGTCAGAAAGAATATCTCAGAAATGTTGAAATGGAACGAGAAGCCGGTTTAGCTTTGTTTCGGTTAATCAATGCAGCGCGGGATCGGGGGCTATGGATCATTCCCATTTCCGGGTTTCGGACGGTGAATTATCAAGCCGATTTATTCACTCGGCAGGTGCAACGACAGGGTTCAGAAGCGGCTGCCGCTCGCATCAGCGCCCCTCCGGGTTACAGTGAGCATCACACGGGGCTGGCCATTGATTTGGGGGATGGTTTTGCCGCCGGAGAAGGCATCCCGGATATTACCCCACAATTCGGCAAAACCCGTGCCTACGAATGGCTGCAAAAAAATGCCATAACCTATGGGTTTGAACTCTCCTATCCCCCCAACAACCCCCAAGGAGTGATGTACGAGCCCTGGCATTGGCGTTATGTGGGTTCTGCCTATGCCCGCCAAGTTTTTGCCCAAGCCCGCAGTGGCCCCAAGGGCTAAACCGTGTAGGTTGCA
The DNA here is from genome assembly GCA_937936705.1 of uncultured cyanobacterium. Lineage (GTDB taxonomy): Bacteria > Cyanobacteriota > Cyanobacteriia > Gloeomargaritales > Gloeomargaritaceae > Gloeomargarita. The sequence goes on along the minus strand of CALHCP010000017.1, from coordinate 1,048 downwards.
GCTAGTGCTTCCAGAGTTTTATCCGCAATCCCTCTGATATCTTTTAATTTCATTAGCTTTAAGTGATCCAAAGGGCGATTTTGTTGAATGAAGTTGAAAATATCTTGAGCCTTTCTTCTGACGACAGGGTGAGGATGATTTTGCAGTTCCGGTAAAGTCGCTTCGTTAATGTTTTTCTGCGGGGCAGGCGGTGGGGGTAACCGATTGAGAATTTCATCTAACTTGTTGGTCAATGGCTGAGTGAAGCCGGTGAGCTTGCGCTCTATTTCTAGGGAAAAACGGTGAGAGAACTCCACCAGTTTTTGCTCTATTATAGCTACGACCTGAATCGGTGTTTCTTGCCCAGGCAATCGCTCCGGGGATGAATAAGTTAAAGAACTCAATAGTTGTTGAACTTGAGCCACCTGTTCATCGGTTAAATCAAACACCCACACCCAAATCTTGGTTAACCCGCCGGCTTTAGCCGCTTGATACCAATCCCCGCCGTAAATTAATTCATACTCTTGGTCTTCACCGTACCGATTGGTACGTCGCACAATAATCGGATGTAAATTAACCTTAAATTGATGGATAAGCTGTACATATTCCGGTAGGAGTGTCACTGCATAATCGGTTGGCACATAAATCTGAGAAATATCGAGTTGCCCGTGATTAATGGGTTTAATTTTGAGATATTCAATCACTCTCTGGCGTGCTTCTTCCGAGTAAGTCATAAATGATTCCCACCGCTCGCTTTACGGACTTGTTAACATCATGACATGCTTTGCCAACTCTAGGTAGGCATTAAAGGCATCTAAAGCCGCCTCCTTTTCAGCAAAACTCAGATTATGATCCTGTTCTGCCCAGGCCAACGGATAACCTTTTGCAGGGATATTGGCAACGATATTCCGGCGGGGGATCCAGGTATTTTCCGGGAAAACCGGCACCATCGCCCCCAACGGATGCTGATTCAAAACTCGATTGATTTCTTGGAGCATTTCATAGGCTTGCTTGTGTGCAGCACGATCATACATACTTACCGCCAAACCGAGTATGGATAACTCCCCGT
>CALHCP010000016.1 GCA_937936705.1 uncultured cyanobacterium | reverse complement strand
GCGCAGGCGGCGGATGCCTTTTGTGCCGGAACATCGGGGACGGTGGATGAAATCGGGCGATTTTCCACCGCCAGTAGTGCCGAACAAGTGAAGAATTTTCAGATTTATGCGGTGACGTTGCCGAATCGGGTCGGTCAGCCGCAGTTGACGACCAATGCGGTGGTTTTTCAACAAGACCGCAAGTTTGTCGGGGCGAATAAGTGGGGGGCGTATTTCCGCTATGATTTGGAAATTTTCCCCGGCCCGCAATTCAACTGGAATGGGGCGATCCACACGGAAGGAACATTTTTTCTAACTTCTGGAACCGGGTTCAGCAGCTTTCTGATCAGTGCTCCCAATTCTTGCTATTTTCTGCCGCCAAGTAACTCGGAAATCTCGGCACGGGGGCTATTTATGTCCGGCTCCAACCGGGATAATAACAACAATCCGGGGGGGAATACCTTGATCCACCTGCAACCCGGCGGTCGGATTGCCCCTACCCAAATCATGCGTCTGCAAACCACCGGGGGCTTTCCCAGTCCGGAAGGGCCGGGAACGTTTAATACCCAGGATGCGGTGGCCGACGGATTTTTGCCGGTGGATTTGTCCATGGATCCGCTGTACCTGATTACCAACAATATGCCGGTGGCACGGCGGCGGGAAGCGGGTAGTGAGGACTACAACACTTACAAGGACTCCGGCTGGGAGGGAGCGCTAGCCAGTCGGATTCAGGTTGACAAATGCGAGTCACCCCCCTACGTGGATGATACCTTCCGGGCGGATAACCGCTTGGGTCCGAAACCGTCTTATGCGCGCGGCAGCTGTGACGGGGCAGAAACGTGGGAAGGTCAGGCGGGTGACTTGATCACCGATAAAGACGCATGGACACGAACGACCCCGCCTCCCGATCAACCGGATGAATATGGGTTGGACGGCTATTGGGAACGGCGGGCGGTCGGCCAAGGGATGAAGGTGATCGTCGGGCAGCGCCTGGAACTGGGGAATGTCGGGGTCTGGGGCGGCTGGCGGAATTTTGGGACTCGTAACGCTTGGGATGACAATGATTGGCGGCAATGGGCAGGCATCGGCGGAGCCGCCAATCCGACTGCGGCTGCCAATACGATTTATACGCCAACTACCAATCCCTATTTCAACAACCCAGGATCGCCCTACGGGAAGGAAATTTTTGGGTTGTTGTTCCGGCCGCGCCCTACGATTGCGGGAACGATTCCGGCGCCGGGCGCACCGGATCCGCTCTACCCGCCCCATGTCTTGGCCACGGAATTCGGCGGCACGACTCCCTACAATTTCGTCGGCGTACCGGCTCCCACCAACGACTTCCAAAACCGGACTGCCGAACAACTCAGTCGCCGCACCCAGCGGGATAATTTGGCGGCGGTACAGGCGGCGGCAGTTTACCATCACCGGGCAGCGCAGCGGGATTTACCGATGCTGTGTTTGTCCAGCACGATCCATCCGGGCACGGAAGCGAGTTATTTCAACAGCATTACCTACGGCGACCCGGTGAGTCCGGCGGATCCGGCGTCGGCCAACGGTGTAACCCGCTATCCCAGCTTGAATGCGAATTATGTACGACCGATTGGCACGAAAGCCATGTTCCCCCCGGCGGACTTTTTCACCGGGCGGGGGACGGCCAATATGGAGTACGGCAACGGCAGCAATCCAGATAATCCGCCGTTTGCAGCAGCGGATTTTGGGAACGGCTCGCCCTTACGCAAGGCGCTGACCAATTTGGCGTACTTTGCCGGCGACCCCAACGGGGCATTCCCGCCCTTGCAAGCACCGCCGGGCAGTAACCAGGTCTATCCCGACCCGGTGCTGACCATGTGGGGCAATTTCTCCAACCTGCGCCGCACGATTGCGACCTTAGATGACGGCACCGATTATGCGGACTTGTCCCCGGCGGATCAGGCGAACTTGCATACCGCCGGATGCTCGATCAGCTTGCTGGCAACTAACGTGCAGTGGTATTTGGATTGGGGCTATTTTGGCACGGGCAATGATTTCTATCGCAGTGGCGGTGGGACGGCTCCCCACAATATCCTTCCCACGGAACCGCCCCTCAATACCGATGGGGGCAGTTCCCCCAATATCGAGGTTGACCTGCAACGGCTGGGGAGTGCCCTGCGGCAGTTGCAAGACCGGAACCCGGCTAACTACGAAATCGGGGCGAATGCCGGGGGGGTGGATTTGAGCTTTGTCCCGATGAATAACACGCTTGGGGCTTGTGGAACCGTGGCGACGCGTAATGCCAACTGCTACAACATCCCGGCGGAGTATTACATTGCGGCTCTGGCGCGGATTCGGGATGCCCAAACTTTTAGTACGGTTCCGACTTCGCCTTACCAGCAGTGGCATCGGTTGGTATATTTAGCGCGGCTGCTCAATACCCGTTTGCAGATTGTCCGGGATCGCACCTACGGGTTCCGGGAGTACATTCCGGGGCAGTGGATCGGCGTGGAAACGGTGTCTCATAATACCGGCAACGGTAATGACACGGCCACCGGTGCTTCGCGCCCGAATAATCAACGGTTGGCCTACCAGGTTCGGACTCTCAATGTCGGCACCAGTCCCTATAATCAGAACGAGACGGTCAACATTCCCTGTGACCTCAGCCTGGCGGATATTAACTACTTCGGGTATAAAGCTCCCAGCTCGTTGAATGTCGTCAATCCTAACGATGCAATCCTAGAGCGGGAGATGTTAGCCTTAGCGCGGCTGTGTCCCACCCAGCCCAAATATCCGTCCTTGTACTACCTGTTTCCGGGGGATTTGAATTCCGACGGTGTGATTGACGGCGCCGATGCCCACGGGCACGACGGCAGTTCCGGGATCAACCGACGCAATAGCAATGACCCCAGCCCCTACAACCAGCCCAGCGGCAGTGCGGGCAACGCCAACGAAACCTTTTCGGAACCCTATGTTCTGAGTGCCTACATTGCCGAAACCGCCAATAATTTGGTGACCTACGAGGCGTTTCCTTTCGTTGACTTGAATGCCCTGCGGTTGCAAGCCCGCAATAATCCCGATGCTGACTGGAACCTCCCGGCGGTGGTTTTGCAGAATAATCGGCCGGTCAACGATGCGGCTCTTTACGCCAAGGAAACCGACCTGATTATCAGTGTTTCCCAGCCCGCCAATGCCCACACCAACCTGACGGCTTATCGCACCGGTTTAGCCGAAAAGGCTTTGTACGATGGCCGGCAATTGCAGATGACGCGGGTGATGGACTTTGACCTTGACCTGCTCCGCAATGTCAATAACGCCCCGTTTGGGAATGATGCCTGGTTGGCGGTGGGGGAAATTGCGACGGCGAGTACGCCTGCGGTGGCCGGGGGGATTATCTATGCCTTCCGGGAAGATGCGGTGCGGGAAGATGCCATCTTGCGACCGGCGAACTCCGATTGGCCGACCTATGAAGCCGCTTGGCGTACCGAGTATGAAAATGGGCCGGGTTTGGCGTTGCGGATGAATGCCGACCCCCGGACGCCGAGTGATCCCCCCTTAACCCCGAACGGCATCAGCGGCAAACCGGTGGATTACTACGCCGACCCGGAGCGGCGGGCGCATGGCTTCCGGTTGATGAACGGCAATGATATTAGCCGCCTGAATGCCCCGCCTGAGCGCAATATCTTCGGGCTGAGTTTCATCACCGATAATACGGTCTATATCATGACCCAATTGGCGCGGGGGATCAGTGGGTTTAATCTCCACGCCAATACCGGGGGTGGAGCCGTGCAGGAATTTACGACCCTGCTGCCCTTCCCCTACACCTTTGCGCAGTTCTACGGGCGCCCCAACCGGAACTTAGCCTTTGCGAAACCCGACGGCGACACTTGGCGACCGGCGGAAATCCTGGCCGATGCGATTACCTTGATCACCCACAATTTCTGTGATGGTTATCAAGAGCACGGCATTCGCAATGTGACCAACATTGATGGGGTATTTGGGGATGAATGTGCCACCGGGGGACCCTCGGCTCGCAACACACCCCTGATCAGCAATGTGGGGGTACCCGGGTATGGCGCCCCCAATACTTTGCCGAGAGACCGCTGGGCGCGGGAAAATCCCTACGATCTGGGGGCTCCGATTATCCTTGGCAGTGATGGCACCCATCGCACCCACACCCAGGGAATACAAGCCATTGTGCCGGTTGCCAATTATAATTCTGTGACTTCGCGCGGGGCAGTTCCCCCTCGCGGTACCGACTTCACGGTGAATGCGGTGATCGTCAGCGGTTTGGTGCCCTCGCGGCGCTTTCAGTCCTACGGCGGTCTGCACAATTTCCCCCGCTTTCTTGAGAGGGATAATGCTTTGACGATTCAGGGGTCATTGATCCAGTTGGCCTTTAGCAACTACGCCACGGCTCCTTTCGACTTTGACTCCTTTGAACGGACGCAGGTGGGAGCTGCGGCTGAAAATATCCCCTACTACTCGCCACCGACCCGGTTGTGGGGGTATGACCCAGGACTGCAGTACGCTCCGGCGGGGCCGGTATCCCAACGGTTTATCAGCCCATCCAACGAACGGAGCGAATACTTCCTGGAGTTGACGGCGGATGACCCCTACACCTGCCAGTTGCGACGGTTTGTCGTTCCCGGTTTGACTTGTCCCTAGGGAGGTGAACTCATGATACGGCAGCGATTGAATGCTCAGGGTGGGTTTAGCCTGATTGAAGCCCTGGTGGGGATTGCCATTGTGGGGGTAACGGCGGCGATGATTCCGCCGGTGATTGCCCTGTCGGTGGCGGCGCGCGCCCAGAATCAACGGGTGGAACAGGCGACCCGCTTGGCTCAAGGACACATGGATTTAATTCGCCTGCGGATGGAGCGGGCTGTGGCCGACGGTAATGCCTCTGTCTTGGTGGCCGATCTGAACCGCTTGGCACCTTTAGAGGGGGGCGGGGGGTTTGACGATGTGGCAGCACCGGCAGCGGAGACCCTGCGCACGGCTCCCTTTTGCGACCTGAAAAATCCCACGGCTCCGGTGGGGCCGCCCTGCCGGGTGGATATTAACGGCGATGGGCAAGCCGACTTTGGTCTGCAAGCCTTTCGCATCAATCAGCAAACCAACGACAAGGGGAAGCCCATCTCCTTTGCGTTTGGGGTGCGGGTCTATCCCCGGGCAGTGGTGCAGGGGGTGTACACGGGGACTTTGGGAACCCGTCCCGCCACCAGTCGTTTAGGGGCACCCGAAGCGGCGAGTAATCCCCTGGCTGTGCAGTACAGTCGCATTTTGCTGCCGGATTCCTCCCGTTCCCTGGGGAGTCTTTGCCGCACCTTGGGGGGTGATGATACCTCCTGCGCCTTAGTAGATTAATATCTATGGAGAATTTCCTATGCACAAACTCACCCAGCACCTGCTGTCCTATCTACTAAAAACCCGCCGCCGTGCCCAAGGGGGTTTCACGATGGCCGAGTTGTTGATCGGGGTGACCATCGGCGCATTTTTGCTCACCGGCATGATGTATCTGGTCGTCGAGATGATGCGGGTGGAGCGCACCCAGACGGCTCGTGGCGAAACGGAACGGGAGATGGCGCAAGCCTTGGACTACATGGCGGCGGAATTGCGGGAAGCGGTACTGGTCTATGACTACAAATGTCTGGGAGTCGATGGCAGCGGCGGGGGTCCAGCCTGTCTCAACCTGAATACCACGGTGGGGACGGTGCTGGCCTTTTGGAAGCGGGAACCGGTGCCGGATTTGAACTTTTTGAACACGGTCACCAGTGGTACCACCGACCAGCAGAAAATTAACAATTACGCCACTGCCCCTGCCTGTACCGGCAATGTGGACTGCAACTCGGTGATGAACTACGTGCGCACGCAGTACACCTTTGTTTCCTATCTGCTCTGCCCCAACCCCGGTCGTCCGGGTCCCAACTGTGGTGCCACCACCACTACCCAACCCCGAGGCCCGGCGCGGATTGTGCGGCGTTATTTCCGGCAGTACGTGTGGGGCAATAGTCCTGATGGTTTTGTCAATCGGTTGGCCAACCTCGACCCCTTGAGTACTATCATTTGGCCGGCGAATTTCCTGAGTTTTAGCGCGCCCAATACCAACTCGGAAATCCTCGTCGCCAACGTGGACTGGCAAGGCCCGCGGGTGCCGGTGAATTGCCCCAACGGTTATGTCTCTTCGACGGGAACCTCAGACAGCAACATCGGCTTTTCTTCCTTCTATGCCTGTGTGCGGCAACGCACACAGGACGACAACGCGGGATCTGTCCAAGATGTGTTTGTCTTTTTGCGGGGGAATGCCGCCGAACGCGCCGGTTTAAGGCAGGAACTGGAAACGTCCGGCAGCAATCTCTATCGCCCGGCGGTGGAAACCCAAGTCCGAACCCGCGGTTCTTACCAACGTCAACCCAGCAGTTAGTATCCAGGAGGTCACTGTATGATGCGTCCAGATCGCTTAGACCGTGCTAACCGAGGGTTTACGTTGGTGGAATTGATCGTCACGGTGGCCATTTTAGGGATTGTGGCTGCCATCGCCGCTCCCAGTTGGTTGGCCTTGCTCACCCGCCAACGGCTGTACGACGCCCGCGCCAATGCCTTGGATAAAATCCGGGAAGCCCAAAGCCAGGCTCTGCGGACTTCCCGCCCCTGGGAAGTCTGTTTCCGAGATGTGGATGGCATGGTCTGGGTATCCGTACAACCCGGTGACCGTACCAATAACTGCGCCAACCATACCGGCTGGCAGCCCTTGCTGGAGAGCGGTGCCAATATGGTGGCGATCAAAACCGGCACGCCGGGCACCACCGCCGCCCTTGGCAATCCCACGACCGGCTACAGCATCCGGTTTGGTGCCTTGGGAGACCGGATCGGCATGGGGGCGACGGCGCAGCAGATCGTCTTTATTCCCCGCGGCCAAAACAAAGGACCCTTCTACTGCGTCGTTTCTGAAACCATTGTGGGTTCGATGCGAGAAGGCACGATTCGTTCCGGTACCCAGTGCCGTTAAGGACTACCGGATTAGGGTTGGGGGGCACGGACAGGCGTGAATGTCCATAAGCCCCATCGGGCGGGCTGGCCGGTTTGGGTACAGGTTCCCCATTGTTCCGGGGGCAGTTGTTCCGCCCAAGCGTTGAGCGTCAGCACCATCTGGTCAATGCCCCGCCGCAGGACACCGGCCGGCTGCTCCGACTGATTCACGACTATGGCAAATACCAACCCAGGCCGCTGGCGCGGTCGCAGGTAACCGGCAAGGGCGCTTACCCCTGATAACGTACCGGTTTTCGCCTGCAGGTTAATATCCGTCTGGGCATACCGCTGCCGCAGGGTGCCCGGCAAACCCGGAGCGGCCAACGAATCGGCAAAACTGGTTCCCCAAGGGGAGGCGGCCATCCCCTGCAACATCTGCACCAAGGCTAAGGGGGTCACCCGATTGTGACGCGATAATCCCGACCCATCGCTTTGCCGTACTTCCCCAGGGTTGACCCCCAAACCCGTCAACACTTTTTGTACCGCCTGAATCCCCGCCCAATCGCTGGCCATCTGCGGATGGGTGACCGCCCCCAGATGCCGCAAAAGCGCTTCCGCATACAGGTTATCGCTGACCCGATTAATATGGGTCACCAATTGGCTGAGCGGCGGGGACAGCACTGCGGCTACCTCCGTTCCTAAATCGGTTGGCGGTACTGCCCGTTGCAGGGTGATTTTTTGATTGGGGAACAGTCGGGTGAGGGTGTTGACAAGATACTGATCGGTATCCAGAATCGGCACCGTAAAACTGAGCGGTTGACTGCTCACATCCCCGCGCAGATGCAACTGGGGCAACCCCGGCGGAATCCAGATACCGATAGGCTGCACCGGATGATTGGTACTGCGCGTGGTATTGACAATTTGCCAATAGCGGCCAGCCTGGGGGTCAGCCCAGACCACCCGTGCCGGTTTCCCGGCGGTTTGGGCAATTAAGCGCATCTGAGTTTCATTCCGATTGAGAATCAAGCTGTTGACCGGCACCATATCTGTACTGAGAATGTCCTGCCATTCCCACTGGTCATTAAAACTCGGCCCTTGGAAAAAACCGGTCTGAATCACCACCGTATCCAAGGTTTGCCGTTGCGCCGGGGTAATTTTTTGTGCCAGTTGTTGCAATTGCAGAGTCGTTAAGGTGGGGTCGCCCTGGCCGACGAGATGTAACTGCCGCCCCTGCTGATAAAATGCCGTCCGCAGGCGATGTTCTCCCCCCAATCGTACTAACGCCCCGGCGGTTGTCAGGAGTTTCGTCGTCGAAGCCGGTACAAAAAACTGCCGGCTTTGATACTCATAGAGGGTGCGGGGCGGGGTTTCCTGCGTTTGAATCAAAATCCCCCAATGAGCCTTTTGGTACTCCGGTTGCTGCCGGATTTGGTCGAGGGCAGGGGTAAGCGAGGTGCGGCAGAGTTCAACCGGAGTGGGCGGATTAGCGATGAACATATAGCAATTCTAATTGAATTGGGAACGGCGGTCGCTCGGTAAAACTGACTCAGACCGATCCATCCGGTTCTATAGCAATATGGCTTGATTATATGACTTGACTTGATTTATGAACAAATAGGCTGGAGAACCAAGGGTGGAGAATATGCTCCGGCGACTGCTATTCTCAACTCAGGTAGGATTGCTATAGCCGCATCAATTCGCACTAGGAGGCCAAATTAGGGTCGCAGGGCACCGCCCCGTTTGGGTTTTGACTCCCCTCGCCCGTTCTGGGAGAGGGGCAGGGGTGAGGGCAAAACGGTTCTATAGCAATGTGACCTGATTGACGAACACAGATTTTGGAGAACCCAAGTCGGGGGCTGCGCCCCGGCGACTGCTATTCTCAACTCAGGTAGGATTGCTATCGTTTACGTGGTGTAGCCATGAGCCAAGGATGGGGCCATGCCCTGTAACTGCTATTCTCAATTAGGATTGTTATGTGGGATTATCTGGACTATCTATGGTGGAGTTTTTCCTAGAACCCTTAAAGTTTAGTTTCATGCAACGGGCATTATTAATGGGTCTATTCACAGGGATTTTGTGCCCGGTGGTGGGCAGTTATTTAGTGGTACAACGGCTTACGCTCCTGGGCGATGTAATGGCTCATTGTGTGGTTCCCGGCGTGGCCTTATCGGCGTTTCTCGGTATCGACCCTCTGTGGGGAGCCTTTATTTTTGGCATGATGAGTACGGGGGTGATTCATTGGTTACAACAGCAAACCCGCATCAAAGTTGATGGAGCCATGGCTTTGACCTTTGCCAGCTTTTTTGCCCTTGGCATTGTCCTAATTAGCCGCTTGCGAACGCAACAAGATTTAGAACATTTATTATTTGGAGATATTTTAAGCGTCACCGGAGCCGATTTACTCAAAATCTTGGTAGCAGGCGGATTGATCGGGGTATTGATCCTGCGGTTTTATCAACCCTTATTATTTTTCACCTTTGACCCGCTGGGTGCCCAGGCGATCGGCTTACCGGTGCAGTGGTTAAACTGGGGACTCTTGGCAATGGTCACTCTAACCATCATCGTTAGTATGCAGGCGGTGGGGGTGATTTTAGTCATGGCTTTGATGGTCGCCCCGTCGTTGGTGGGCTATGTCCTGGCTCAAGAATTACATACTATGATGTGCATCGGTTGCGGGGTGGGCGGATTGAGTACTCTCGTGGGAATCTACAGTAGTTATTATCTGAATCTACCTTCGGGGCCGTTGATTGTTTTGACGGCGACATTAATTTTAGTCTTGGTTGTTCTGGGCAAACAATTATGGCAGAGGTGGGTTCCATCCGGCTCGGCAAATGACTATAGCAATCCTAATTGAATCGGAAACGGCGGTCGCAGGGGCGCAGCCCCCGACTTTGGTTCTCCAGAATCTTTATTCCCAGATCAAGTCCCATGGCTATCGGTTGCAAAATGTTGAAATCCGCCGGTAGGCCGTAATAATCTTTCCCCTAAAAATACCTGTTCTCCGGCAACAATTTCCCCGATGATTTGGGCGGGATGGCCTAATTTTTGCACCAACTTTTGCGCCGCATCCGGGGGCAAAGTCAAAACCAATTCAAAATCTTCGCCCCCATACCAACACCACGCCTGCGCCTGCTGCGGAAATAGGCGGGTCAGTAAGGGATGCAGGTCAATGGCCGGAGTTAAAACCGCTCCCACCCCACTCGCCCGACAGATTTGCCACAGAGCATCCGCCAATCCGTCACTGCTATCCATACCGGCGATGCGCTCAATGCCCAATTCTTGTAAGAACGGCAATACATCCAACCGGGGGCGGGGTCGCCGGTGGGCTGAGACAAGTTCTGTAATTTCATCGTATTGAGCATCGGTGAGTATTGCTAACCCGGCTCTGGACAACCCGTGATAGCCGGTGATAACGATAGAGTCTCCCACCTGAGCAGTGGAACGTTTAATTATTAACTGATCAATACAACCAACTGCGGTAATACTAATAAAGGGCATATCCGAACGCACCACATCCCCGCCCCAAATCACCCCGCCATAGGTTTGTAAAATCTCGGCCATTCCCTCATACATTTGCTCCACCCACTCCACGGGCATCTGCGGCGGCAAACCCAACGCCACCGTGATCCCCAAGGGTTTTGCCCCCATGGCCGCCAAATCGGAATAATTGACCGCCACCGCCCGCCAGCCCACATCCACTGCCGACATGGTTTTTTCACCCATCGGACTCAAGGGACTACTGCTGAAATGTACCCCTTCGACCAGTGCATCGGTTGTAATGACTAGATTATGACTGATGGGTGCAGTGAACCAAGCGGCATCATCACCAATTACCTCCGCCGGGCAGTAGCGGTGCAGGATTTTCAGTAATCCCGCTTCCCCGGTCTCGTTCAGCCGCACAGAGAACCTTTGGAACTGGGAATCTGCCCCGCCCGGCGCGGGTCCACGTCCACAGCCTGCCGTAGCGCCCGGGCGAACGCCTTAAAGGTCGCCTCAATAATGTGATGGGAGTTGATCCCCGCCTGTTGTTGAATGTGTAGGGTCATGGCACTATGATTCACCACCGCCACAAAAAATTCCCGCACCAACTGGGTATCATAGCTGCCGACGCGCGGGGTGGGGATATGTAACCCATAACTCAAATGGGGACGACCGGAGCAGTCCAAGGCTACCTGCACCAGCGCCTCATCCAACGGTGCCAGAAAATGCCCAAACCGGTGAATCCCCTGTTTATCCCCCAACGCCTGCGCCAACGCCTGCCCCAAGGTAATCCCCACATCCTCGTTGGTATGGTGGTCATCAATTTGCCAATCCCCCTTGGCCTGCACGGTCAGGTCGAACAACCCATGCGCTGCTAACTGATGCAGCATGTGGTCTAAAAACGGGATGCCCGTATCCGCCTGACATTGCCCCTGGCCGTCCAAGTTGAGCGTAACCTGCACCTGGGTTTCGTGGGTTTGGCGGGTGACGGTGGCGGTACGGTGCATAGGGAACCTCGATTGATTGTAAATACGATTTTATCCTGGTTGCGCCTGGGTTACCGTGTCCCATCTCTCTGCCAAGTCCAGCGCAATTCCCGCCAGAAAGAGGGTCGGGGCAAAGGCGGCAGGGAGTGTTCCCCCAGCACCCACCGCCAACTGTCCCAGGAGATCGCCGCTGGTGATAATACGCTGTAATGACGATGGATGGCATGGGGTGCCAAGGTATGCCAACCCAACCGCTGCCCCCGTTGGTTGAAAATCCCTTTGCTCAGGGGTTCGGTCTGCACCCGCAGGTGGGACTGCTGTTGACGGGCTTGGGCTTCCGTCCAGCCTTGCCGCAGTAAGACCGGTTCGGTGGGAATCACCCAGGAGAGGTGCCGATAAGCCGGTTTCCGCCGCCGGTAGAGGATGTTGTGGACGGCAATGTGCAATTCATAACCCAGCACCGCC
>CALHCP010000015.1 GCA_937936705.1 uncultured cyanobacterium | reverse complement strand
TGGGTGGATCGGGTCTTATTGGATGCCTATCATCCCCAACATTTAGGCGGGACGGGCGTGGCCTGGGATTGGCAAATGCTGGGCGATCAGGTGCCAAAAGTGCCCTGGTGGTTGGCGGGGGGCATGACTCCCGAAAACTGCCAAGCGGCGATTGCCCAAACCCATCCCCAAGGAATTGATGTGTCCAGCGGGGTGGAACACGCGCCGGGGATCAAGGATTTAGAGCGGGTCATGCAGTTGCTGCAACGCATAGAGGGATATTAAAAAACCCCTGGACGGGGTTGGGTTGGGGCTTCATTTTACGAACTGCTGCTTGAATGCGGGCGAGGGCTTGTTGCCGTTTGCGGGAGGTGCTTTTCCCCTGGCGTTTCCCGGTACCGCCAACCTGCTTGTTGCATGGGGGGCACTTCCACGTAACATCACAATTCCGCCGGATACGACCCTCCATCAGCACGCATGTTCCCTGGAGGTGCATAACCTCCGTCCTGGGTGGTCTGTGGGTGGCTGAATTGCAGCCAAGAAATAACCGCCCCGGCAGACGGCCAAGGCGGTTGACCCAAGGTTAATGCGAGGACAGGCAACTCCTTAGCGGGTTTAGGGTTTATTTAATCTCAAAAACCTCCCCAACGAAATTGCGCCCCGGCTGGCTTTGACCGGTCACGTTTATCGGGGTTTGCCAACCTTGCGGAGATATTCTCAACATTTGCAGACTATCAGGACTAATAACCACGAGATAGCCTTTTTTCCCAACAGCAGCGTCGGGCACAGGCAGGGAGAACCGACATCCTAAACCGAGGTGATTACCGGTTGCGGTCACGATCACCGGGGCGTAACTGTCAGGAAACTTAGATTTTTGGGGTTGACCCGGCACCTGTACGACCACATCACTGGGATTACTTTCTTGCAACTTCACTTGCAGTTGATCGCATTTAACTTGGCCGTAGGTTTTCGTCAGTTTGGTCACATCTTTGGCCGTGATCGTCCCGCTGATGCTCCTGGAGAGCTTGAGGTTGGGGGGGATGGTGGGTTGATTGGGGACATGACCCGGGTCAATCGTGCGTTGGGCGTTGGCAGCTAAAGGAGCTAAAGTCGTCAATGCTAAAACCAAGGAGAAAAGGCGCAATTTCATGTCAAACTCCTGAAGAAATGAAGAAGTAGAGTGGTGAATCCAACCTCTACATTTCCCAATCTACCCCGGTTAATCGGGTGTGAATATGACGTGGATCTCTGGCTCTTGGTGATTTGAGTCTCAGGGCATCTCTATTTGCTGCAGTTAGCTAAAAGGGCAGCTCTATTGATTGGAGCTAGCAGAAAATGATCTCGCTGGCATACCGAGTTAGGGAGAACCAACGTCGGGGGCTGCGCCCCTGCGACCGCCGATACCTAATTAATACAGGTTATTAATAGATAGAGGTTCCGAAAAGTAATTTCGCCGCAACGTCTAGGGAGGGCTGCGCCCCTGCGACCGCTGTTCCGTAATTGATAGAGGTTCCCTCTCGTTAGGTTAACAACGGTTGAAAACCGTGTTTTACCGAGGCTGCCCCAATTTGCGCCATCTTCGCCAGCGTAATCTGATTGCGCCCCCAGGAAAAATTGGTATGCCACCCCTCAAATTCCAACAACATGGCCTCGGCAAAACAGGCAAATAATTGCCGTTCAGGGACATCTAAATTCACCAAAGACATGATTTTCCAATCAATATCCAAGGAATGTTCGACCATGCCGCCGTTCAAAACTCGTACCCCTGGATGCTGAATTTGGGTGCCGAGATTCTTAGGATAACCCCCATCAATAATCAGACAGGGATTTTTTAATTCAGTTGCGTTAATTTCCACCCCTTTGGGCATACTGGCAACCCACACAATGACATCCGCAAGGGGTAAACCCTCCGGCAAAGGTAAGACCCGTCCGGTTCCCAATTCCTGTTGAAATTCTTGCAAACGTTGCTGATTGCGGGCAACTAAAATCAAGTCGGCATGGGGAAACCGATGGGCTAACCAGCGACAGACCGCACTCCCAATATCTCCGGTCGCACCACAGACTAAAATACTTGCCCGTTCGAGATCAATATCCATTGGGGGGGCAGCCAACTCGATCTGCCGGGTAATAATATAAGCCGTATGGGTATTACCGGTCGTAAAGCGACGAAAATCCAGAGAGACGTTGCGAATATCCCGGATTTGCTCTAAATTGAAGTTCTCAAAAATAATCGAAGTAAACCCACCTAAAGCAGTAATATCAATGTCGTGTTTTTGGGCGTGTGCCATCGCGTTGATCACTTTACGGGTGGCAGCTTTGAAGCGATTTTGAGAGAGCATTTCCGGCAAAAAACAGGACTCCACATAACGCCCCTCAATCACCTGCCCGGTAATGCTGCGCACTTTGATTTCATCCACAATTTGCGGCGGAGCCATGCACCAAAAATCTAAACCCTGCTCGGCGTATTCCGGGTAACCCAATTGATCTGCGACCGACTGAGCGTGTTGCAAATTCGTCAAATGGCCGATCAATCCAAACATAAACGGTGATCCGTAAACACACCCTACCCACGATAGCGGAAATCGCCCTCAGGTGTGGCGATTTCCCGAACCGAAAACCCCATCCCTAAACTAGGCCGCCAGCCCCATCGCCGTCAGTTGCATCACTTCCCGGGTGGTAAAGCCAATGTCCGCCAGGGCATCCCCGTAGGCAATCAGGAAATCCTCCACCAGCGCCGCCTTCTCCATCCCCAACTGAGCCGCATCTTGTTCGACTTCATTCAGCATTTTCCAGACAAGAGGGAGATTTTGCCGGTTCGCTGCCTGCAAACGCTCTTTAACCTCCGCAAAATGAGTCTTCAACCATTGCTGACCAAAATTCAAATGCAGATATTCATCCTTGACCACCCCTTCCGTAATTTTGCGGGCAAACGGGTCGGCGACCGGAATGTAAATGTTGTAGGCAGAAATAGCAAAGGCTTCGATGATTAAAGATTGAATGAGAAGGCAGGTCACCACATCCCCCGCCGCAAATGCCTGCTGGAAATTGTCATGCAGACCCTGGAAAAATTGCTTTGCAAAAGGCAAATCCGGAGTCACATTCAAATTGCGGCCACAGGCTTCAAAACCCTTTTTGTGGCGGCTTTCCATCTTAGAAAGAGAGAGCAATTCTTCCCGGTGCTCGCTGAGCAATTCGGCAATCTGGACATAGTTTTCTGCCGCTTCTTGTTCCCCCTCAATCACAATGCCGTTGATGCGACTATAGGCATCCCGATAGACTTCACTTTGAAAATCGAGGGTTACGGTATTGTCCACCATTGCATCACTCCTTCCGTTAGCTAAAATCGTACTGCGCCCTATCCAGGTTGACCAGCCCTTTCACTGTACCAAAATCCCGCCCCGGGTGCAAAAATTCACCGTCTGATCCCCTTACACTGGGTATGGTAATGCGGTAGGCGGTGCCACGTGGGTGCAATTCTCCGTAGTTATGTTTATATCGATAGTCTGCAACCGCAGTATGCAGCGTATCTGGGTACGGTGTCCGCCGGTTTCTTGCCCCTGCCGGGGGATGCCTCGTTGTGGGTAGAGATTTCCCCCGGCATTGAGATCAATCGCATCACCGATGTGGCGTTGAAATCCAACCTGGTGCGCCCGGGCGTGCAGGTGGTGGAGCGTTTGTACGGTTTGTTAGAAATTCATGCCAGTCGCCAAGGGGAAGTGCGCTCGGCAGGACAGGCTATTTTAGCCGCCTTGGGAGTCGGGGAACACCAGCGGCTCAAACCCCGGATCGTGTCCAGCCAAGTGATCCGCAATCTCGACCCCCATCAAGCGCAATTGATCAACCGGATGCGGCGCGGTCAGATGATTATGTCAGGACAAACGCTGTATATTATGGAGGTGGAACCGGCGGCCTATGCCCCCCTGGCGGCCAACGAAGCGGAAAAGGCGGCCTTGATTAACATTCTGGAGGTGCAACCCTTCGGCAGTTTTGGGCGGGTGTACCTAGGGGGTGAGGAACGGGATATTTTGGCGGGGTCGCGGGCGGCTTTAGCGGCGATTGAACAGTTGCAAGGGGTCAGCCCCGGCGATGCAGCAGCCAAAGAATAGCCGCTTAAGGATTCACCGCTTGGACTGTCCAGATACCGCGGTCATCTTGGCGATAACAGTAGCGATTTTGGGGATTGCCCCGCAATTCCAAATGGTCAACCTGTTGGGGAGCCAGCCAGAGCAAACAAAAGTGAACCGGCGGGGTGAGCGGGTCGGGGGGGGCTGCCGGTAAATCACCCGTGCGGGGTTGTCCGGGGTGCGGCCAGGTAAATGGTTGCCGACCGGAGTCGGAAAGGCTTTGCCAGCGGTGCAAACGGGCTTTCTGCGCCTGCGGGTCTGGGTGCAATTCGTCTATAATTTGTAATAATCCCGCCAAGCGAAATTGCTCACGGGTTTGCGGGAAATACCAACACAATTCACCCCAGGGTTGGTGGTGGAGGTGCGCCACTTTCTCACTGCGTTGGTCGGTGATGAATTCTAGCGTATTGGTCTCGCCCGCAAACCCCCGAAACACGATGGTGCGGTTGTGGGGGCGACCCTGGGGGTCAACGGTCGCCAGTTGCGCATAACGGCTGTACACCAGCGCACGGTTGCGGTGCAGGGCACGGGCGAGGGGTGTGCGCCAAGGAGCCAGAGTCATGAATTTACAGGCACCTCAAGGTCATGTTGGGCAAAATTTGTGGATTACCAATATGGAAGACTAACTCGTTGAAATTAGTTTAGGGCACCTCTATTTTATTTTTTATTTATAGGAACCAAGTGGAAATTTTCTGGCTGGAACTCCCAGATTACGGAGAACCCAAGCCGGGGGCGGCGCCCCTGCGACCGCCATTCTAAACTCAGGTAGGATTGCTATATATCTTATTAAACTTATTAAAGGTGGCGCGCCCTGAGACGGTGGGAAGCCTCTGGCCAATTGATGCCGGAGCGAGACTTCAACTCGGGTCGTGAGTAGGGAGAATTACGCAACTACCCCAAGTTCTGGGGGAGGTAAAGCCTGTGGAGTTTCGGCTGCAGAGGTTTCGCTGAAGCAGGAAGTAAGGGGCGGTTCTGCAAGGACTCTCTCCCGCCGCCGCGAAGTAGGATTGAGTAGGTCTTACAGAGCGGATTGTGTATGTTTTTAACTACCCTGCGTCCCCCCCTGGCGATTGCTCTGGCAGCAGTGGCAGGGGCGTTGTGTCGCTATTATCTCAGCTTGGGGGTGAATCACCTCTTGCCGAACGACCTGGACCTACCCGTCAGTACGTTGTTTATCAATGTAACCGGCTGTGGGGTGATGGGGTTTGCGGCAACACTTTGTTTTCATCCCCAATGGCAGGTACACCCGGACCTGCGGTTGATGCTGTTGACTGGGTTTATGGGCGCCTACACCACCTTTTCCAGTTATGAATTGGACAGTGCCCGATTATTGACCCACCATCGGTGGGGAGCCGATTTGCTTTACTGGGCGGGCAGTGCTCTGCTGGGGTGGCTGTCTCTGGAGGGGGGACGTTGGTTGGCGACCCGATTTCATAAAATCTTCCGGGGGTGAGCGGCGATGGGTTGGTTGCCGTTGTGGATTGCTTTGGGGGCGGTTCCCGGTGCCTTATGCCGCCATTATGTGGTACTTTTTTGTACCCAAAAATGGGGCAATCAATTCCCCTGGGGAACGTTTTGGGTGAACCTTTCCGGGTCAATTTTGATGGGGTTTTGCGCGATCCTCTTGGATGAGGATATGCCCTATGTGGATGGGTTGGTAGCGATTGGTTTTATTGCGTCCTATAGTACGTTTTCAACCTATGCTTTGGATACATCCCGATTGTTTCAACAAAAGGATTATTATCGGGGTTTGCTGTACTTTGTGGGGAGTCCCCTCGCCGGTTTGGTGGGGGTCGAGCTGGGCATGGCTGCCGCCGAGCAGTGGCTAATCCCGCACCGGTAATTCCTGGGGTTGCACCGTTGGTAATGTGATGGCTTCGACCGGGGGCATTGACCCCAACCACCGCTGCGCCAATTGCCCAAACCGGTGGGGAGAACCGCTGACCCCAAACCGCACCCCGCCCGTCGCTCCGTGATGCTTGAGTCCTAACAGGTCCAGTTCCTGGGCTGCCGCCCGGACCAAGGCGGTGGCCGGGTCAATCCGGCGGACTTGCGGGGGCAATAATGCGGCCATGAGATCGTCGAGCAAGGGGTAATGGGTGCAACCGTAAATCACCGTATCTACCTGCACGTTCAACAGGGGGGCGAGGTAACCGTGCAGGATTTGCCGAGCTGCCGGCGTTTGGGTGCGCCCTTGCTCGATCAAGGGCACCAATTCGGGACAGGGCACCTGCCACACTCCCGCCTGGGGACAGGCTTCCCGAATGGCACGGGGGTACGCCCCACTCGCTACCGTGGCGGCAGTGGCCAAGACACCGATCCGTCGCCCGCTGGCCACCGCTGCCCGTGCCCCCGGTAAAATTAAGCCCAAAATCGGCCAGGGAAATTCCTGCTGCAGTTGCTCCAACACCAGGGCCGAACTGGTATTGCAGGCGACCAACACCATCTTCACCCCCTGTTCCCCCATCCAGGTAAGGATTTCCCGGCCAAAGGTGAGTAATTCTGCCGCGGAACGATGGCCGTAGGGAACCCGTGCCGTATCACCAAAGTACAGCACCGGCTCCTGGGGTAATTGCCGTTGTAGCTCCCGCAGGACGGTCAACCCGCCCAAGCCACTGTCGTAGATACCGATGCGCTTCATCGGCGTACCTGGAGGTAGCGTAAAATGCCCTGGGCAATCCCCTGCGCCAGAGCCTGCCGTCCCTGGGCTGCGCTCAAAAACTGGGCATCTTGGGCACCGGTGACAAAGCCGACCTCCAACAAAACGGCGGGCATATCGGGGGGGGTATTGCGAATTACATAAAATCGGGCTTGGCGGACTCCCCGGTCCGGGGCCCCACTCGCCCGCAGCAGGGAACGGTGTAGTTCCTGAGCTAGGGAGAAGCTGGCCGGGTGGAAGTAGTAGGTTTCAATGCCGTTAATATCCGGGCGGCTCATGCTGATGGCGTTGGCGTGAATGCTGACAAACAGCGTGGCGTTGACTTGGCGAGCCAGCACGACCCGCGGTTCGAGCCCCAAATCTACATCGGCATTACGGGTCATCACCACCTGCACCCCCTGCTGTTCCAAAAGGGCAGCCGCTTGCCGGGTAATGTCCATGACAATATCTTTTTCCCGAATGCCGCCAATCCCAATCGCGCCGGGGTCGGGGCCGCCATGCCCGGGGTCAAGAACCACCACCGGGCGACCGGCAATCGGGCGGGGGACGTTCCGGTTGGGGGTCACGGGACGGGGTGGGGTGGGGGTGCCCCCCGACCGCCGGTTCAGCCACCGGGCTAAGGGGGACAGGGCTTGGGTCGGGGCCGCCGCCGGGAGCAGCTGCACCGCCAACAACTGCGGACTCATTTCCTGGATGCCGATCACCCGCACTTCTTGGGAAGGTCGCCAGATCAGCGTGACTTGGTTCCCGGTCGTTTCCACGGCGACTTCGATGCCGGGGATATTCTTGAGTGCCTGTTCGGCGCGGGGCGACAGCCGAACCCCGGTGAGAGCCAGCCGCAGGGAAGCAAAACTCAACCCCGGTTCCCGCTCCCAATTTTGACTGTAGGTGAAGGGACGGTTGGCACGTAACCAAACCTGCTGGTGGGTGGCATCCATTTCCACGCTCTCCACCACCGGCACCAACGAGGGCAACAAAGGCCGCAGCCGCGCCGGTGTCGTCGTCTCGGCGGTGGCCGCTTCCGGGCCATAACGGGTTTTCTGGGGCAATAAAACCAGGTCATTCCCGAAGGTGGCTACCTGCCAATCGGGGCTGTTGTCATCCACCTGCAAACTGAGGCGGGTCAGGGGGGGGTGCCCCTGGAGCTGCTGCGCCTGGATTTTCAGGACACCCAGATGCGCCAGATGTAAGGTCTCGGTCTGAAACTGGGGGGCGAGACCGGCGGGCACCTCCACCCAAATTTCCCGGCGATCCGGCGAACGGCGCACCTGAGCCGTTACCGACTGTCCCCGCAGCCGCAGCGCCAAGCCCGTATCCGTCACCCGCACCCCTTCAATCAGGGTGATTGGGCGAGTCGAGGGCGCCAAGGATTCCGGCCGGCTGGACGTGGGCGGGAGGGGGGAGCGCGCCAAACTACCGGGGAGAGCTACCACCCACTGATTCATGCCCACCGACCGGGGTTGAAGCGGCTCCGGCGGCAGGACGTAATCCGGGTGCAATTCCATGACCAACCGAGCGGTCTGGGGGTCAAACTGGCCGAGGCGCACCTGGCGTACCGGCGATTCCCGTCCCACCAGCGGCAGAATATCCCGGCTCTCCGGGGGGCGCCCCAACAGGGTTCCCGGTAAATCCACCACAATCCGCGGCGGGTCACTTAATACTTGAATTTGCGGCTGGGTGGGGGCGGTCGTGCTAAATTCCAGACGGTTGCTCGCCCGGTCAAATCGCCAATTCATCAAGGTATTGGCCTGGGCAGGAGTCGCCAACAAACAGCAACCCACCGCGCTGATTACCCATGCTGACCGTACTGCTGTCATCCCCCACACCCCCAGGTCATTCTCCCAGATTTTAACTAAAAATTTACCATTTGCCCGCTACGGCTCGGTGAAGAACGGTCTAACTGGCGGCGGTTGCCCCGGTGCGCACCAGCCAAGGCAGGGCTTGGGGAATCAACCGTTGCCAAAATTGCAGGGCTTCGCCGGCGGCCAGCCCCCGTGTTGGCAAAGACTGCCACACCCCCAGGTGCAGTTCCCGCTCCGGGGCTTGCAGCGTTGCCACAAAGCTCTGCCCCGCCAGATGGGTGAGGTAGGCGGCACTGAGGGCTTGGACGGCTCCCCCCAATCCGTAGGTGACCACATGGGTCTTTAACCACGTCCCCGCCAGGGTGGTCACCCATTCCACCGCCCCCATTTGCAGCAACATCGGCACCCAGGCCTGCACCATATCCTGGGCTTGTGCCAGGGTGAGCGGGCGGCGGTACACCTGCGCCAAGTCCACCAGCATTTGGGCATTGATGGCACCGGTCGCCAGCATATCCAGGGTCGGCACCGGATTCACAGCAGCCCACACGGCCGCCCACACCTGGTAACGGTGGATTACCCGCTCGGCTTGCTGCGCCCGGTAGGCTTGGCGGCGGTTCTGGATCAGGCAGTGAAACCCTTTGCCCCGGCGCACCACGGCTCGGTACTGCCAATGGGGTTCCTGCCGGCGCTGGCGCAACCACTCGGTCAACGCCCCCAGTTCGGGCGGTGGGATTTCCCATGACTCTTCCCACGCGCCGGGGGCTTGCATTGTCCGCACCAGGACTGCCGCCGGTTGCAACGTGACGGTTAACAGCGGTTGAGTATAACCGATACTTTGCAGTTGCTCGTCCACCACCGAGCGTAAGTACCTTTCCTGCCAAAAAGCCGCGCACCAGACCACCTGCACCGGCTGGTCTTGCTCTCGATAGCGAGTTAATTCGGCGATTTGGTCAGCGGTTAACCGCTCCTGGACGCCGTAGAGCACCCAGGCGGGGTGGTCGTCCGTGGTGGGGAAGGGGAGAGCGGCAACGGCAGCGGCGGAGAACGCACCGCCCCACCGGAGCGACAAGGGGTCATCCAGGGCTTGCTGCAATTCCTGATAACGAGCCGCCAAATCCGGTTGGGGAGTCCCCAATTCCTGTTCTAAATCCGTCAGTTCCTGCTGTAATTGCCCCAGATAGGCACTGACTTCCGTGCGGCTTAATGCCAGCCTCGGCGGCGGTGCCGGCGGTGCCGGTTGCCGTTGCGACCAGGATTGCCGCGCCAGCAGCAGGAGCAGCAAAACCCCGCTGACGACGCCCACGCCCATCGTGACGTCATGCCCCCATTCCTGCCAAACTAAAAGCAACAGACAGCCGGTCAGCCCTATACCCAAAAACGGATAATGCCGCAGTTGCCGCCACCACCAGGACATCGCACCCCCGGAGTTTTTTTTCAATGTACCATCAAAGGGGCAATCCCATGAAATAGGGCGCTAGTTCAGGGAATCCAAATAACCCCGCATCCGATTCCGCCGTTTCGGTTGGCGGAGCTTTTGCATGGCTTTGGATTCGATCTGCCGCACCCGCTCCCGCGATAAATTCAAGGCTCGCCCGATCTCCGCCAAAGAATACACATGCCCATCTTGCAGCCCGTAGCGCATGGTAATCACATCCCGTTCCCGGTGGGTCAGATCGTTCATCAATTCTTGTAAATCCTGGTGCAGGGATTCGCTGATTAACTGTTCTTCCGGCGAGACTTCGGCCGCTTCGAGCAGCTCCCCCAGCTCCGTATCCCGTTCCCGCCCCACCCGGGTTTCCAAAGACACCGCCCGGGGAATACAGGCCAACAGTTCCCGCACCTGCTCCGGGGTCATGTCCATTTCCTGAGCAATTTCCCGCAGACTCGGCGTATGCCCCTGGGATTGAGCCGCCTGCCGTTGCGCTTTTTTTAACTTATTCAGTTTTTCGATCACATGCACCGGTAAACGAATCGTGCGCGCCTGGGTGGCAATGGCGCGGGTAATGCCCTGGCGAATCCACCAATAGGCGTAGGTGCTGAAGCGATAGCCCTTAGTCGGGTCAAACTTATCCACCGCCCGTTCCAAACCTAGGGTGCCCTCTTGCACCAAATCCAACAGCTCCAAACCCCGGTTTTGATATTTTTTGGCCACCGAGACCACCAAACGCAGGTTCGCTTCGATCATGTGAGTTTTGGCACGCAAGCCTGCCTGTTCGATGCGGGTCAGTTCCTCCGGGGTCAAGCCCGCCAAGGCCGCCCAGAGCTGCCGGGCTTGGGTCAAGGTCTGTTTCAGGGTGGTCGCCGTCATCGCCGCCGCTTGCGCCCATTGCTGGGGAGTGGGGCGATGACCGTACTGGGCGGTCA
>CALHCP010000014.1 GCA_937936705.1 uncultured cyanobacterium | reverse complement strand
ACCTAGCTACCATCGGAAGCAGATGCCGGAGTTGGGGTTATTGTCCAGTCCACTACGTTCACACCTTATCTAAGCAAAAACGTTGATGATCTCACCCTGAGGGTTTGGCTCAAGTGTACAGCCAGACCCTTGTTGCGTTATGGGGGTATTTTTTAAGGTAGGTTGGGTACAGTGGTGGAGGTTTGATGATGGTAACATCCCCGGAATTGGTCAAACAGGCGAAACAGGCGGTAGGACGGCAGGCGGCGCAGTGGGTGCAATCGGGTATGGTGGTGGGACTGGGCACCGGCTCGACGGCGGCATTTATGATTCAGTTTTTAGGGGAGCGGCTGCAACGGGGGGAACTCCAAAATGTGCGGGGGATTCCTACTTCGTTTCAGGCAACGGTGTTGGCACGGCAGGCCGGGATTCCCCTGACCACACTGGATGAGGTGGAGACCATTGACCTGGCGATTGACGGGGCGGACGAGGTTGACCCCCAGAAAAATCTGATCAAAGGGGGCGGGGCGGCGCATACCCGCGAAAAAATTGTGGATGGGCTGGCGCAGGAGTTCATCGTGGTGGTGGATGGGTCAAAACTGGTTGACCGTTTGGGGAGTACCTTCCCGGTGCCGGTTGAGGTGTTGCCGATGGCGGTGGTGCCGGTGATGCGGGCGTTAACCCAACTGGGGGGACAGCCGGAATTGCGGATGGCAGTGAAAAAGGATGGCCCGGTGATCACCGACCAGGGCAATATGGTGGTGGATGTGAAATTCCCGGAGATTCCCGACCCGGCGGCGTTAGAAGCGCGGATTAATAACATTCCGGGGGTCTTGGAAAATGGCTTGTTTGTGGGGTTGGCGGGACGGGTGTTGGTAGGAGAAGTGACCGACGGACAGCCCCAGGTGCGGGTATGGTGAGGAAATTCTGATAAAATGCTTAACCGATGTGCTTCGGATAACAGCATGGCGGGAAAACGGCCTCGGATTGCGGTGGATGCGATGGGCGGTGACCACGCTCCCGAGGAAATTGTCACCGGTGCCCTGCGGGCGCAAGCAGAATTGGATGTGGATATTTTGTTGGTGGGTCAGCCGGAGCGGTTACAGCTTTTGCTGGCGGCGCATCACCACCGGATGACTTTGGTGCCGGCGCAGGATGCCATTGATATGGCGGAGGAACCCCTGACGGCGCTGCGGCGCAAACCGGATGCCTCGATTACCGTAGCCATGAATTTGGTGCGGGACGGGCAGGCGGATGCGGTTTATTCGGCGGGACATACCGGGGCGGCGATGGCGGCGGCGTTGTTACAGTTGGGGCGTTTGCCGGGGATTGACCGCCCGGCGATTGGGGTCTCGCTCCCGACTCTGTTGCCGGATAAGTCGGTTTTGTTGCTGGATGTCGGGGCGAATGTGGATTGTCGCCCCAAATTTTTGAACCAGTTTGCCCTGATGGGTTCGATTTACAGTCAATGTGTGTTGGGCATTCCCTCGCCTAAAGTCGGTTTACTGAATATCGGGGAGGAAGCCTGCAAGGGCAATGATGTGGCGGTGCGGGCCTACCAGTTGTTGGCGCAAAATCCCCAGATTGAATTTGTGGGCAATGCGGAGGGACGGGATGTGATTTCTGGGAATTATGATGTGGTGGTCTGTGATGGGTTTATGGGGAATATCTTGCTCAAATTTGCGGAAGGGTTTGGGCGGGTGATTGTGCAATTGCTGCGGGATGAGTTGCCCCGGGGCTGGCGCGGACAGGTGGGGGTGCCGCTGTTACGGGACAATCTCCGGCGGGTGAAACAGCGGTTGGATGATGCGGAACATGGGGGTGCGTTGCTGTTGGGGGTGGCCGGGGTGTGTGTGATCGGACACGGCAGTTCCCATGCCCCCTCGGTGTTCAATGCCATTCGCCTGGCGACCGAAGCGGTGGAGCAGCGGGTCATCCAACGCCTGCAGGAAAAGGTGGGTGCCCTGACTCGGCAGGACGGTCGTTAGCCGTGCCGGGGGTGCGTTGGACGGGTACGGGACGAGCGGAATTGTCCCCCCAGTTGGATAACCACCAGTTGAGCCGCTTGGTGGATACCAATGATGAATGGATTGTCACCCGCACGGGGATCCGCACGCGCCGGTTGGTGGCTGCAGGGCAAGGGCTGACGGATTTAGCCGTGCAAGCGGCGCAGCAGGCTTTGGATGCGGCCGGATTCACCCCCTTGGATGTGGAGTTGCTGATTTTGGCTACCTCGACTCCCGATGACCTGTTTGGTTCGGCCAGTCTCGTCCAGGAGCGGTTGGGGGCGAAGCGGGCGGTGGCCTTTGACCTGACGGCGGCCTGCTCGGGGTTTGTGTTTGGGGCGGTGACGGCGGCGCAGTTTATCCGCACGGGGGCCTATGGGACAACCCTGGTGATCGGCGCGGATGTCCTGTCCCGCTGGGTGGATTGGCAGGACCGGCGCACCTGTATTTTGTTTGGGGATGGGGCGGGGGCGGTGGTCTTAAACCCCGGTGTTACCGACCACCTTTTGGGGTTTGAGTTGCAAAATGATGGCAGTCAAAATGCCTGTTTAACCTTGGCCTATCAGGGGGAAGACCGACCCCTGATTGACGAATTAACCATTCCCGCCGGTACCTATCAACCGATTTTTATGAACGGCCAGGAAGTCTATAAATTTGCGGTGAGACGGGTGCCGGATGTCATCGAAAAAGCCCTGTTTCGGGCGGGGTTGACCAGTGAGCAGGTGGATCATTTTGTGTTGCATCAGGCGAACCAACGGATTTTGGATGCGGTGGCGGAAAAGTTGGGTGTTCCCCCGGCGCGGATGTTGAGTAATTTGGCGCATTACGGCAATACCTCGGCGGCTTCGATTCCCCTGATGCTGGATGAAGCGGTGCGGGATGGGCGGGTGCAACCGGGGCAAACGTTGGTACTGGCAGGCTTTGGGGCGGGGTTGACCCTGGGGGCGCTGGTCTGCCGCTGGGGGTAAATCCGGTCTGCCCCTTTGCAGGGCTGGCGGTACATCGTACAATGAGGACGGAAGCCCCGGCAGTAATTAAGTAAGTATTTCTATGGTCAAAAGCAAAGGGCAATTCCGGCGACAAGCCTCTCTCTGGCCGGC
>CALHCP010000013.1 GCA_937936705.1 uncultured cyanobacterium | reverse complement strand
CCACTAACGCCTTTCC
Source organism: uncultured cyanobacterium (assembly GCA_937936705.1). Lineage (GTDB taxonomy): Bacteria > Cyanobacteriota > Cyanobacteriia > Gloeomargaritales > Gloeomargaritaceae > Gloeomargarita. The sequence goes on along the minus strand of CALHCP010000013.1, from coordinate 18,315 downwards.
GTCCGGAGCCACCCGCCATTGACGGATGGGATCGGCCCCAACAGAGGCCAGCCAGATTTCGCCGGGTTTTCGAAACGTTGTGTCAAAGAACCCTGCCCCTTGCTCGTTCACTTGATAAACCGTGTATAAGTTGTCTCGGAAGACAAACGGCTCATGGGATTGAGCCAAGCTTGGTTTAGCGAGCCGGCTCGGCTCGGGGGCAAGTTTCTTCCACAATGTGAAGGAGTTCTCCTGACGCTGGTCCGCCGGACGGCGATAGATATGACTCGTCGCCGTCGCGTCAATGCCTGCAAAAATGAACTCAAAGTCTCCAAAGCGCACCCCATAAGGATCGATCTTGTTGTGGCCGTCGACGATCAGATCGCGCGCGCCAAGCTCCGGGTGATCGGCATCAAACCCTCGTACCTCCACCGCACCGCTTTTCGACTTTGCCCCATAAGTGAGGAGCGGCCGCCACCGCATCCAACGCGCAAAACCCGTATCCATTGGGGCAAAACCTTGCGGTGGTATTTCCTGTCGCTCGATGACGTGAATCGACTTCGGGTCGCCAAGATTCAGATACTGCAGCTCCACCCAGGAATTGCCGTTGAAGCGGGTGCCGGCACCCGGCGTGCTTTCATTCTGAATGAAGAAAACAAACCCGCCTTCCCGATCTTGAAGAATGGTGGGATAGATCGCTCGCCGCCGAAGATCGGGAGGAGTTGGCAAACGAGTGATCCGCCCTTCGGTGGGGCTCACCGGACGAACCATGAGGAGATAGCCGTCGCGGTCTGCGCCGATATAGTATGGGCCTTTTGCGTCGTGGCCCGGATTGGCGCGCGCCCACGACGTTGATTCAAAGGCCCGGAAACCCCGGCCGTCTTGGGGAATGAGATTCCCCGTATCTGGATCAACGCCGCAGTGCCAGACGATACCGTTGACCGGGCTGTCGTCTTGGCCTTCGAACCACACCATATACCGGCCATCCGCCGTGAATTCGACATTCAGATAATTGGCCTTCGGATCGCCCACCTGCACGATCTTTGATTTCCATGCCGGTTTTACGTCGGAGGTCGTATTCGGCTCTACCGACGCCCCACCAGAGCCGTGCTTCTTGAAAAAAGCCCACACTTCCTCCATGGCATTGATATCCATGTTCTTAGGCCCAAGCAGCAAAGGCCGATCTGGAGTTTGTCCTCCAGGGAGATTATGACCGCCACCGACCACCCGGTATAACACCACTTCCAACGTTCCCTCCGCCTTCCGATACACGTCCACTTCCACGGTTGACCGGTCGTCTAAGGAGCGATCTTTCAGCCTCCGGGTTTCCGGCTGTTCCACCAATCCCGCTGCCTTGACCCAGTATTTCACCGTAGCAGCAGTGGACAGAACCTCTCCATATTCCCTCCCCAGCACTCGCACCGAGCCGCCGTCCCAAGGCATCATGGGATCAGCGGTTCCATTCATGATCAGCACCGGCAGTGGTCGCCTTGGTCTCTGACTAGCCAGGTTGGTGGGAAGATTGGCAATAACAGAAGCGATTGCCGTCAATCGGTGACCCAACTCAATCCCCAATCGGTAGGTCATCATCCCGCCGTTCGAAAGCCCTACAACGTAAATACGGCGGGGATCCGCACTGCCAGATTGAATCAGACGATCGAGGATAGCAGCAATAAATCCGACATCGTCAACGTTGCTATTGTCGTCCGCGCGTCGAAATGTCTTGCCACGGCCATCGTTCCATTGTCCGTCCAGGCCATAGGGATAAACGACAAGCAAACCTTCCCGATCGGCAAGGGAGTTGATGCCGGTGCGTTGCGCCATTTTCTGCGGATCGGCACCCCCTCCGCCATGCAGCAGAAAGATAACCGGTTTTGCTACCTTGGCGGTTTGACTGGATGGGTCATAGACGAAATAGGTGCGCTCCTGACCCTGGAAAAGCATTTTGTATGATGCAAGTCCATGCCGAAGGTTCTCAGCCCGTGCTAAGTCTAAACTCGCATGCTCCAAGATAGCGATCAAAAGCAGTACAATCATGGGAATGTTAAGGATTGGTCTCATGGGGGGTCTCCTTTAATTCCAGAGATTGGACGATATGGAGTTCATCCGTAAGTAGGGACTTTCTTTGCTATATCAACGTTGAATCCAGACATAAAACTCCATACTTGCAGAGTGACATAGCAGTATGACTTGATTTGAGAACACAAATTCCGGGGAACCAAAGTTGGGGTCTGCGCCCCTGCGACCGCTGTTCCGTAATTGATAGAGGCTCCCATAATAAAATCTAAGCATGAGTTACCGCACCGCCCCTCGATGAAAATCCTCCATTTCCCGGTCGGCTCCTTGAATCTAGGGTTACCCCTGAGCCAAGTGCAAAAAGTCATGCCCCATCCGACCGTTTTCAGCAGTGGGCAAAAACCGATTGGCTTAGCTCATTTTGAAGAGCAAGAAGTGGTGGTGCTGGACTTGCACCGTTTCTTGTTGGGTCAAGGGAACCCCCATCCCCCCACTCATCTCATTGTCGTCAAGGCGGGGACGGAACTGTACGGGCTGCCCTGTGCCGGCCTACCGGCTTTGGTGGATATTCCCCCGGAGCAAATCCGGCAAATTCCCCCTAGTTATCAACAGGCGGATACCCTGGGGTTGGCCAGCCATGTCGCCCGATGGGATCAGGATATGACCTTATTTCTCTTGGACGGGCAACGCCTGGCCTCCTTGGTACAGGCATCCGCTGCGTTATAGTAAAACTATGATGACCCCTTCGGCGCCCCCGGTGCATTTGCCCCGCACCAGTGAATCGGAGACCCTGAAGCGCATCCGCCATACCGCTTCTCATGTGATGGCTATGGCGGTACAAAAACTCTTTCCCAAGGCGAAAGTCACCCTTGGCCCTTGGATCGAGGATGGATTTTACTATGACTTTGATCACCCGGAACCGTTTACGGAACAGGACTTAAAAGCCATCAAAAAAGAGATGGTCAAAATTATCAAGAAAAAACTACCCGTCATCCGAGAAGAAGTTACTCGCGAGGAAGCTCTCAAACGTATTCAAGCCCTGAATGAGCCTTACAAATTAGAAATTCTGGCGGGGATTCAAGAGCCGATTACCCTCTATCATTTGGGTGACCAATGGTGGGATTTGTGCGCCGGCCCTCACCTGGACAATGTGGGTGAACTCAACCCGGATGCAATTGAACTCGAAAGTGTGGCGGGCGCCTACTGGCGGGGGGATGAACGCAACCCGATGTTGCAGCGGATTTACGGTACCGCCTGGGAAACCCCGGCGCAATTGCAAGCCTATCTGCACCAAAAACAGGAAGCCCTGCGGCGGGATCATCGGCGGTTGGGTCAAGAATTGGATTTGTTTAGTATTCAAGAACAGGCGGGTGGGGGCTTGGTGTTTTGGCATCCCAAAGGTGCCCGAATGCGGTTGTTAATTGAAAACTATTGGCGCGATGCTCATCTATGCGCCGGTTATGAACTGTTGTACACTCCTCATCTGGCGCATTTGGATTTATGGAAAACGTCGGGGCATTTTGATTTTTATCGGGAGAGTATGTTCGAGGCGATTGCGGTCGAATCCCAGGAATATCAACTTAAACCGATGAATTGCCCGTTCCATGTCTTGACCTATCAAAATCATCTGCATTCCTATCGAGAATTGCCGATTCGCTATGCAGAATTGGGGACGGTTTACCGCTATGAACGTTCGGGAACGTTACACGGTTTGATGCGGGTGCGGGGCTTTACCCAAGATGATGGGCATATTTTTTGCTTGCCGGAACAGGTGGCCGATGAAATTTTAGGAGTGTTGAATTTGACCGAGTGCATCTTGTCGGATTTTGGGTTTCGGGATTATGAGGTGAATTTGTCCACCCGCCCTGATAAGTCGGTGGGCAGTGATGAGGTGTGGGAATTGGCGACCCGTGCCCTCAAAAATGCCTTGGATACCAAAGGTTGGGTCTATCAAGAAGATGTGGGTGGTGGTGCCTTTTATGGCCCCAAAATTGACATCAAAATTCGGGATGCCATTGGGCGGTTGTGGCAATGTTCGACGATCCAAGTGGATTTTAATTTGCCCCAGCGGTTTGGGTTAGAATATGTGGCCGCCGATGGTTCCCGGCAAGTGCCGATTATGATTCATCGGGCGATTTTTGGCTCCCTGGAACGGTTTTTTGGGATTTTAATTGAGAACTACGCCGGCGATTTTCCGCTGTGGTTGGCTCCCGTACAACTGCGTTTTTTACCGGTTGGGGAGCAGTATGTGCGCTATGCTCAGGATATTGCTCAGGATTGGCAGAAATTGGGTTTGCGGGTGGAAGTGGATACTTCGGGCGAACGTTTGGGTAAATTGATCCGTAACGGGGAAACGGCGAAAATTCCGCTGATGGCTATTGTCGGGGCGAAGGAAATGGCAACCCAGACTCTGAGTATTCGCACTCGTCACGCCGGAGATTTGGGGACATTATCGGTGCCGGAAGTCCAAGCAAGGTTGCTGCAAGCGGTACAGCAGCGGCAGGATTTTTAGGGAACTTCTATTAATTGGGGAACGGCGGCCGCCGGGGCGCCGCCCCCGACTTGAGCTTCTCCGTAAACTCAGCATGCCAGCGAGATAATTTTCTACTGGTTCTGAGCAATAGAGCTGCCTTTTCGTCTGTTGCGGTAAAGTTTCGCTTCCGGCGAGATATTTTTCTGCCCCATTCCCAAACCCCCGTTTCTTGCACCCGGAATCAAATTTGATTATCCTGAGAGCGGAGTGACTCCAGGAAAATCATGACGTCTCAACCCCTTGGTGCCGATGCGGTGGATGTGGCGATTGCCCAAGGTATTGACTTTGACGGCACCCCCATCCCCGCCGCCCGCCTAGAACTTTATCATGAGGTCATGGCTTTGGAAGCCAACCGGCAACGCAGCGGTGTAACCAATACCATGCGTTCTCGTATTGTGCGTATTGGCGCCAAACATCTACCCCTAGAAACTTTGAATGAAAAATTAATCGCAGCAGATTTTGCCCCCCTTAAACCCAAGGAAATCGCTTTTTACTATGGGGAAAAATAAGGGAACTTTTATGAATCAGGGGCAAGCGGTCGCCAGCTGTTACACTGTTCCTAGGCAGTTCCTGAGAAAGGTAGCCCAACATGACCCAGACTTTGGCCTTTTGGCTCAACGGTGAAACCCATCCCTACCGACCCGAATTATCGGTAGCGGCACTGTTGCAGGAATTGGGCTGGCAGTCCAAGCCGGTGGTGATTGAGTACAACGGCGAGATTTTGCACCGACCCTACTGGGCGAATACCGCCGTGCAACCGGGGGATAAAATCGAGGTGGTGACGATTGTGGGCGGGGGATGACCCGCATTCTCGGTTTCGACCCCGGTTTGGCGACCCTGGGCTACGGGGTGATTGATATTGAAGCGAAACGCCCGGTGATGCGAGATTTTGGTGTGATTCACACCCCGGCGAGCCAGTCCCTGGGGGAACGGCTGTGTACGATTTATCAAGATGTGCATACTTTGTTAGAGCAATGGCAACCCCAGCAAGTGGCGGCGGAACAGTTATTTTTTTACCGGATGGCGAATACGATCACGGTGGCGCAGGCGCGGGGGGTCTTGCTGCTGGCGCTGGCACAACGGGGGTTGGCTTTGCGGGAATTTGCCCCGCCGGTGGTGAAACAAACCTTGACCGGTTACGGCAAGGCGGATAAGCAGGCGGTGCAGACTGCCGTGGCGCAGGAGTTGGCTCTCAACCGCATCCCCCAGCCCGATGATGCTGCCGATGCCCTGGCGGTGGCTTTGACCGCTTGGTTGCATCCGGGGGCAGGGCAGTCTTGAACAAAAGCTGAAGAAATGCCTAGACCCGGTCAACCCCATCCATAATTGGAGTGTCTGCTGATACCGATTTCCCGGGTACTTTTATGACAACTGCGATGCCTGTAGCTCCCCAGTATGAAGATGATCGGACTGGGTTGAGTGTGGACACTCTGAAACGAGCCTTTATGGACAACCTGTTTTACATTCAGGGTAAGTTTCCGGAGATTGCTTCCCAGAATGACTACTACATGGCTTTGGCCTACACGGTGCGCGATCGGATGTTGGAACGCTGGATTAGCACGGCACGCACCTACACTCTGCAAAAATCCCGGACGGTGTGTTACCTGTCGGCGGAATTTCTCATGGGGCCGCACCTGGGCAACAACTTGATCAATCTGGGCATTTACGACCAAGTGAAACAGGCGATTACCGAGCTGGGTTTGGATTTTGATGCCCTGCTCTATCAAGAGGAAGAACCGGGTTTGGGCAACGGCGGTCTGGGACGGTTGGCAGCCTGTTTTTTGGATTCCCTGGCCACCCTGCAAATCCCGGCGATTGGCTATGGGATTCGCTACGAATTCGGCATCTTTGACCAGGAAATCCGGGACGGCTGGCAGGTGGAAATCACCGATAAATGGTTGCGCTACGGCAATCCCTGGGAAATTCCCCGTCCCGAGTGGGCGGTGGAGGTGAAACTGGGCGGTCACACGGAAGCCTACACGGATGAACAGGGGCGTTACCGGGTGCGCTGGCATCCCTACCAGGTGGTGAAGGGGGTGCCCTACGATACGCCGATTTTGGGGTATTTGGTGAATACGGCCAATACCCTGCGGTTGTGGAAGGCCGAAGCGCCGGAATCTTTTGATTTTACGGCCTTTAACCGGGGGGATTACTACGGGGCGGTGGATGAAAAAATTATCTCGGAAAACATCACCAAGGTGCTGTACCCCAACGATGAACCCATCCAAGGCAAACGGTTGCGGCTGGTGCAACAGATTTTCTTTGTCTCCTGTTCGTTGCAGGATATGTTCCGCATTCTCAAGGGGCAGGGGATTCCCATTACCCGCTTCCACGAAAAGTTCGCCATCCAGTTAAACGATACGCATCCGGCGATTACGGTTGCCGAACTGATGCGGTTGTTGATTGATGAATACGGGGTGGATTGGGATACCGCCTGGGAAATCACCACCCGCAGTTGTGCCTACACCAACCACACCCTGTTGCCGGAAGCGTTGGAGCGCTGGCCGTTGGGGTTGTTTGCTTCCCTGCTGCCCCGCCATCTGGAAATTATCTATGAGATCAACCAACGGTTTCTGGATTTGGTTCAGCAACGCTTCCCCGGTGATACGGGCAAAATTCAACGGATGTCTTTGATTGACGAAAGCGGCGAACGCTATGTCCGCATGGCGAATCTGGCCACCGTGGGCAGTATGGCGGTCAACGGGGTGGCGGCTCTGCATACGGATTTGCTCAAACAAACGGTGCTGAAGGATTTTTATGACCTGTGGCCGGACAAATTCCAAAATAAAACCAACGGGGTGACGCCTCGGCGCTGGATGTTATTGAGTAATCTGCGCCTGAGTAAGCTGATCGCCAGCCGCATCGGCAAAACCTGGGTGACCAATTACGAGGAATTGCAGCGTTTGGAAGAGCATCTGCACGACCCGGCCTTTTGCCAAGAATGGCGGGCGATCAAACAGGCAATTAAAGCCGATTTGGTGGGCTATATCCAAGAGCGCACCGGTATTCTGGTCAACCCGGATTCGATTTTTGATGTGCAAATTAAGCGCATTCACGAATACAAACGGCAACACCTGCAAGCCCTGCACATTGTTGCCCTGTACAACCGCCTCAAACGCAATCCCGACCTGAATATCCCCGCCCGCACCTTCCTGTTCGGGGGCAAGGCGGCGCCGGGGTATTTCATGGCCAAGCTGATCATCAAGCTGATCAATTCCATCGGCGAGGTGGTCAACAACGACCCGCAGATTAACGGCAAAATCAAGGTGGTCTTTTTACCGGATTACAATGTGAAATTTTCGCAACGGGTGTTCCCGGCTGCGGATTTGTCCGAGCAAATTTCCACCGCCGGGAAAGAAGCCTCCGGCACGGGGAACATGAAATTTGCCATGAACGGCGCCTTGACCATCGGCACCTTGGACGGGGCGAATGTGGAAATCCGGGAAAAAGTCGGGGCAGAAAACTTCTTCCTATTCGGGTTAAACGCTCAGGAAGTGATGGCGCTACGGGCACACAGCTACCGGCCTTGGGAATATTACAATAACAACCCGGTCTTGAAAGAGGTGATTGACCAAATTGCCGGCGGGGTCTTCTCCCGCGGGGATACGTCTCTGTTCCGGCCGATTGTGGATTCCCTGCTCAACCACGACCCCTATTTCCTGCTGGCGGATTTTCAATCGTTTCTGGATTGCCAAGAGCAGGTCAACCAAGCCTATCAGGATACGGAGCGCTGGACGCGCATGTCCATCCTCAACACAGCGCGGACGGGCTTTTTCTCCTCCGACCGGAGTATGCAGCAGTATTGCCAAGACATTTGGCACGTCTCGCCGGTGCCCATCGAGGTCAAGCCCTACGACCACGCGCAAGCCGGTCAGCATCTCTAGGAGGACGGCGGCGCATGGGACTGCATCTTTATTGCCTGCGGCACGGGGAAACCACCTTCAGCCAAACCGGTGGCTATTGCGGCATCCTTGACCCGGAATTGACCCCCGAGGGGCAACAGATGGCGGTGGAGTTTGCCGAGGCTTACCAACATCTGCCCTGGACGGCCATTTTTTGCAGCCCCCTGCGGCGCACGGTGGCGACGGCGCAACCCCTGGCGGCTAAAATCGGTCAGGAACTGCACCTGCGGGACGGCCTCAAGGAGATTCATTACGGCGTGTGGGAGGGGCAAACTCCGGAGTGGGTGAAAACCCATCACCTGGACGACTACATCCACTGGATGACCGAACCCGCCTGGAATGCCCCCACCGGCGGCGAAACCGCCGTCCAAGTCGCCAACCGGGCGATGGCGGTGATTGCCGAAATTGAGGCCAAGTACAGCGAGGGTCATGTCCTGGTGGTGTCCCACAAGGCCACCCTGCGGATCATTCTGTGCAGTTTGCTGGGGATTGACCTGGGGCGCTACCGGGATCGGATCAGTGTGCTGGTCGCTTCCGTCAGTCGGGTGCGCTTTACCCAGTACGGCCCCCTGTTGGAATTGATGGGGGATCGCAGTCACCTCAGCCCGGCACTGCGGGATTTGCCGGGGACGTGAAGGCGCTCATGGTTGGTTTGTCGTTTTTGGAGTCACATCTATGACCTTAAAAGTTGGGATTAACGGTTTTGGTCGCATCGGTCGCCTGGTGTTTCGGGCGGGGATTGCCAACCCCGATATTGAATTTGTCGGGGTGAATGACCTGGTACCGGCGGATAATTTGGCCTACCTGTTGCAGTACGATTCCACCCACGGTCGGTTTGCCGGTACGGTGACAGCCAAGTCCGACGGCATCGTGGTCAACGACCGGTTTATCCCCTGTTTTAGCAGCAAAGACCCCGCCGAACTGCCCTGGGGAAAAGTGGGCGCTGATTATGTGGTGGAATCGACCGGGCTGTTTACCGATTACGAGGGTGCCAGCAAACACCTGAGCGCCGGGGCGAAACGGGTGGTGATTTCCGCCCCCACCAAAGACCCGGACAAGGTCGCCACCTTTGTGTTCGGGGTGAATGATAACCAATTTGACCCCCAGCGGCACTTGATCGTGTCCAACGCCAGTTGTACGACCAATTGCCTGGCACCGATTGCCAAGGTGATTCACGACCACTTCGGCCTGGCGGAAGGGTTAATGACCACGGTGCATTCCTACACCGCCACCCAACCGACGGTGGACGGCCCCAGCAAAAAGGACTGGCGGGGCGGGCGCGGGGCGGCGCAAAACATTATCCCTTCTTCCACGGGGGCGGCCAAAGCGGTGGCCTTAGTGCTACCGGAATTGAAGGGGCGTTTAACCGGCATGGCACTGCGGGTTCCCACCCCCAACGTTTCGGTGGTGGATTTGACCTTCAAAACCGAAAAAAGCACTAGCTACCGAGAGATTTGTGCGGCGATGGAAGTGGCCAGCCGAGGTTCTCTGTACGGGATTTTGGGTTATACGGAAGCGGCGGTGGTATCCACCGATTTCAACGGCGACCCCCATTCCAGCATTTTTGATGCCGGTGCCGGGATCGAATTAAACTCCAACTTTTTCAAAGTCGTTGCCTGGTATGACAACGAATGGGGTTATTCCCTGCGGGTGTTGGACTTGATGGTGATCATGGCTAAAATGGAAGGGATTTTGAACTAACTTTCACCGCGTGGGCGCAAATTCTGGATACGCATGGCTGTGGCAGGGTTTGCGCCTTTTGGTCGGGGTTTATGTGGGCTTGTTTCTCATCCTCACCTTTGCGCAAACCCGTCTGATGTATTTCCCCAGTCGTGAAATCATTCATACCCCCAAAGATACGGGCCTAGACTATGAAAATCTCCGCCTCACCACCGGCGATGGGGTGACCCTCGCCGCCTGGTGGATTCCGGTTGAACAGGCTGATGCGCCGGTGATTTTATTTGCCCACGGCAACGGCGGCAATATCAGTTATCGTTTGCCCTACATCCGTATTTTTCATCAGATGGGTATCGCCAGTCTCTTTTTCGACTATCGGGGCTACGGGGCAAGCGAGGGGCAACCCAGCGAAGCGGGCACTTATTTAGACGGCGAAGCGGCGTGGGATTATCTCACCCGGACTCGCCAGATTCCTGCCCAGCGAATCATCCTTTACGGGGAATCGTTAGGGGGGGCGATTGCCACCTATTTGGCCGAGAAATATCAACCTGCCGGCTTGATTTTAGGTTCGACGTTTACCAGTGTCCCCGACCGAGCCAAGGAACTGTTCCCGCTCATGCCTATTGATTTAATTGCCCAATTTCAGTACAACAATTTAGCCCGTTTGCCGCAGATTCAATGCCCAGTTTTAGTCATTCACAGCCGCCAAGATGAGATTATTCCTTTTCATCATGGGCAAAGATTGTATGAGGCGGCCAATGAACCCAAATTCTTCTTAGAAATTCAAGGCAGTCACAACGAAGGATTTTTAGACTCTTTGACCACCTACCAAACCGGCATTGAGCAGTTTGTGCAAACTATCTTACCCCAGGGATTATAATTATCCTGAAAGTCATCCCCGTATAGGTATGAATTGGAGCGTATTCCTGGCCGTATTCAGCACAGTTTTCTTGGCAGAGTTAGGTGATAAAACTCAGTTGGCAACGGTGCTGTATGCCTCGGAAGCCACGGTGAATAAGTGGGTGGTCTTTAGCGCCGCTTCTTTGGCGTTGGTTTTGACTTCGGCGTTGGGGGTACTGGCGGGTAGCCTGCTCAACCAATGGGTTCCTACCAAATTTCTGCATTATGTCGCCGGTGCCGGCTTTATCGTCATCGGGTTGCTGACCTTGGTCAAAGCGTAAAACCTATTAAACCTATTTTAGTAATTGCCGTACCATACAAGCTGGCAATGCAGGCAATACTGGCGATCCAAGCCAATCCCCGTAATGCGGCAATACCAATGATGTAAAACAGGCTATGCGCCAAGCGGGCGACCAGGTAAGTGACCACCACCGCATTGGTGTAGGGGGAGGCGGCCTGCGCCAAGAGGACTAAAATCACCGCCGGAGCAAATAGGGTCACACTTTCAAAGGCGTTTTGATGCGCCCAAGTCGCCCGCTGAGCAAAGGCGGGCAGTTTGTCAAAAATCGCCCGGGGCGCGTTGGGGTCAAACCCACTGGTGACCCGCCCGTAGGCGACGACGATATAGGGAACGTAAACCAGACCGGCAGCAATCGCGACGGCCCAAAACAAAACTTGTTCTGGCGGTATGGGTAAAGTCATGATGAATACACCCGCTGAGTTACCGCTAATTTTACAATAATCTTGCTTATGGGTACCGCTATTGATGGGAGCCAAGGGGAAATTCTCTGGCCAGGATGCCTAAATGACGGAGAACCAAAGCGGGGCTGACCCTCTGTGACCGCTCATTCTGAATTACTTTCCCTATCGTAATTGCAAAATTATCGGCTGCCCGCGCCCGGCGGCTCATTCAGAACGCTTTGCGCCAAAACCCGCTGTGTCAGCGCCAGTTTTTGGATGGTCTCAATCCGGCCTTTTTCCAATAAACCCACCACCTGCGGTTCACTCCCCCGACTCACCACCGGCAGTTGGCACAGCCCCCGCGCCAGCATGCGTTGGCGAGCCTGTTCCAGGCTTTGATCGGGATAGATGGTCTGCAATTCCTGCGTACACCATTCGCCTACCGGCACCGAACACCACAATGCCCCGTAGGTCTGAACCGCCCGTTGAATATCCTGGGGTGTGAGTAACCCCACCAACCGTTGCCGGCTATTGACCACCAAAGCCGTATGTTGCTGATGCTCCATGAGTAACTCAGCCACTTTGCCTAAACTCCGCTCCGGTTGCACCAACAACGGCGGCGGGATCATGGCATCTTTGACCCGTAAATCCCCCATAAAGCGCTGTTCTTCCCGGTCGAGGGAATGTAAGCCAATCGGGTCCCCGTGGGGCACCACCTGATCCAACACCCACAGACTCAACCCCACCGCGGCCATCGCCGGGAGGATGATTAAATAATTGCGGGTCAGCTCAAACAACAACAGAATGGCCGTCAAAGGAGCGCGGGTGCTGCACGCCAACAGGGCGGCCATGCCCACCATGGCATAAGCAGGCGGGTCGGCAATGGTGATCCAGGGAGCCAACCCCGCCGCCAGCACCTGTCCGTAGGCCGAACCCAACGCCGCCCCCAAAAACAACGCCGGGGCAAACAAGCCCCCCACCCAGCCCGTCGCGTAGCTGACTACCGTGAGCCCCAACTTGACCGGGATGAGCAGCAACAACAGCCCCCAGGACAAATCCACGTCTTGGAGCATCGCCTCAATGATTTCATAGCCCACCCCCAGGGTTTGCGGCACCAGCAAAGCCATCCCGCCAATCAGGGCACCCCCCACCACCGGTTGCAGCCAAGACGGCAGGCAGCGCCAATGGCCTTGACCCGGCTTCAGTCCCCCCAACAGGCGCGTATAAATCACCGCCAACCCACTGGCTAGTACCCCCAACCCCAGATAGAGGGGCAACTCCCACACCGTCCGCACCTCGTAGGGCGGCAAACTAAAAGCCGGTTGCGCCCCCAACCCCGCCTGCGCCACCAAGCCGCTGATCACCGCCGCCAGCAGGACAATCGGCACCGCCGAACCGGTAAAGGTCGTGCCCAGCACCACCTCAAAGGCAAAAAAGGCTCCCGCAATCGGCGCATTAAACCCGGCCGCCAGCCCCGCCGCCGCCCCCGCCGCCTGCAACACCAAGCAGCGTTCCTGGGACACCCGCAGCTGCTGCCCGATTTTCCGCCCCCAATGCACCCCCAAATCCACGCTCGGCCCTTCCGGTCCCAGGGAGGCTCCCATCCCCAGCGACAGCGCCGCCAACCCCAACCGCCCCAGGGCAAAGCGGGTACTCACCGCCGGCCAGCGTTGCACCACCCTGCCCAACAGACCCACCAACAGACCGCCCAACAGCGGCACCAACGCCAGACTCCACGCCCCCCAGCCGCCGATCCATCCCATCAGGGTTTCAAACGCCCCTTGGTGAATCCAATCAATCAACCGGCGAAACCCCACCACACACAAGCCCGTTCCCCCCCCGATGACCGCCGCCAGGGTTAAAACCAAGACCTCCGGGGACAACGGTAACCCTTCCCACCAGCGCGGTACCCCTATGGACGTGACCGACATTTCTCATTAAGCCACCCGATATCTCCAGTGTAGGTCGTTTCTCAACCCGGATGTGACACGTCTTAACCCAACCGATTCGGGCGCAGGATGCGAAACAACAACCAAAACCCCAACGTCATGGCTCCCACCAGCAGTGACCCCGCCCCCAAAAACAACTGGATATTCGCCTGTCCCCGGTCAAAAATGATCGCCGCCCCGATGATAAACGCCCCCACCACCACACTGTAGGACAGGCGGTTTGCCGCCGTATCCACCGCCCGTTGCAGCAATTCAATATCCGTGATATTCACCTGCCAACGCAAATTTTCCGAATTGAGACGTTGCAGCAACAAATCCACCTGCCGGGGCGAATCCAACGACAGAGAACGCAAATCCAAAGCCGTTTGCCAGAGCGCCGCCATCCCATCCGTACCCAAAAATTGCCGCTGCAACAGTTGTCCCATCAAAGGGCGCATTTCCCCCACCAGGTCAAACTGGGGGTCGAGTTCCCGCCCGATCCCCTCCAAATAGGCCAACGTGCGCGCGAGAATCCCCATACTCCCCGGCAACCGCACCCGGTTCTGGCGCGCCGTTTCCAAAATTTCCCCCAGCAGTTGCCCAAAATTCACCTGCCCCAAACTGCGGGGGTAATAACGGCGCAACAAACGACTGAAATCCTGCTCCAACTGGTTCAGGTCATCCGGGCGCGGCGATTCCGACAATTCCAAGGTTAACTGCACACAGCGCCGGGGTTCCAACATCACCAACGCCAGCAGTAATTCGGTAATTAACCCCTGGGTGCGCGGGTCAAAGCTGGCCACATTGCCAAAATCCAACAGCGCCACCTGTCCACTTTTGAGGTAGAAAAAATTCCCCGGGTGCGGGTCGGCGTGAAAGAGTCCATCCAGACAAATCTGCTGAAAAAACGCCCGCAGAATCATCCGGGCAATCCCTGCCCCCTGACTTTGCTCGGTTGTCCGATACCCCGCCAGCAGCGGCAAACCGTCCAGCCATTCCAGCACCAGCAGTCGTGACGTACTCAACTCGTCATACACCCGCGGCACCCGCAACTCCCGTACCTCCGGCCAAGGCGAGCGGGCTAAATTGGTGCCAATCGTGCGGGTAAACTGCGCCTCCTGGCTAAAATCCAACTCCCGGATCAGCACCGCGCTAAATTCATCCACCAGAGCCACCCAATTCAAACTCTGCCCCCATTCCGTTTGCTCCGCCAGGGCGGCCAGCGAACGCAGCAGCGTCAAGTCCTGGTCAATGACGGCTCCAATCCCCGGCCGTTGCACCTTGAGGGCGACCTCCGTGCCATCGGTTAAAGTTGCCCGATAGGTCTGACCGATGGAACCGGCGGCCACCGGTTGCGGATTCACGTGGGCAAACACCGTGCCCATAGGCTGGGGCAATTCCCGGCGGATCTCCACCTCCATTTCGCTCCAATCCACCGGCGGCACCTTACTTTGCAACGCGCTCAACGCCTGGGTATAACTCGCCGGGAGAATATCCGCCCGCGTACTCAACAATTGCCCCAGCTTGACATACACCGGCCCCAAATCCACCAAAATCTGCCGCAGTACCGCCGGCGGGGGCAACTCCGGTTCTCCCACCTTTTTCCCCAGCAGCAGTTGCCGCATAAATTTCCAGCCATTGCGCAGGAGAATCTCGGCAATTTCCCCTTGCCGCTCGGTTGTACGGGCAAAACCAGAAAGCATCACGGTTTCAGATAAGGGCAGAGCCAAAGAACCCGGTTTTCAGTGTAACAGGTTAGATTCAAAGGAACCTCTATAAATTGCAGATAAGCGGTCGCCGGGGTGCAGCCCCCGCTGGGGTTCTCCGTCATTTAGGCATTCTGGCCAGAGAATTTCCCCTTGCCTCCCATCAATAGAGGTGCAGGTGCCCATTAGTGAACCTGAGTTCGGGTTAAGCGAACCTGAGGGCGACAAAAATTGGAGTTATCAAAGTCTGACCGCCCTTCTGCTTCCTCTTTGCTCCCTCTCCCTGGATGGGAGAGGGCTGGGGTGAGGGTGGAGGCAAGACTGGACAAAGGTTTGAACTCAGGTTGTGCGTCCTTGCTTATCCCGAACTGACCTTAATTAGATTAGGTATTAATGCGAGCCAAGCGGTCGCCGGGGCGCCGCCCCCGACTTTGGTTCTCCAGAATCTTGGTTCGCCCATCCGGTCACAGTGCTACACTTTAGTTGCCGCCTTGACACGGGGTAGGGAATAATTAAGAGCGTCACCAGCGGAGGAATTGCCCCGTGAAAACCCCCAATGTATCCAACCTATTCAGTGGTGTCATCCTCGCCCTGATGGTTCTCCTCGGTCTGAGTTCCTATGTCATTATCAATCCGGGGGAAGCGGGCGTGCTGAGTATCCTCGGCAAATCCCAGGATGGTGTCCTTTTGGAAGGGTTGCACTTCAAGCCGCCTTTCATTTCCCAGGTAGATGTCTATGATGTCACCGTACAGAAATTTGAAGTACCGGCGCAGAGTGCCACCAAGGATTTGCAGGACTTGACAGGGCGATTTGCGATCAACTTCCGGCTTGACCCGGAGCGGGTGGTGGAAATCCGCCGCACTCAGGGTTCACTGGCCAATATCGTGGCCAAAATCATTGCCCCCCAGACTCAGGAGTCTTTTAAGGTAGCTGCGGCGCGCCGCACTGCGGAAGAATCGATCACCCAGCGGGAATTGCTCAAAAATGACTTTGATAGCGCCCTGCAAGGCCGTTTGGAGAAGTACGGCATCATCGTCCTGGATACCAGCGTGGTGGATTTGAGTTTCTCGACCGAGTTTGCCCGGGCGGTGGAAGAAAAGCAAATCGCCGAACAGCAAGCCCAACGAGCCGTCTATGTTGCCCAGGCCGCCGAGCAGGAAGCCCAGGCGGACATCAACCGCGCCCGGGGGAAAGCGGAAGCCCAACGTTTACTGGCAGAAACCTTGCGGGCACAGGGGGGCGAGCTGGTTCTCCAAAAAGAAGCCATCGAAGCCTGGAAATCCGGAGGAGCGCAAATGCCCCAAGTGCTGGTCATGGGTGGGGGCAACAATCCGGGCATCCCCTTTTTGTTTAACCTGAAGGACTTGGCGGGTAAGGGCAATTCCTAGCATACTTGCTCCGGGGAAAGTCCCGTGCTATGATCAGACGCTTGTGGTTTCTGGATCAATTGCAACCTTGGCCAACGTCATTGTCATCGGTGCCCAGTGGGGCGATGAAGGAAAGGGGAAAATCACCGACCTGCTAAGCGCCTCGGCGGACGTGGTAGTGCGCTACCAAGGGGGGGTGAATGCGGGACACACAGTAGTAGTAGCCGGGCGAACCTTCAAACTGCACCTGATTCCTTCGGGGATTTTGTACCCGGATACCCAGTGCATCATCGGCAGTGGCACGGTGATTGACCCCCAGGTACTGCTGGAAGAAATGACGCAACTAGAGCAGCTTGGCGTACCCACCACCAACCTCTGGATTTCCCAAACCGCCCATGTGACCATGCCCTATCACCGTTTGATTGACCAAGCGGAGGAGGAATACCGGGGGCAACATCGGATCGGTACGACGGGGCGGGGAATTGGTCCTACTTATGCGGATAAATCCGACCGCACCGGAATTCGCATCCAGGATTTGCTCGACCCGGAGGGGCTACGGGAACAACTGACCTGGACGATCAGCCAGAAAAATCTGGTCTTAGAAAAGCTGTACAATCGCCCGCCCCTGGATGCGGAAGAGATTATCCAGCAATATCTGGACTATGCCCAACGCCTGAAACCCCACATTGTGGATAGTACGTTGGTGCTGTGGGAAGCGGTGCAAAAGCGGCGCAATATCCTGTTTGAAGGGGCACAGGGTACGTTGCTGGATTTAGATCACGGCACCTATCCCTACGTCACCTCTTCCAACCCGGTGGCAGGGGGTGCCTGCGTCGGAGCGGGGATTGGACCAACCATGATTGACCGGGTGATCGGGGTCGCCAAAGCCTATACCACCCGGGTCGGCGAAGGGCCATTCCCCACCGAATTACAAGGGGATGAGGGGGATCACCTCTGTGAACGGGGGGCAGAATTCGGCACGACGACGGGGCGCAAACGGCGGTGTGGTTGGTTCGACGGCGTGATTGGTCGCTATGCGGTACGGATTAACGGCATGGACTGTCTCGCCATTACCAAATTGGATGTGTTGGACGAACTGCCGGAGATTAAAGTCTGTGTGGCCTATGAAATGGACGGGCAACGCACCCGCAATTTTCCCAATAGTGCCCGTCAGTTTGCCCGCTGTCGGCCTGTATATGAAACCCTGCCCGGTTGGCAGTCTCCCACAAGTCATTGCCGTTCCTTAGAGGAATTACCGCAGGCGGCATTGGATTATTTACAGTTTCTTGCCGGTATTTTGGAAGTACCGATTGCGATTATTTCCTTGGGGGCGGGTCGAGAACAAACCATTATCGTCGAAGACCCGATTCATGGCCCCAAACGGGCGTTATTGCCCTTGTAGCAGTACGAATTAAATTAAGGGCACCTCTAAACCAGCAGAAAATGATCTGGCTGGAATACCGAGTTTATGGAGAACCAGAGACGGGGGCTGCACCCCGGCGACCGCCATTCTAAACTCAAGTAGGATTGGTATAGTGACCCGTTTCACTCCCCGGCGGTGGCATCCCGATGACCCCTCCCTGAGCGGTCAATTGCCAACACAAATCGGGATGGGTCTGCACCAA
>CALHCP010000012.1 GCA_937936705.1 uncultured cyanobacterium | reverse complement strand
TTCTTGGGGGGGGCACCGGGAGTCGGGGCACAGGCGGCTCAGTATTGGCAAAAACGGAACCCGGATTTAGTCATCACGGGCATCTACCATGGTTATTTCACCACCGAGGAGGAGACCAAGATTGTGGCGCAACTAGAGCTTCAGCAACCCCGGTTGATTTTGGTTGCCCTGGGGGTGCCCCGGCAGGAACTTTGGATTTATCGGCACCGGCATCTCTGCCCCCAATCGGTGTGGGTGGGGGTGGGGGGCAGTTTTGATATTTGGGCGGGGGTAAAGGTGCGGGCGCCGGTCTGGATGCGGCGGTTGTACTTGGAATGGGCGTTTCGCCTGTACCAGGAACCTTGGCGGTGGCGGCGAATGCTGGCTCTCCCCCAATTTGTTGGGCGGGTATTGTTCCCGGCGCTCTGGGGCGGCGGCGGATAGCGGTGCAGGTGGCGAATATGTCACAATTAAACAGTAAAAAGGTCTCCGCGACGGTGGTATTTGAGCGATGCGGCGTATTGATGTCATTCTTTTGGGGTTAGCTCTTTGGGGAGCGGGGGGATTGTTGTATATTGTATTGCAATTTTTAGGTTTAGATAGCTTACAGGCGGGATTGTGGACACAAGTAACCTTGACGGTAGGTTTGCTTCTTTGGGTTTTGACCTATTCCCTGCGGGTGGTACGCAAGGACATGACCTACCATCAGCAGCGGGAGCAGTACGACCGGGCTTGGCTGGCTCGCCGCTTAGAGCAATTGTCCCCGGCAGAGCGAGAACGGTTGCAACAGACGGTGGAAACCCTGGAAGCGAAACCGGATTAGCCCTCAATCCGTAACTCGGACGACAATCAAGGTGATGTCATCCCCGGCACTGCCGCGGGCGCCGATAAAGGCTTTCACCTGCATGAATAAATACTCTAAAATGTCTTGGGCGGTGGTGTGTAAAGCGCAGGCATCCTGCACCGCCTGGAATAACCCCGTCGTTTCAAACCGGATGCCCTGCCCGTTGACCGCATCGGTAACGCCATCCGTGTAGTACACCAAGACATCGCCCGGACTCAGGGTCACCGCCCCGTTTTCGTACTGTCCCTGGGGTTCGACCCCGATCAACATCCCCGGCGTATCCAACTCCATCAGGGTTTGGGTCTGGTGTCGCCAGAGGAGGGGGGGATTGTGGGCGGCATTACAGAAGGTGAGTTGGCGAGCATCCGGGTCGTATTCAGAGTAAAACAGGGTGACAAAGCGATGGGAATTGGTCAAATCTTCGTACATGACTTGGTTCAAATGGCTGAGAATACCGGCGGGAGAATTGCCCCGCAGCACTTCCGAGCGCAACATCCCCCGGGTCATGGTCATGATCAACCCCGCCGGTACGCCTTTGCCCATGACATCGCCGATCACAATTGCCCAGCGCTGGCTCCCCGCCACCGGGATAAAGTCGTAGTAATCCCCCCCCACCCACTGGGCGGTAAAGTAACGGGACGCCAATTCTAACCCGGGAATCTGGGGGTGCGTTTCCGGCAGCAGATGCTTTTGAATCTCGGAACCCAGTTGGATTTCCCGATCCAACCGTTCCCGTTCCCGCAGCGCCAGCCGCAGTTGTTCCTGCTCCATGGCCACCGCGGTTTGATCCGCCACCAGGGTCAACAATTGCTTGCGGGCGTCGTTGTCGCTCCAGCCGGGCTGTTCGCTCAAGACCACCAACCAGCCCTGTTCCTGCCCCGCGACGATCACCGCCGTTCCCACCGTGGCCACCCCCAGCGCCTGGGGCAATTCCCGTTCGATTTGGGCAAAGAGTTGATGCGCCGTGCCGCTGGGTAATTGCTCGATGTACTGTTGTAATTGAACGCGCAGACCGGTATTCCAGTCCTCCCGATGGGCATGGAATTGCGCCAAATACAGACACTGCTCCTTTTCCTGCCAAAGCAGCAGGGCGGCACCCTCCCCGTCGCAGACCCGCGTGGCAATCACCGGAATTAACTGGAGAAACTGGCTGAGGTTGTGCAAATTCCGCAGGGCTGAACCCAAATAGCTCAGCAATTCCTGCACCTTGCGATACTCCCGTTGGGAACGCGCCACCAGTTCCTTGAGGGTGAGTACGCCTGCCAAAGTTGGCGGCGAGAGCCGCTCTGCCATGCCCGGTCTATCCTGCCAAAATGTAATGCGCTATTTTAACACTCAAACCCATCGTGTCAAGTGCCATGTCTGAATTTGCGGAATTTCGGTTCGAACAGGATAGTCTCGGCGAGGTGGCCGTTCCCCGGCAGGCTTATTGGGGCAGTCAAACCGCCCGTTCAACCCAATACTTTGCCATCGGCCATGAACCCATGCCCCTCCGGGTCATCCATGCCTTGGCCATGGTCAAGCAGGCCGCCGCCCAAGTCAATCAGAGCTTGGGGCGTTTGCCGCCCGCACTGGCCACCCCCATCCAACAGGCCGCCCAAGAAGTGGCCGAAGGACGGTGGGATGACCAATTTCCCCTGCGTGTCTGGCAAACCGGCTCCGGCACCCAGACCAACATGAATGTCAACGAGGTCATTGCCAACCGCGCCAACGAACTCTTGGGGCAGCCCCTGGGGCGCAAAGCCCCCGTCCATCCCAACGACCATGTGAATGCGGGGCAATCCTCCAACGATGTCTTTCCCACCGCCATGCACCTGGCCGCCGTGACCGCCTATCACCAACAACTGCTGCCCGCCTTGCAGGAATTGGCGCAGACCCTGGAGGCCAAAGCCCGGCAATGGCAGGACATTCCCAAAATTGGCCGCACCCACTTAATGGATGCCGTTCCCCTGACCCTGGGGCAGGAATTTGCCGGTTATGTTGCCCATCTCCAGCACCATCAAGCCCATTTGGCCAGCTGTTTACCGCAACTGTACGAACTGGCGCTGGGGGGCACCGCCGTTGGCACCGGGTTGAATACCCATCCTGAATTTGGCCAACGGGTCGCCGCCCTATTGCGCCAATGGACAGGACTGCCCTGGGTGCCAGCCGCCAACCTCACCGCCGCCTTGGCCGGTCACGAAGCCCTCGTGCATTTCAGCGGCGGCCTGAACGCCCTCGCCGGTTCCTTGCTCAAAATTGCCAACGACATTCGCTGGTTGGGTTCCGGCCCCCGCTGCGGTCTGGGGGAATTGCACCTGCCCGCCAACGAACCCGGCAGTTCCATCATGCCGGGGAAAGTCAACCCCACCCAAGCGGAAGCCCTGATCATGCTCAGTATTCAGGTGATGGC
>CALHCP010000011.1 GCA_937936705.1 uncultured cyanobacterium | reverse complement strand
CAAATGGTCTAACTCGTCATCCCCCTCCACCGGCCAACGAATACTGTGGTCATGGGTTTGCTGCACCAGCACGGCGCGCTGGGCAAACCGATTCAACCGCCCCAGCACCCGCCTTTGCAAAATCGCGTAAATCCCCGCCAGTGACACCAGCACCAGCAATAGCCCATTCCCCACAAATAGGAGAAAGATACCCCTGCGCTCTGCTGCCAACCGGGTTCCCCCCTTGACACAGATGCCCATCCCCGGCGCAATTTCCTTCTGAGCGACCCATTCTCTCCCGTTGTCAGTCACCGGCAAAGCAGCCGGAGTTGCCGAAGTAAAACCAAACGATGCACCCGTGAGACTCTGGAGCAGTTGATGATAGGAGCCATCCAGATAACGAATAAAGTAAAGTCGGGCATCCGAACGCTGCCCGTTGCTATGGTTGATAATTTGAGCTGTACTGATCAAAATCGGTCGCTGTTCGATCCATACAAAGTAGTAATTAGGCGGCTCCTGCTCATTTCTCTTTGCCTCCTTGACGATCCACTGCACAACCTCTGGCGACACGGGTTTCGCTTGAGTGTCCTGGTCATTGCTAATATCCCATTCGAGGGCAACCTGCACTCGCCCCGTACGACTCACCACCGCCAGACCATGCAATTGGAGTTGATTCAGGGTCGGAAACGTAAAATTGCTTGTAATAAATGCGTCGTTGCGGCCATAGACATACTCATAGGCTTCATCCCAGGTGGCATAGTCCAGCACCAACCCCCGCATCAAATCCGCATCCCGTTGCAACAGCATACTGACCCGATCTAAGTCTTGGCGATATTGCCGGGCATCGAATCGGTCGAACTGCCGCGACATCCCCCACCAGCCCAACCCCGAGAACAAAAAACCCGCCCCCACCAAAGCCGCCCCCACCTGCTTGAGGGTAACTACGGCCAAACTACGGTGACTAGAAGTAAAAAAACCTTGGAGACCCTTGAGGAACTTCATCAGCCAAGTATGTCAATGATATTAGGGATAGGGAGGGAGAGATTTTGCTTGGCACCATAATATCACGGGGTTGGCGGGCAATTCTATATCAATGGGACCGGATTGGCGAACAAAGACGCCGGAGAACCCAGGCCGGGGGCTGCGCCCCTGCGACCGCTATTCTAAACTCAGTTAGGATTGCTATATTGCTACAGAAGTAACCGACCCTCCATCTTTCCCGAGCCTATTGGATGGATATAAATTGCGTCAAGACAATCCCACCGCGCTGTTCCAGCAGCCGTGCGCATCAGCCTGCCACCAACTCCAGCAATTCCCAATTCTGGTTGCTACTGATAGCAGCACTAATTTTTTCAAACACCTGCTGACAATGGTTGCGCTGATGCAAAGGCAATTCCTCATTTTTGGCAACAACCTGCAAACGCACCTGTTGATTAGATACCCGTTCCACCAAGATTTCTGCCGTCACCAACCGGCTAAACCGGGACAAGGGCACTGCCCCCGGCGACTCCCGTGCCATCAGATAGTCATCCGAGCGATACACCACATTCAAATCGCACCCCTGCAGGGTCTCCACCAGCACAGGAAGAAGATTGCGGGCTTGGGCATCTAAAACAAACCAACCCATATAACGTGACATAGGCAACTCACGAAAACGGTGGACACTCTCACCCCAACCCCAGCTTGGTCATTCGTTTCAACTTACGCCAATGTATGAATTGAACTTGACTGTACTATACACAAATCACTGGTTCTTGACCATCACTAATCTATAAAAAAATCAAGAATCTTGGGAGTGCTTGGGGCGGAGGTAATGCCAAAACAGACAGACCAACCCCAAATTAATCCACACATCGGCCCAATTAAAAATGGGAAACCCCAGCCAGCGCACGTCAATGAAATCGATCACCGCCCCCAGCCGAAAACGGTCAATGCCATTCCCCATCGCTCCTGCCAAAATCAACCCATAGCCCCACTGTTCGCGAACGGCCAACCGAGACCCGGCGACCGCCAACGTCATTAACCCAACACTCACAGCCACCGACAGCCAGCGCAACCAGGCCGTTCCCTCAACAAACAGACTAAACGCCGCCCCTGTATTCAAAACGTAGGTAAGATGAAAAACCCCCGGCCACAACGGCCAAGATTCTCCCAGGCCAAAGTGATGCACCACCCAAAACTTGCTCAGTTGATCCAGCAGTAATCCCGTTGCCGCTGCACCCCAAAACCACCCATGTTTGGTCACCGCACCGCCACCCCCAACCGGCGGGCTCCGTAGGCCACCACCACGACCCCACACAGCGCCAAAAGTTGTCCCGCCAACGGCGTTAAACTGTAGTGCCCCGCCCAACTCAACCATTCCGACCAGCGGGGATAATGCACCGCCAGCCCCACCAACCCCACCAAATGCACCCCCAGCATCCCCAACAAGGCCGCCAACAGCAAATTTTCCAAGGTCAAAGGCAGCCGAAACGCCACATCCCCACACACCCATGCCCCCACCGCTAACCCCAGCAAATAACCCAGCCCCGGTTCCCGCAGATACTGCCAGCCCCCTGCCCAAGTAAACACCGGCCAACCACTCAACCCCAGGGTGAGATAGGCAATCAACGCCACCGTTGCCGCCTCCCGTCCCGCCAAGCAGGCAGTCAGGAGCATTGCCCCCACCTGCCAACTACTCACCACCGGCCACAGCCAAACCCCTGTTTCCGGCCATTGCCAGGGAGGACTCACTACATACACCCCCACAAAAGTGCCCAGCACCACCAGCACCACCCCATTGACCGCCCAAAATAGCTGCCGTACCCAGATCATCGAGTTTCCAGCACATTCAAGGCCTGGGGTTGATAGCGTAAAACGATCCCCTTGGCACGATTCACCAGTCCCGTTCCTTGCACCACCAACACATATTTTCCCTGAGCCACAGCCTGCCGATAATTCGGCAGACCGAACTGCGCCAATTGCCCCAGCCCCCCTCCCACCAAAATACTGCCCATCGCACCGGCAACTGCCCCCAACAGCCCACCGAGCAAGTGATTACCCCATACCCCTGCCCAAGCCGTAAAGGTTTCTAAACCGGTGAGTACACTGAACCCCACCCCGCTCACAAACCCAAACGGCACCAGCCAATAAGTAAAAAAATTCGGCCGCCAACCTCCCTGCGGCAGGGGGTAATCACCCACGTCCCGATAACCCCGTCCCACCAGAGCCACTGCCTCCAAGGGCAAACCCGCTGCCTCTAAAGCCGAATAGGCCGCCTCAGCTTGTATCCGATCCGCCAGTAAGGCTACTAAGTACTGCATCGCAACCGACACCCTCCCTAATCATTCTACCGCCCGGATTCGTGCAGAGAGTTTAACTGGTTGCCGGGCATCTATAGCAATCCTACCTGGGTTTACAATGGCGGTCGCAGGGGCGCAGCCCCCCGGCGTGGATTCTCCAGCATATCTGTTCATCAGTCAAGTTATATTGCTATAGGGAACCTCTATAAATTACGCAACAGCGGTCGCAGGGGCGCAGCCCCCGTCCTGGGTTCTCCAGCATATCTGTTCACAAATCAAGTTATATTGCTCTATCTATAGAGAACCTCTATAAGGATAAGCGGTCGCAGGGGCGCAGCCCCCGTCCTTGGGTCTCACTCCATTCGGTATTCTAGGGAGATCATTTTCTGCCGGTTGCCATAAATAGAGGCGCCCTTAAGATTCTCTTCAGGGAATAGCCGGGAATCGGAGCGGTGGTTGGCCTTATGATAGTAAGACCGACCGAACGGGAAAGTCCGGTGCAAATCCGGCGCTGTGCCGCAGCAGTGATGGGAATTGCTTCCCTCAGCCTGAATGCCGTTGGGTGGGCTTGTCCTTGATTGACCTGCGTCGCACAGGTTAAGGAGTTGGTATGGTTGCCTCGGTTGTTCGTCCTGAACTGCGTTTTACCCCTTTGCCCCAACCGCGTCCGTTGTTGTTGATCGGTCATGGCACCCGTGATGCTCAAGGCCGGGCGGATTTTCTTCAGTTTGCCGAACAGTACGGTGCTTTAGACCCCAGCCGTCCGGTGATTCCCTGTTTTTTGGAATTGACCGAACCCCTGATTGAGGTGGGGATTCAGGAGTGTATTGCAGCGGGGTGGCGGGACATTTCGGCGGTGCCTTTGTTGTTATTGGCGGCTCGCCATCTGAAATTGGACATCACCCGTGAGCTAGACCGGGCACGGAGTCGTTATCCCGAACTGAAAATTCACTACGGGCGGCATTTGGGGCTGGCTCCGGAAATTCTCCATCTCTGGCAGGAACGGTTGGCGCAGGTGGATCACCCGACGATTCCCCGCAGTGAAACGGTGGTGTTGTTGGTGGGGCGGGGGGCAAGCGACCCGGATGCCAATAGCGATACGCTGAAATTGTCCCGCTTGCTGTGGGAAGGCAGCGGCTATCTGACGGTCGAAACCTGTTTTGTAGGGATTACCCATCCCCGGCTGGCCGAGGGCTGGCGGCGGGTGTGGCTCTACCAACCCAGGCGGGTGATCGTGGTGCCCCATTTTTTGTTTACCGGGGTGCTGGTGCAAAAAATTCAGCAGATGGCGCAGCAAATGCAGCGAGAGCACCCGGATGTGCCGGTCACTTGCTTGCCTGAACTGGGGATTACCCCGCCATTATTTTCGCTGGTGCGGCAACGGGAGTGGGAAACCTTTGGCTCCGAACTGCCCATGAACTGCGATATGTGTAAATTCCGCCAGATGGTTCTGCATGGGAATTCCCATAACCATTCCCACGACCATCACCATCATCACCACCATGACCACGACCATAGTTACCACGACCCTTACCACGACCTGACCCAATACCATCAACGGATTTGGCAGTGAAGTACGATGTGATTATTGTGGGAGCCGGGCCGGGGGGGGGCAGTGCCGCCTACCATTTGGCGAAGCGGGGGCGGGCAGTATTGCTGTTAGAACAGGCGCCTCTGCCCCGTTACAAGCCGTGTGGGGGTGGGGTGTCGCCGCAGGTGCAGCAGTGGTTTGATTTTGATTTCAGGCCGGCGATTTCCTGTGTCAGTCAGTCCATTCACTACACCTGGAAGCTGGGGGAACCGGTGGCGGTGGAATTGACCGGCTTGGAACCGATTTGGATGGTGCGCCGGGATGTTTTTGACCATTATCTGGTGCAACAGGCGCAACGGCAGGGGGCGGTGCTCCGGGATGGTACGGCGGTCACGGGCATTCGCTGGCAGGGGGAGGGCTGGCAGGTGCAAACCGCCGGGGAAGTGTTCCCAGGCCGTTATTTGATTGCTGCCGATGGGGCGAAGGGTAAACTCGCCGGTTGGTTGGGCTTTCGGGAGCGGCAACGCCGGTTGGCGGGGGCGTTGGAGGCGGAGGCGCCCCTGCGGGAGATGCCCCCGGCGCAGATTTATTTTGAATTTGGTTTGGTCAAAAACGGCTATGTCTGGAATTTTCCCAAGCGGGATGGGTTTTCCCTGGGGGTGGGGACGTTTTGTGGCGGGGGCGCAACCCAGGATTTTCGCCAAATTCTCAGCACCTATGCGGCGCATTTTGGGGTGGATTTGAGTCAAACCCGCCAGTATGGGCATCCTCTGTGTCTGTGGGATGCCCCCCAGGCGTTGCATACCCAAAACGCCCTGTTGGTGGGGGAAGCGGCCTGTGTGGTTGACCCGTTTACCGCCGAGGGGATTCGGCCTGCGTTGTGGACGGGCTGGCAGGCGGCGTTGGCGTTGGATCAGGCGCTATCGGGGGATGGCCAGGCGCTGGAGCGATATACCGCAACGGTACAAAACTCCTGGGGCAAGGATATGGTTTGGGCGAAACGGTTGGCGCAGGTGTTTTATCGGCTGCCGGGGTTGGCCTACCGGGTGGGGGTGAAGCGGCCAGGGGCTACCCGCAAGTTTGCCGAACTATTGACGGGCAAAACCCATTATCAAGAGATTGCCGAATTGGCGTTCAAACGCCTGCGGCAGGTGCGTCCGATTTAGCCGTTTACGGATAGCGTGACCCATGCAGTAGCATGAGGGGGTGGGGTGGAGCCGTTACCATGTTTGGGCATCTTCAGCACAGTGCGTTGCGGATCGAACTGCGGGCGACCAGCCACCAGATTCGGCAGGCGCTTACAGAACCGGCAGCCCTGCGGCAATGGTGGTTTACGGGTTGGCCGCCCGAGGAGCAGGCTCCCTTAACGGTGGGTCGGTCGTTGGCACTGTGGTGGGGTGTCCTGCCGATTCAGGCGCAGGTGCGGTGCTTGCGCCCGGGTTTGCTGCAATGGCAGTTCAGCCGGGGAGCGGATGGGTTCCAAACCTGGTCTTGGGGGGAGGGATGGGTGCAGGCGCAGTTGGAGGTGGTTTCCTTGCTGCCTTTGGGGGTGGGGCAAACCTGGCAGTTATGGCAACTGCGGCGTTATTTACAGAAGCAAACGGGCAACTAAAGCGGCCATGACGTGGGCTTCCTGGTTAACCCTGAGCCGGTTGTTGGTGATTCCGGGGATATTCATCACTGTGGCGCAAGCGCAGCGGGGCTGGGCGGCGGGCTTATTTTTGGTCGGGGCGCTGACGGACTGGCTGGATGGCTATGTGGCGCGCCGGTTCAACCAGGTCAGTGATCTGGGAAAATGGCTGGATCCGTTGGTGGATAAGTTACTGATCCTGGCTCCCCTGTTGGCCTTGGTGGAATTGGGGGAAATTCCCGGTTGGTTAGTCTTTCTGCTCCTTATGCGAGAATTGGCTATTACGGCGTGGCGGGCGCAACTCCCCCAGATGGCGGGGGCGAATCGCTGGGGTAAAGTAAAAACGGTCAGTCAGGTGGGGGCGGTGGTCAGCCTGCTGCTCTGGCCGGGGGAAGTGAGTCAAGTGCTGTTGGCGGGAGCCGTGATGATGACTTGGTGGTCGGGAATCCTTTACCTGTGGCCTGGGAGGGGCAAGTGACCGTCCAGTTGGTGAATGTCGGTTTTGGCAGTAGTGTGGCCGCCCGGCGGATTGTGGCGGTGGTGGCGCCCGATTCGACCCCGATTAAGCGGCTGGTACAGGAGGCCAAAGAACGCCAGCAGTTGATTGATGCCACCTATGGGCGCCGTACGCGGGCGGTAATTGTCACCGACTCCAACCATGTGATCCTGAGTGCGATCCAACCGGAGACGGTGGCGCAACGTTTGATCCTACCCTTGCGATCCCACCATGAATGAAGGCCGATTGATCGTACTCACCGGACCGAGCGGGGTGGGCAAAGGCACCCTGCTCAAGCATCTCTGTC
Source organism: uncultured cyanobacterium (assembly GCA_937936705.1). GTDB lineage: Bacteria > Cyanobacteriota > Cyanobacteriia > Gloeomargaritales > Gloeomargaritaceae > Gloeomargarita. The sequence goes on along the minus strand of CALHCP010000011.1, from coordinate 1,452 downwards.
AACGGCATCCCCAACTCCAGGTTTCGGTTTCCCTGACCACCCGTGCCCCTCGCCCCGGCGAAATTCCCGGTCAGTCCTATATTTTTGTCAGCCGGGAGGAATTCCAGGCGGCGATTCAGGCAGGGGCGTTGTTGGAATGGGCAGAATATGCCGATCATTACTACGGCACGCCCCGGCAAGCGGTGGAACAGGCCTTGCAACAGGGCAAGTGGGTCATTTTAGAAATCGAAGTGGTGGGTGCCCGCCAAATTCGGCAAAATTTCCCCCAAGCCCGTCTCATTTTCATTTGCCCGCCCACTTGGGCAACCCTGGAGCAACGCTTACGGCAACGGGGGCAAGATTCGGAGGCGGCTATGCAAAAACGCTTAGAACGAGCGAAACAAGAACTGCAAGCCGCCCCGGAATTTGATGCCCAGGTGGTCAATGATAATTTAGAACAGGCAATCCATGAGCTAGAAATACGCTTAGGATTGACTTATGCCGATAACGTTAAACCTCCCCAAGAGTAGGTCAATCTTATGGTGGTCACTTCCCCGCTTTCCGGCTCAACCAATATACGGTTAATCCGCAGTTATCCGGCTCAGGAACTGATTGCACGATGGCAAAAAAACTTCAACTTCGATATTACTCCAGAATTGCATGGTCATCCGGCGATTGAGCTTTACGAATGTTTGGATACGGGGCTTTATTTCTTTACACCTTGGGATACGGCGGGTTCGGAAGCCCTTTATCAAGAATTACAAAAGCTGGATTTTTATTATATGGAGGAAAAGTGGGAATACGACCAAGCCCTACAATTACTACAGCCGCTATCGCCGGAACATAAAGTTTTGGAAGTGGGTTGTGGGCGGGGTTATTTTGTAAAAAAATTAAAAAAATTGGGTATAGAAATCACCGGTTTAGAGTTAAATCAATTGGCGGTTAATTATGCCCAAGCCCAAAGTCTCTCCGTCCATAGGGAATCCCTGGAAAATTGGGCGCAAAAATATCCAGGGCAATATACTGCCGTATGCAGTTTTCAAGTGTTAGAACATATTGCCCAGCCTAAGCAGTTTATCCAACATTGCTTAGACTGTCTGGCTCCCAACGGTCAATTGATCTTGGCAGTTCCCAACGCCAAAAGTTTTATCCAATCCTTAGAATATAATTTACTGGACATGCCCCCGCATCACATGGCGCGTTGGCATAGTCAGGTGTTTCAAAAATTAGAAAGCTATTTCCCGATGCGGCTAGCCGGGTTTTTTTACGAGCCTTTAGCGTCTTACCATGTGGATTGGTATGTGGGTTTACAGCTCAGTCGCTGGTGGCAGTTACCCAATCCCCATCGCTCCTTTGGGCATCGATTCCTTTATAAAATGGCCAAGCCCATCTACAAAAAACTACCGCAAGTTTACAAATTTACCCTTAACCATATGGGTTTTAGAAAATATATTCGAGGTCATACGTTGTTGG
>CALHCP010000010.1 GCA_937936705.1 uncultured cyanobacterium | reverse complement strand
ACAGGTGAGGCTTTGGTAGAGTAAATCTTTTTGGGGGGCAACCCCCAGGAGATAACGGTGTTGCGGTCGCCAGGATTGTCCGGCCAGATAGACTTGGCCTCGATCCGCTTGGAGGAGATGACAAATGATATTAATCAGTGTGGTTTTACCGGCTCCATTTGGCCCCAATAATCCGTAGATTTCCCCTGCTTGAATCTCTAAATCAATCCCCTGCAAAACCGGGCGTTTTTGATAGCTTTTATACAACTGCTCAACCTTTAACACGGGGTTCTACCGGCACTAGGAATGTATTTTCAATTTTAGCACCGGCAGAGACGGCTCTTCTGCCCTAATCATCGGGAAATTGCCAACAGGGAAGAATTTGCACCTGGGATGAACCACACCGGGGACAGGGAACTGCCATCTGGGAATCCACCCATTCGTAGCCGCATTGCCGAAAGCACAGTAAAGATTATGGCGATTTAATTGCTCCAGGGTTTGCTGCCAGAGTTTTTTTTCGGCATCGGTGAGCATAGGGAGGAGAAATCAATTTTGGGACTGGCATCGGCACCGGATTTCAGGGTACTGCCCCGGCTTTGCTTCTCAACTATATTCTACTTTTTTAGGGCACCTCTATGGCAATCCCAATTGCATGGGGAACGGCGCTCGCCGGAGCGCCACCCCCGTCTCTGCTTCTCCATCAACTCGGTAGGCCGGCGAGATGATTTTCTGCTGGCTCCAACTCAATAGAGGTGCCCTTTTGTGAAATACCTCAAGAATCAATCGGTTGTTGATCATTAATTTGATATGACACAATAGTTGGGTAATCTTAGACTACAAAATCTCCTATGACTGTGGCCCTCACCGCCCGGGAGCGCTTTCAACAAGCCTACGAAAACCGTTACACCTGGGATGAGCAATTTCCGGGGTACACTGCCCAAGTGACCTGGCAGGCGGGGGCAGAGACGCTCACGGCACAGGTGTGCATCCACCGGGATTTAACGGTGACGATTGAGGGGCTGCCCGCCGACCACCCGCGGTACCAGGAGTTGTCGGGATTGATGCGGGATCTGGTGACCCACCGCCAGCGCCGCGATTTTGCCGCAGCCCACGGCCAAAATGAGTTTATCGCCGGCGAACCGCTCCCGGATGGCGCAGTGCCGATTCAGGTCAACGGGGATGCCATGGGTTCCCATTACCGAGTGCGGGGGGCGGTAATTACCCAGGTGAGTCGGGTGATGGGGGGCAGTGCCTTCACCATTGATACCCTCTCGGTGGAACAAACGGCGCAGGGCTATTTCCCGCTCCATTACCGGGTGCAATTTACCGATGCGGCCACCGGGCAGCCCCAACAGGTGGTGGATATTCGGGAACAGTATGCCCAGGTAGGGGGCTATTATCTGCTCAAAGAACGGCAGCAAACGGTCACCAAAGACGGGGTGACGACCGCAGCGGTGATTGCCTTTCATGACCTGAAATTGCTGGGTTAATCATGCCCTTTCCCGCCCATCCCGCCGGTGCCGGGGATTGGGAACTCGCCCATTACGACTATCCGTTGCCCCAGGAGTTGATCGCCCAAAGTGCCGTCGTGCCCAGGGACCACTCCCGCCTGTTGGTGGTGCATCCGGGGCATCACGAACACCGCCGGTTTTACGAACTGCCGCAATTGCTCCGACCGGGGGATTTATTGGTTCTCAATAATACAAAAGTCCTCGCGGCACGCTTAATCGGTACGCGGCCGGGCGGGGGGGTCACGGAATGGTTGCTCCTCGAACCGGGGGAAGGGGACAGTTGGCGGGCGTTGGTGCGCCCGGGGCGGCGGGTGGGAGTGGGAACCAAAGTGATGTTTCCCTCTGCGCGCGAACCGGAGTTAATCGGGATTGTGCAAGCCCGGGATGAAGCAACCGGCGGGCGATGGGTCAGATTTACCACTGCCGATGGTACAGCCATTGACCAAACAAAGCTATTACACTTTCTGGATCGCATCGGGGAATTGCCGCTGCCTCCCTACATCCACACCTTTCAGGGCGACCCTTCCCGGTATCAAACGGTCTATGCCCAGGTGGCGGGGGCGGTGGCGGCACCGACGGCGGGTTTACATTTCACCGAAGCGTTACTGCAACAGTTAGAACAGCAAGGGATTCAACGAGCCATGATCACCTTGCACGTCGGGTTGGGAACTTTTCGCCCGGTAGGGACTGCGGATATACGGCAACATCGCTTACACCCGGAATGGGTGGAGGTGAGTCCCGCGACGGTGCAGCAAATTCGGGAAACCCAAGGGCGGGGGGGGCGGGTGATTGCGGTCGGCACAACGGTGACGCGGGCTTTGGAGGGGGCGGCACAAGGGGGGGGCTTAGAGCCGTTTAGGGGGCATGTACATCTCTATATTTATCCGGGCTATCGCTGGCGGGTGATTGATGGTTTGATTACCAATTTTCATTTACCCCAGTCCAGTTTATTGCTGTTGGTGAGTGCGTTGATTGGCCGCCCTCGGTTGTTGCAGCTTTATCAGGAAGCGATCCGGGCAGGGTATCGGTTTTACTCCTTGGGGGATGCCATGCTGATCGTACCCGTTGGGGATGTGGCAAACTGAGGTAAACGCTCCCTGAAGTGGCCATGGCAACGGCGGCTTTTTCGCTCAATCCGGTCTGGAAATTTTTACGTTTTTGGGTACGGCGAGTGCCGGTGCTGGATCGGTATCTGTGGCAGTTATTTTTACCGCCCTTTTTGTTCGGCATGGGGGCGTTTAGTTCGATTGGGTTGTCGGTGGGAGCCTTGTTTGAAACGGTGCGGCGGGTGGTGGAATCGGGGCTGCCCCTGACCACTGCTTTGCAGGTGTTGGCTCTCAAAAGTCCCTATTTTGTGGGTTTGGCGTTTCCCATGGCGACCCTGTTGACCATGCTGCTGACGTTTGGTCGCCTGGGAACCAACAGTGAATTGGTGGCGTTGCGCGCCTGTGGGGTACGGGCGCGGCGGTGGGTGATCCCGGCGTTGCTGTTTAGTTTGCTGACCACGGGGTTAACCTTTGCTGTGAATGAGGCGATTGTGCCGGTGAGTAACTATCAGGCGACGGTGATCGTGCGGCAGGCGTTGGATCGGGACCGCCCCCGGGTGGAGCGCCGTAATATCACCTATCAGGAATTTGATCCTGACACCGGCAAACAACTGCTGCGCTTGTTTTATGCCAGTCGCTTTGATGGTCGCTATATGCGGGGGTTAACGGTCTTAGATTTTTCCCAAGAAGGGTTGCAACAAATTTTGAGTGCCGAAACCGGCTTTTGGAATCAAGAGCGCAAGACTTGGGAGTTTCAAAATGGCACCATTTATCTGGTGGCTCACGATGGCAGTTATCGCAATATTATCCAGTTTCAAAAACAGGAAATCACCCTGCCGCGCGCTCCCTTAGATTTAGCGACCCAGCGGCGTACCCCGGAGGAAATGAGTATTGTGGAGGCGCAGGATTATCTGGAAATTTTGAAACGCAGTGGCAACCTCACCAAAATTCGCGAGTGGGAGGTGCGCATTCAACAAAAAATTGCGATTCCCTTTATTTGTCTGGTCTTAGGATTAGTGGGCACCGCCTTGGGGAGTTTACCGCATCGCAGTTCGGGGGGGTGGGCATTTGGCTTGAGTGTGGTAATTATTTTTGTTTATTACCTGCTGATGTTCATCGGGGATGCGCTCAGTCAGGCGGGGCTGATTGCCCCTATGGTGGGGGCGTGGTTTCCCAATGGTTTGGGTTTATTGACCGGCATTTATCTGCTCCGGCAAGCGGATCGTTAAACACTGGCCAAGGGGTCGGGAATGGTTGCCGAAGGCGCGCTAAAATGACCCGTTAAGACAAACTCCAAACGCAATTTCAGAAAGGTGGCAAATTCGGGATTCGTGGTAATGACTGCCGCTGCCGGTTGGGGGCATTTGGCCTTAATTTCTTGAAATTCCGGGGCTTCTAAAAACGCGGGACGTTTCACCAAAAAAAAATCAATTTCTTGCCCCTGTTCCTGATAATGACGGGTGCGCTCCCGTAAAACTTCAGCGAGGGGTTCGACCTCGGTGAGAAATCGTTCACTGGCTAACACGTAGTAATAGTTCATCGTCACGGCCTCCCTAGCAGAATTGATTGTATCAAAGCCGGGTCACAATTCCCGCCGGGCAGTGGTGTACACTTCGCGGGCGGCATCTAAATTGATCATCAAAATACCCGCTCCCACCACCACGTCCGGCCAGGGGGAAGGCTGAACGGCGGTCACCCAACCGGCCAGGATGATGGCGATATTGGCCAGGGCATCGTTGCGGGCGGAGAGGAAGGCGGCTTTGGCGACACTCCCCCCGTGATGGCGGAAACGCGCCAGCCAGACAGCGCAAAAGAGATTCACCGCCAAGGCTCCCAACCCGGTCAGAGACAGAGATTGCGGGTCGGGGATCAAGGGGGCGGTGAATTTCTGCACCAATGACCAGAGGGTGGCGAGCGCCGGGATGAGTAACACACCGGCGAGCAACATCCCCACTCGGGCGCGGCGTTGGGGCTGCCAACCCAGGGCAAAAAAGATCAGAAAATTCACACAGGCATCTTCTAAAAAGTCAATCGAGTCCGCAAATAGGGAAACCGATTGAATCGTCAGGGCAACCCCAAATTCCACCCCAAAATAGGCCAAATTCAGCAATGCCACTCCGAGTACGGCACGTCGCAGGCGATGGTGTTGCTGACCTGGTTCATCGCGTGACATATTCTCATCCTAATGATGGAATTTGGCCTCGGGTTGGCCGGGGCTACTGCTTGCTGGTTCCGCAATTGTGCCAGCTGACCGTAGTCTAGTCAAACTGCTAGAGCTTAACACGAAAAATCCCCGAAGTCCAAAGATAATTGCTGACCGGCATGGGGTTGGTTGGGTTGATAATAGTTACGCCAACGTTGATGGTAGCGTTTGCGGGTGGTTTGCGCCTGTTGCGCGATGCGGAATTCCTGCCCCTGTTCTCTCCGCAATCGCTGGCGAACCTGTTCCCGCAGTTGTTTGATGATTTGTCCGTTTTGTTGCCGACTTTCGGACCAATTCAGCATGGGTGGGGGATAAGCATCCAAGGTCACTTTCCCCCAGTCATCGGGGGACAGCGCCCGCAATTCTGGCACCCAATAATGGATAAATTGCCAATGTTGATCCCGTTCTTGCGCGTTCCGTTCCGGGTTATAAATACGAAAACTAGCGGATAAGGGATGCGTAATCCCCGCCTGCATTTGCCACTGCCAATGGTCAATGGCTAAATCCCCATCGATCAAATACTGCATATAATGTTGGGCACCGTAATGCCAAGAAATGCCGCAATTGATCGTCAAAAAAGTCGCACACAGGGCACGCATCCGAAAATTCATCCAGCCCATTTGCCGGAGTTGGCGCATACTGGCATCAACCAAGGGAAAGCCGGTTGTCCCCTGTTGCCAACGCCGGAAATAGAGTGCTTTTTCCGCGGTTAAAGGCTCACAGTTATACCATTGGTCAAACTCAGGGTAGAGATTTTCATGAATCAAACGAGGATGATCATACAATCGTTGACTGGCCGCATCTCGCCAGCGCAAACGGTCTCGAAAGGCTCTGAGGGATAAAACCCGCCGGTCATGGTCGGCGTATGCTCGGCGTTTTGCTTGGACTTTTTGATAGACGTATCGCCCACTCATCGTACCGAAGGTCAAATGAGGTGATAAATGTGATGTGGCTCCCTGTTGTGCCAACCAAGGACGGGAAATCTTCCAGTGATACCCATAAAAACGCCGTGTCAAGAAAGAATGAAGCGTGGCTTGCGCCTGAGATTCACCACCGGAAAACCAAGCATTTTTAGAGCAATTCGTACCGTATTTTCTTATAGCATCTTTCAGGGAAATTTGGGGGGTGTTGAGCATCAGATGGGGAGTATGCAGACGCTCAGGCGTGGGATGCAAAGGCTGATTTTGATAATGATAATAATCCTGTAACCAAGTATCACCATGACCGGACGGAGCCAGGAAGAAATTAGTACACTCCGTCACGGCCAAGCCATGCGCCTGATAAAATTGCTTGACTTTTTGATCCCGTTCTAAACCGTAGGTGACTTGCACATCGCGATTAAACAGTAAATAAGGTCGGTAATCTTGGGCTAACAATTCTTGAGTCAATGTTTGGATCATTTGCAAACTATTCCCATGAAATAAATACAGTTGGCTACCGATTTTATGTAATTGTTTGTCTAATTCGGCGAGGGATTCAAATAAAAAGTTAACCCGCTGGGCACCGATTTCCGGTTGCTGATAAAACCAAGGGTCAATAATAAAAAAAGGTAATATATTCCCCTGGCTCCCTCGCCAGATGATCTCATTGTCCATCAGGCGTAAATCCCGGCGAAACCAAACTAAATTAAGGGAATTCATCGAACTAAACTCATTTTTTATACTATAGCAATGGGACTTGATTTGCGCAGCAAAGATTCGGGAGAACCCAAATCGGGGGCTGCACCCCGGCGACCGCTGTTTACTATTCAATTGGGATTGCTATATTGCTATATATTTACAACGGGCTGGGAAGGGAATTTCGACCGGGTATCAGTCCTGTGATGCTGCAGATGTTCCCACCTTGGGGATAATAGTGATTAGTGCTCTGCGCCAAATCCTGTGAGTTTGCAAGGAACGGTTTATGTGCCGCCGCATCCCCTGATCCAGCACTGGCTGGGGGTCGTCCGGAATCGCCATACGCCGGGGGCGTTGTTTCGTCCGGCTTTAGCCGAATTGGGGCGGTGGTTAACCTACGAAGCCGTGCGGCGGGATTGGTTGCCCCTGACGGCGACAACGGTGGAAACTCCCTTGGCAACCGCGGCAGCCACGTTTATTGACCCGACGGTGCCGGTGGTGTTGGTGCCGATTTTGCGGGCGGGATTGACCTTGTTAGAGGGCAGCCAAAATCTGTTGCCCCTGGCGCGGGTCTATCATTTTGGGGTGGTGCGGGATGAGGCCACCCTGGAGCCGACCATTTACTTGAACAAATTACCGGCGCAACTCGACCCCCAAACCCGGGTGTTGGTGCTGGACCCGATGCTGGCGACGGGGGGCACGGCCATGGCCGCCTTGGCCGCACTGGTCAGCCGGGGGGCGCAACCCCAGCATATCCGTGTGGTGGCGGTGATTGCGGCGCCGCCAGCGTTGCAAAAAATCACCGGTCATTACCCCGAGGTGCAGATTTACACCGCCGGAATTGATGCAGCCTTGAACGAAGTGGGGTTTATTGTGCCGGGGTTAGGGGATGCGGGTGACCGGAGCTTCGGAACGGAGTAAACTAATACCAGTGTTGGGAGGCGATGGCATGGAACCCCGTGGGGACGGATTCGGCAAAGGTTTAGTGGTAGGCACCCTCCTAGGCGGAGTGATCGGGGGGGTGCTGGGGGTAATTGTCGCCAATCGGCTGACCGGTGAAACCCGTCCCAAGCCGGTCAAATCCTCTGGCGGGATGGGCAATCTCCGGCAAAACCTGGAGGAAAAAATCAGCCAACTCAACGAAACCATTGACCAAGTCCGGGATCAGCTGGCCAGTGTGAACGAGGCCGAACTCACCCCTGACCCCGTGCAAGAGCCGTCTTGAGCCATTGGGGTAAGCATCTTTGATGTCTGTACCGATCCAGTTCACCCCGGCGGGGGTGCAAATCACCCCTCACCCCGACTTGACCCTGCGGGGCACGATTCCCGTACCGGGGGACAAGTCCGTTTCCCATCGGGCATTGATGCTCGGCTGTTTGGCGCAGGGAACGACGCGCATTCAGGGCATTTTAGCCAGTGCCGACCCCCAGAGTACGGCGCAATGCCTGCGGGATTTGGGGCATCAGATTACCCCTTTGACGGCACCGGAAGTGGAAATCCGACCCGGAGAATGGCAGGAACCCCTCCAGGTGCTGGATTGCGGCAATTCGGGCACCACCATGCGGTTGTTGCTGGGGCTGCTGGCAGGGCGGGCGGGGCAATTTTTCACCTTAACCGGGGATGATTCCCTGCGCCGGCGTCCCATGCAACGGGTGATTACCCCCTTGAGTCAGATGGGGGCGCAAATCTGGGGGCGGCAGGCCGGGACGCGCGCCCCCTTGGCGGTGCAGGGACAGGTCTTAAAACCCATCCACTACGACAGTCCCATCGCTTCGGCGCAGGTCAAATCGGCGATTCTGTTGGCGGGTTTGGGCTGTGACGGCGTGACCCAGGTGCGGGAACCGGTGCCTTCGCGCGACCACACGGAGCGGATGTTGCGCGCCTTTGGCGCCGATATTACCTGGGAACAGGGCACGGTCACCCTGCAAGGGGGCGCGCAACTGCGGGGGCAAACGGTGGTGGTGCCGGGGGACATCAGCTCGGCGGCCTTTTGGTTGGTGGCGGGCGCGATTACCCCCGGAGCCGATATTGTCATTACCGATGTCGGGGTGAATCCCAGCCGCACCGGTATTTTAGAAGTCTTAGAAGCCATGGGTGCCCGGATCACCTGTCAGCGGCAACGGCTGGTGGCGGGCGAACCCCTGGCGGATATACACGTGCAGGCCAGTCCCCTGACGGGGGTGGCGGTAGGGGGAGCCTTGATTCCCCGCTTGATTGATGAGATTCCCATTCTCACGGTGGCCGCCGCCTTTGCCCGGGGGAAAACCGTCATCCGGGATGCCGCCGAACTGCGGGTCAAGGAAAGCGACCGTTTGCTGGCCATGGCCACCCAGTTGAACCGCCTGGGGGTGAAGGTGGAAGAACACCCGGATGGCCTCACCATCTTCGGCAGGGCTCAACCCCTGGTGGGCAGTGAATTGCACACCTACGATGACCACCGGATCGCCATGGCTTTAGCCATTGCCGCCCTCAACGCGCAGGGGGTATCCCGGCTTTCCCCCAGTGATTGCGTCCAGATTTCTTACCCCCAGTTTTGGGAAACCCTCCAAAATCTCTGCCAGCCCACCCCCACTCCTTAATCAGCGGCAGGCATAACCCTACTTAATCCCCTCACTCATCGCCAGCATCCGCTCCAGGGGCGCCAACGCCGCCAGACGCACCTCTTCTGCCAAGGTGATTTCCGGTTGCCGATCCCGGAGCGCCAAATACACCTTTTCCAGAGTATTTAAGCGCATAAAGGGACATTCATTACAGGCACAACCGTTGTTGGCCGGCGCCGGAATAAACACTTTATCGGGAGCCGCTTTTTGCATCTGGTGAATAATCCCCGGCTCCGTCACCACGATAAACTCCCGCGCCGCATCCTGCTGAATATATCGGAGTAAACCACTGGTCGAAGCAATATAATCCGCCAAACTTAATACAGGCGTTTCGCATTCCGGGTGCGCGATCACTTTCGCTGCGGGATGACGCATTTTCAGCTTAACCAATTGTTGATAAGAGAACGTTTCATGCACCAAACAACTGCCCGGCCAAAGCACCATATCCCGCCCGGTTTTTTGCATGACATAGCGACCGAGATTTTGATCCGGAGCAAACAAAATGGGCTGCTCTAAAGGAATTTGTTCGACAATGGCCACCGCATTCGCACTGGTGCAAATAATATCACTCATGGCTTTGATGGCCGCCGAGCAATTGATATAAGAAATCACCAAATGGTCGGGATAACGAGCCTTGAATTGGGCAAACTCCGCCGGTGGACAGGTATCCGCCAAAGAACAACCGGCGGCCAGATCCGGGAGCAACACCTGCTTGTCCGGGTTGAGAATCTTCGCCGTTTCCGCCATAAAATGCACCCCGGCAAACACAATCACATCCGCCTCAGTTTGCGCTGCTTGCCGGGATAACCCCAGGGAATCGCCCACATAATCGGCAATGTCCTGCACCTGCGATTCCTGGTAGTAGTGCGCCAAAATCACCGCCCGCAATTCCTGCTTGAGTGCCTGCACCGCCCCTACCAAATCCTGAGGTAAAGCCGCCGCTTCCATCACCGGCAACAACATAGACCCACTCCTGAGAGATTTTGTAACGCTTTGTTTAATTATAGTTGATTTTACCAAAAATGACCCGGCGACGGCAGAAGTTTCAGGCAGGGCAGTCCACCCATCGGTTGGAGAGGGCAAAACGAGCCTAACTTCCACCCGCAGTACCAATCGCTTCCCCAGGGTAGCTGAAACTAGAACCCATTTCAAAAACAGTTACTAGCGAGCAAATGCAGGTATAGCAATCCTACATAAGTTTAGAATGGCGGTCGCCGGGGCGCCCCCCCGGATTTGGGTTCTCCCAAATCTTTGTTCGCCAATCAGGTTAGATTGCTATATGTATGACGCAGGTAAAGAATTGCCAATCTTATAGATAGCCCTACGGGTAGGGGTGAGAACCCTTTTGCCCTCACCCCTGCCCCTCTCTCAGAACGGGAGAGGGGAGTCAAAACCCAAACAGGACGGTGTTTGAGCCTCCTAATACGAATTCATACGGCTATAGCAGTCCTAATTGAGTGGTGAATGGCGGTCGCCGGGGCACCGCCCCCGATTTGGGTTCTCCATAAACTCAGTATTCCAGCGAGGGAACCTCTATAAAAATTATGAAACAGCGGTCGCCGGGGCGCCGCCAGTAGTGATGAGGTGCGGCAGATATGGATGGGGGTCCATTCTGGCTTACTTTACCCCTCTCTCTTTCCTTTCTTTCTTATCCCCAACTCAGGTTAATAATCGTCCCCTTCATCCTCGCTGAGGTCATCCACCAAGTCTTCTTCCTCGTACAGGTCGCCATCATCGGCGGTAAAGTCATCAATCGCTTCCCCATCCTCATCGTAAAGAGAGCGATAATCCTGCACCGGGTTCACATCCATCCGCCCCGTGGCCTCCAACCAGTTGACAATCGAGGCATTCGCCGGCATCGGAATCAAACCCGCCGGTTCGTTAATCGGGGTTTCCCGCAGGGTAGGAATGAAAATGGGCGTGTCCGCCAGGGGATTTAGGGCGCTAGATTCAGAGTCGCTCATGGGTTCTATCCTCAATGAAGCAATAGCAATAAATAAGCTATTGTAGCGTGTCCCCAGCGTTAACCGTGCTCGGGGCAGGGGGGAGCTTGCAGGGAACGGTCTAACCAGCCCTGCGCCTGTTGGGTGTGTTGCAACGCCTGCTCCGGTTGGTTGTGCAGGAGATAGCTCAAGGCGGCGGCCAACTGCTCGGCAGCCCGGGCGTGACGGTTATTTTTCAAACGATGCCACTGCTCCGGGGTAATCCGCAGGCGGTCACACAGGGTTTGGACAAGTTGCTGAGTTTCCGGGTCGGTGCCCACCATCGGGGTAGAATAAATCAGCATGAAATGATTACTCTAATTGTAGCCTTTAATTTTCGCCTTAACCTGCCGGTACCGTGAACGAACCATCAGATTGGGAACAAGCCTTGACCCAACTGGAACAGGACCTTGCCGCCCTCAAAGCCCGGTACGCCCAGGTTCAGCAGGCGCAAACGACCCAGGCGGAACTGCGCCACCGGCAAAGTCAAATCCGGCAACACCTGCGGCGCACCAAAGACCGGGAAGCCCAAGCCGAACTCAGCCAAATCCAAGACCGACTGGCGGAATTGCAGGTGATCTTAGAAAGCCAACTGCTCACCTGGAGCAGCTTCAAACAACCCTTTTGGCTGGCCGTCCGCTTTGGGGGCGTGGGGTTCATTCTGGGAGTCGCCCTGCACCAATGGCTTTCCTGAACCGCCGGGCATTAAAAATCCCTTAACTTGACCGGAAAATGCGAGTTTATCTATTATTCTGATAGAGTTAACCGCATCTGGAGGTGTTGTGATGACGGAAGCAGTGGCACTCAAACCGATTCCCCGCATTGGGGACCCTGCCCCGGATTTTGAGGTGATGACCACCCATGGCATGAAAAAACTCTCGGACTACCGGGGGCAATGGGTGATTTTGTTTTCCCACCCGGCGGACTTTACGCCGGTCTGCACGACGGAGATGGTGGGTTTGGCGCGTTTGAATGATGAATTTGAAAAACGGGGTGCCAAACTGCTGGGGTTGAGCATTGACAGTATCCATGCCCACATCGCTTGGCTGGAAAATATCCGCCAGAATTTCAACATTGAACTGCCTTTTCCCATCATTGCCGACCTGGATATGCAGGTGGCCAGTTTGTACGGGATGGTGCATCCGGGCGCGAGTTCCACGGCGACGGTGCGGGCGGTGTTTGTGATTGACCCGGACGGGATTATCCAAGCCTTGATTTACTACCCCTTGACCAACGGGCGGAACTTGGATGAGATTTTGCGGCTGTTGGACTCTTTGCAGACCAGTCGCGCCAACAAAGTCGCTACGCCTGCCAACTGGAAGAAAGGGGAACGGGTGATCGAGCCGCCGCCGAAAACGGTGGAGGAATTGCAAAAACGGCGGGTCACCGACTATCCCGAAAAGGTGGACTTTTATCTGGTGAAAAAAGACCTGTAGGGGTTTTCTTTGTCCTCCCTGCCCCAGCGGGGAGGGGTTTGCCCCCCGGACTGTGGTAAAACAAGGGGGGTAATTTGTCTTCCACCCATGACCAGTGCATCCCTCCAAGCCAGCCGGGGCACCCGTGATATTTGGGGCAGTGAAATCCTGCTGTGGCAGTTTTTAGAACAACAGGCGCGGGACATCCTGGGGCGAGCCAATTACCAGGAGATTCGCACGCCGATTTTTGAAGCCACGGAACTGTTTAGCCGGGGCATCGGTGAAGGGACGGACATTGTCAATAAGGAGATGTACACCTTTACCGACCGGGGCGACCGGAGTTTAACCCTGCGCCCGGAGGGTACCGCGGGGGTGGTGCGAAGTTTAATCGAACACAAACGGCTCAACCAGGGGGTGCAGCGGTGTTGGTATCAGGGAGCCATGTTCCGCTATGAACGCCCCCAGGCGGGACGGCAGCGGCAATTTCACCAGTTGGGGGTTGAAGTATTTGGCAGTGCCGACCCCCGCGCCGACGTGGAGGTGATGGCCTTGGCTTGGGAATTTTTGCAGGCGTTGTCGCTGCCGGGATTGACCTTGGAATTGAACTCGGTCGGTGACCCCGAAGACCGGCAGCGTTATCAGGCGGCGCTGGTGGAGTATCTCACGCCCTATGCCCAAGCATTAGACCCGGATTCTCAGGTGCGGTTGACCAAAAATCCCCTCCGCATTTGGGACAGCAAAAGCCCCGCCACCCAAGACATTCTCACCGCTGCCCCCCGATTACCGGCCTATCTGGGTTCGGCCGCGCAGGCGCATTTTGAGCAGGTGCAGGCGGGCTTGACTGCCTTGGGCTTGACCTACACCCTCAATCCGCGCTTGGTGCGGGGGCTGGATTATTACACCCGCACGGCGTTTGAAATCACCACGACGGATTTGGGGGCGCAGGCTGCCGTGGGTGGGGGCGGACGCTATGACGGCTTGGTGCAGGCATTAGGCGGGACGCCCACCCCGGCGGTCGGTTGGGCGATGGGCTTGGAACGGTTGGTGGTGCTGTTGCAAAAGCAAGGAGAAACTCCGGCTCCCCGGCTGGACTTTTATATCGTTGCCCAGGGGGAAGGCACCGGGATTTTATCTCTACAAATCAGTCAGATGTTGCGGCGGCAGGGCTTCCGGGTGGAAATTGACCTGAGCAATAGTGCCTTGGGCAAACAGCTGAAACGGGCGGATAAACTGGGCAGTCACGCCTGCGTCATCCTGGGGGAAAACGAGGTGCAAAGCCAGCAGATTCCGGTCAAATGGCTGGCGACCGGGGTACAGGAGTGGGTGGATTTTCCGGCAGGGTTTGCCGATGATGAACGGTGGCGGCAAAAATTCGCCGCTATCCCTAGGCCGAAGGGGCCGTAGCCGCCTGCTTTTTGTCTTTATCGTCGGCGATGTTCAACAACCGGCGATAAAAATCCTGGGGAAAATCCACCCTTTGACTGCGTTTGTAATGGATGAGCAAGTCCACCAAAAAACCCACGAATTCAAAATTCACCAGCACCATATCGTAGCTCAGGTCGGGATTGCCTTCAAATTGGATCTGACAGCGGCTCAAATCCGCCGGTAAATTCGAGACATTCCAGGTGGCCACAAAAGGAATTCCCTGGCCCCCATCCACGTAGCGTTCCCCTTCCAAGTTGCCCAAACGATACAAACTCAGGGCAAAAGGTAGGGTTTCCCGCTTATGGCCGGCCGGTAAAAACGGTTGAAACAACTGCACCTGATCCTTCGGTGCCGGTTGGAGTTGACTCAGTATGGACGACATAAAACCACCTCAGCAACAACCCGTTCATGCTCATTACTGTTACTGTATCACTGAGTTGATCGTACCCGTGTAATCCGGATCCGGGCGAATATTCAAGCAACACCAATCCTGGCGTTGCCGCAATGCTCCGATGATCCAGCCCTGGGCTTCCAAAGCCTCGGTCACGGCGGGCAATTGGTCATGGATCAGGCCGCTCAAAATGCCCCAAGTTTTGGCGTGGGTGAGCATCCGAAACCGGGGCATCAGGTCGATAATCGTTTCCGCCAAAATGTTGCACACGAATCCGTCTAGGGGTTGGGTGAGCAGTTCGGCCAAGCGGGACAAACTCCCTTGCTCCACCACCAACCGCTCCCCTTCAATTTGATTCAGGGCTTGGTTTTGCCGGGTCGCCCCAATCGCCAGGGGGTCCGTATCCACCGCATACACCCGTTTGGCTCCGAGCAATAGGGCCGCAATGGCCAAAATGCCCGACCCGCAGCCAATATCGGCCACCACCACATCCGTCGCTCCCCAACGGCTGTCCAGGCGCATTTCCAACGACTCCAAACACAACTGGGTCGTGGGATGGCTCCCCGTGCCAAAGGCAAACCCCGGATCCAGACGCAGAACCAAACGATTTTCTGGATTTTGCACCGGCAGCCAGGCCGGCTGAATCAAAAACCGCTCCCCAACCGGCTGGGGCTGCCAATGGCGTTTCCAATGCTCCGACCAATCCTGACCGGCCACCACCTGCCAGCGCACCTGCGGCGCCGGCAGAGCCGCCTCCCGGGCATCCTCCTGCAACAACGCCAGCAACGCCTCCCAATGGTGGCTACGATACTGCGCTTCCGGGGCATAGGCGGTAATCCGCACCCGCTCTGCCCCATACACCGTGGCCGTACTGCGACAGTCCAGTTCCTGGAGCCGCCAAAATGCCATTTCCTCCAGCAGGGGCATACACTCAATTTCGACTTCCCACCAAGCCGTAGCGGTCGGAATGGTCATGGGCACCCCGGCGATCCACCAAACATTTATTTTCAGGATAACCCTTCCGGTGCCGGTTCCCGCGGGGTAACATTCTGCTAAGTTTTGCGGCCGACATCTAACAATTCATAACGGCTGGTCACCGGTGCCAAAGCCTCCCTTTAGAATTTCTAAGTGCATGGAATCGTTGCATAACCCTATGGCTAACCCCACTGTGATCATTACCGGCACCTCCTCCGGAGTCGGATTGTACGCCACCCAAGCCCTGATCAAGCGGGGCTGGTTTGTCGTCTGTGCCTGTCGGGATCGGGAGAAAATGACCCAAGCGGCGCAAGCCCTCAACCTCGACCCCCAACAGTACACCATCATTCACTTAGACCTGGCCGACTTGGAAAGTGTACGGCAATTTGTGACAGAATTTCGCCAACTGGGTCGCCCCTTACAAGCGTTGGTATGTAATGCCGCTGTCTATATGCCTCTTTTGAAAGAACCCCTACGGAGTCCGCAAGGGTATGAGTTGAGCGTGGCAACCAATCACCTGGGGCACTTTTTGTTATCACTGCTCCTATTGGAGGATTTGCGAGCCAATCCGGCTGCTGACCGGCGTTTGGTGGTTCTGGGTACGGTCACGGCCAACTCGGAAGAACTCGGGGGCAGAATTCCGATTCCGGCACCGGCTGATTTAGGGGATTTAGCGGGCTTAGAAGCCGGATTCAAAGCTCCGATTGCCATGATTGACGGCAAAAAATTCAAGCCCGGTAAAGCCTACAAAGACAGTAAATTGTGCAACATGATCATGACCCGGGAGTTGCACCGGCGTTACCATGACGCCACCGGTATTACCTTCAGTTCCCTCTATCCCGGTTGTGTGGCCGATACCCCCCTATTTCGGCACAGCTATCCTTGGTTTCAAAAATTCTTTCCCTGGTTCCAGAAAAACATCACCGGCGGTTACGTCTCCCAAGAATTGGCCGGGGAGCGGGTTGCCCAGGTGGTGGCGGACGATGCTTTTCGGCAGTCCGGGGTGCATTGGAGTTGGGGCAATCGCCAGCGCAAAGACGGTAAGCCCTTCGTGCAAAAATTGTCCGCCCAGGCCACCGACCAGAAACGGGCCGAACGCCTGTGGGATTTGAGTGCCCGGTTAGTCGGGTTAGAGGCAGCGGTCAAGGGCGGCTAGGGTCATACCGGCTCATGAATCTGCAACAAGGCTACCCGTCACCCCCCCCTGGCAGCGGGGGGATGGGCTGCTGACCGCCATCGGTGGCGCTAACCCAAAAGCCACTTTAATAGCTTCAGTTTCAGTTGGTTATAGGGGGGATAACGAAAGCGGAAATCCAAGAACTGAGGCTTGCTGAGAATGCTTTTGGGATAGGAAAAGGTGAGGAAACTGGCCTTACCATGATACCGCCCCATGCCGCTGGCGCCCACCCCCCCAAAGGGAAGCTGAGGCGCAGTAAACTGGAGAACCGTATCGTTCAGGCAGACCCCACCCGATTGAGTCTTGGCAATGACCTGCTGTTGATGGCGGCGATTACGAGAAAAAAAGTACAACGCCAAGGGGGGGGCCAGGCAATTGAGATGTTCGATTACTGCCTCTAGGGTTGTATATTCCAGGATGGGCAAAATTGGCCCGAAAATTTCGCTCTGCATAACCGGGTCCCCCCAGGTTACCTGATCCATGACGGTGGGGGCGATATATCGCTCCGCCCGATCGGTTTGACCACCGATGACAATGCGACCGGTTGCGAGTAAGTGATTCAATCGCTGCCAATGGGCATCATTGATAATCCGACCATAGTCTGGACTTAAGGCCGGGTCTGACCCGTAAAATTCTTGGAGACAAGTTGCTATTTTAGGCAATAACGCCGACTTCATTTCTGGAGGAACCAACAGATAATCGGGAGCCACACAGGTCTGCCCTGCATTCATAAATTTACCCCAGACAATCCGGCGGACGGCCACATCGAGATCAACGTCCCGGTCAATAATGCAGGGACTTTTCCCACCCAATTCTAAAGTCACGGGCGTTAACGTGGCGGCCGCTTGCGCCATAATGATTTTGCCGACCGCCGCACTACCGGTAAAAAAAATATGATCCAATGGTTCTGCTAAAAGAGCCTGAACCACCGCCGGCGCTCCGGTCACAACCGCAATATATTCAGGGGGAAAATAGCGGGGGATCAGTTCGGCCATCATTTCCGCCGTGCGGGGAGCCAATTCCGAGGGTTTCAGGATGGCACAATTACCCGCCGCAATCGCTCCTACCAACGGTGCCATCACCAACTGAAACGGATAATTCCAAGGGGCAATAATTAACACCACACCCAAGGGTTGATACTGGATGCACAAACGCCCCGGAAATAAACTCAGCGGTGTGGGTTGATTTTGCGGTTTTAGCCATTCCCGTAAATGCCGGAGCGCATATTGGATTTCGCCGAGAACCAGGCTAATTTCGGCGGTATAACCCTCAACCAGCGGTTTGCCTAAATCCGC
>CALHCP010000009.1 GCA_937936705.1 uncultured cyanobacterium | reverse complement strand
CGCGGCGGGTACGTTAACCCATTACCGGCGCTGGGGGGGGATCCCGTCCAGAGTAATCAAACGCTCAATCACTGCTTTGACCACCGGCGCCGTCACCGTGGAGCCAAAGGCATTGCCCGCCTGGGGTTCATCCGCCACCGCTAAAACCACATACTCCGGGCGCGGCATGGGAAACAGTGCCACAAAACTGGTAATCTTGCCGCTGCGGTAGCCCCCTGCGCCCGCTTTTTGCGCCGTTCCCGTTTTGCCCCCTAAGCGATAACCGGGGATGCGCGCCGGTTTGCCCGTCCCCCGTTCCACCACCCGCTCCAGCATCGGCATCAGAGCCGCACTGGTGCTTTGGGAAAACACCCGCACCGGTGGGGGATGCCCCAGGGGAGTCAATTCCTGGGTCTGGGGATGCCACAACCCCGCAACCGCATGGGGGGTCACCAACCACCCCCCGTTGCCGATGGCGGCGTAGAGTTGGGCTAATTTGAGCGGCGTCAGAGCCAGTCCTTGGCCAAAAGAAGCGGTGGCGGCCTCCACCGGGTAATGGACAAATTCCTCGCGGGATTTGAGCGTGGTGGGGCTGGTAAAGGGCAAATCGGTGGTCAGTTCCTCCCCCAAGCCCAACCGGCGCAGGGCTTGGTAATAATCCTGCCGGGGCAACTGCTCCATGATCCGCACCATGCCCACGTTGCTGGATTGCTCTAAAATTTCACTCACCGTCAAACTGCCCCCCGCCCCGGCCTGGTCAAAATTAAAGTTCTGGATCGGCCAGCCCCCCACAAAAATCCGCCCTTCATCATAAAACACCTGGTCCGGGCGCACCCGTTTACTCTCCAGGGCAATCGCCACATTCACCGGCTTGAAGGTGGAGCCAGGTTCATACAAATCCGTCACCGCCCAGTTTTTGAACCGCTCCAAGGGAAAGCGATAAAACTCATTCGGGTCATAGCCCGGTTCCAGCACCAGCGCCCGGATGGCACCATCCTGAACCCGCAGGACGATCACCGCCCCCCGCTTGGCCTGAAATTTCTGTAAACTCTGCCGCAACGCCTCCTGGGCTGCCCGCTGGAGCCGGACATCCAACGTCAACCGCAACTGGCGCGGGTCATCGAGCAACCAACTGGTGGGCAAGGTGGCACTCTGGTAATTGCCCAGGCCATCGTGGGTGAGTAAGGCCGGTATTTGCGGCTGCCGCAGCAGGTCTTCCTGGCTCAATTCCACCCCCGCCTGCCCCCGATGCTCCCGGTTCACATAGCCCACCAATTCCGCCCCCAACTGCCGCTGGGGATAGACCCGCGCAAACCCCGCCACCAACTCTAAACCATCGAGCTGCAGGCGTTCGATGCGGTGGGCCACTCCCGGCGACAGTCCCCGCCCTAAAATAATGCCGCTGGGAGCGCGGCCTAATTCCTGGAGCAGGGTCGGTGCCGGTCGCTCCAAAATCGGCGCTAATGCCTGGGCAACCTGAGCCGGGGATTGCTTGAACAAACGGGGATGGGCATAGAGTTCATACACCGGCTGATCCAGTGCCAACACCGTCCCCTGACTGTCCACCACCATCCGCCGGGGACTGACCTGCCGGATCAACGCTTGCTGCTGTGCCGCCGCCCGCTGCCGGAACCAACTGGCCTGCACCCCCTGCAGATAAACCAGCCGAGCCGCCAACCCCAGGGTTCCCAAACCGATCCCCACCCAGACCAAACGCAAACGCCAGCGCTGCCGCGCCAAATGCACCCGCATTTGACTGGGACGCAGAGTCGTTGCCACCCCTAATACCCTCCCAGCGGCCAGGAACGGATTTGGGGAGGACGCACCGGGCGCAACTCCCGCAGCGGTGCCGGGGCAATAAACAACGTCTGCGCCGGGGTTTGCGGCACCGTCCCGGCGACCCGTCCCCCGGACTGCACCAGATGCTGCTGCAAAGTAGCCGTCACCGTCATCAGTTCTTGCCGCTGTTGCCGTAATTGGACGAGGTAATGGTACTGCTTTTGCCAGCGCATTTCTGCCAATACGGTTCCGGCATAAAACAGCAACGTACCGGCACTGAGTAGCAGCACCAATCCCTGCGTCCCCCGGTACAACCGCCGTAACCGCAGGGGAGACCGGGCGCGTTCGGGAAAAGGCACCAGGGTATCGGAGTGAGAGCGAACCAGGGACGGGTCAAATACCTCAGGCGTTAGAGGGCGTGCGGGTAGAGCCATCGTTCACTCCGGGAGTTATTGGTTTGTAAGCGTCGGTGCGGAACCCCTCTCCCCAGACCAATCCCATCTTTGCCATCTGCGGCCAGTTCCGTTGCCATGCTAGGACTGATGCCGTACCGTTCGGGGTTCCCCATCCTAACCACGGTTCCAGTGTAAGCGATTTTTCCCGAAAACGGGAAGGTTTGCGGTCATGATTTCGTATTTGTTTCGTACTAGCCCAACAACCAGGGGTAATCCCATGCCAAGCCCATTGCCTCCCCTGGGGGAATGCCGGCATAGATTTGCACCGGCCAAGGCCAAAACCGCATCCACGCCCGTCCCAGAATTAACCGCTCGTCCAAAAAACCCCACACATGGGAATCGTTGCTGGCATTGCGGTTGTCCCCCAAGACAAACACACAGCCCGCCGGCACCACCGCCGGCCCCCAGGCATAATCGGCAGCCTCAGCCCGGTAAGGTTCCGGCAACGGGACACCATTCACCCACACCTGGCCATCCCGCACTTCCACCGTTTCGCCGGGCAGGGCAACCACCCGTTTAATCAGGACATTTTCAGGACGATACCCTTGGCTGACCAAGGCCGGCGGCGGGGCAAACACCACAATATCCCCCCGCTGCCAATCCCGCCAGTAGTGAGAAATCTTTTCCACCACCAAGCGATCCCCCAGTTGCAGAGTGGGTAACATCGAGCCGGAAGGAATGTAGCGAGGTTCCGCCACCCCCCAACGAATCAGGGCGGCCAACGCCAGCGCCAACACCAGGGTTGGCAACGTATTCAGCCACCACTGCCAAAGGGGTAACCACTTCATGCCAACTGCTGACGCGCCTCCTGCACCAGCGTCACCAGATGGCGGTGGGCGGCCTCCGGGCCGGGCAGCGCTTCCGAAAACTCAATCCGAATCGCCGTTTGCTGCTCCCCCTCCCAAACCACCAAATCCATTCCCTGGCAGTCAATCGCCTCCATGGTGGCCGCCGTCGCCGCCCGCAGCCCCGCCAATCCCTGGGCATAGAGCAAAACGGCATCGCTGTGGTCGTGATTCATGTGGTTACAAATCCGGGCACTGACCTCAGCGGGAAAATCCTGCTCGGCATTGAAAGACGGCGATTCACTCATGGTCAGAACCCAACGATTGTTGCAACTGAACGGACAAACCGAAGGGCACCCCTGTTGGCCGGAGCCAGCATTGACCCGGGCCAGCAGCAGATGATCTCGCTGGAGTACAGAGCCTATAGAGAACCAGAAACGGGGGCGGCGCCCCTACAACCGCTTATCTCGACTCTCTACCTACTCTCTACGTTGATCCAGGTTCCCTTAACTTATTTACCTATTTAACCTATTTTAGGGTGCTTTGAGAACCACTGGTGCAACCGCGCCGCCAACTGGGTATGGAGCCGATGCCCCGCTTTATAGGCCAAAAAATGCCCCCGCGGCAATGCCCCCAGCAAACCCAAATCCCCCAGAAAATCCAACAATTTATGCCGCACCGGTTCATCGGGAAAACGCAACGGCGGATTCAACCAGCCCCGTTCCCGGTCGCACACCAAAGCATTGGCCAAACTGCCGCCCCGGATCAACCCCTGCTGGCGCAGTCGGTCAATCTGCTCCGCCAACCCAAACGTGCGCGCCGGGGCAATCACCTCGGCAAAAGCCTGCCGCTGCGGCTGCCAAGTCAACCACTGCCGACCAATGGCCGGGTAATCCGGGAAATCAATCCCATAGGTCAAGAGCAACTCCGAGGCCGGGAACACGGCAGCGAAACTATCCCCTTCCTGCACCACCAACGGCTCTGTAATCACCCCTACCGGACAAGGCTGCCCCACTCCCCAGCCTTGCAATCGCTCCACCCAAGCCAAGGCCGACCCATCCAACAGGGGAATCTCCTCCCCCTCCAGGTGAATTGCCACATCCGCAATCCCCAACCCCACCAACGCCGCCAGCAGATGCTCTACCGTATGAATTTTGTAATTATTTTGAGCTAGGGTTGTACACAGACTACTGGGTTGAACGCAACTCACTTGCGCCGGAATCGCCTGACCGTCCACATAAAAAACTCGCCCGGTGCTGGCGGGAGCGCGTTCCAAAGTCACAGTGGCCACCGTCCCCGTGTGCAACCCCACCCCACTGAGAGTCAGACATTCCCCCGACGGCTGCTCGTCACGCTGCCCGATCAAAACCGTTCACCCACCCCGAAGGTAATCTGGTTGCCGCCCTGGTCATTCCAACCGAAATCCACCCGCAGATTCCCCAGCAAGGGCGTGACGATGCGCACCCCCACCCCGTAGCCCAGCCCTTGCCCCGGTTTGCCGCGAATCCCGCCCGGATCCCCCGGCACCGCGCCTTGACTGCCCAAGGTGGTGCCGTAATCCACAAACAACGCCCCCCGGATAACGCTGAAAATGGGGAAGCGATATTCCGCCGTGGCTTGGAAGAAACTCCGCCCGGTGCCCACTTCGCCTTCACCCCAGCCCCGTACCGAGTCCGCCCCCCCCAAACTAAACGCCTCGTAGGGAGCCATATTCCCCAAAATCGTCCCCGCCTGCACGTTAAAGGCGAACACCTCCGGTTTATTGCGCTGGAAACGCAGGATTTGCGCCGGGATGTAATGGCTGTAGCCCACCCGCAAACGGCTTTGGGAGATATTCCCCGAACCCACCGGCAACGCCTGACTGTACCCGGCGCGGAACAGCCACCCCCGGGTGGGATCGAGAGCACTATCCCGCTCGTCCTTGGTCACCCCCAGATTCACCTGCAGCAGGTCATCAATCCCACTGGCACTGGCCGCCAGTTGGTTGCCGAATTGATCCACCGGCGAAACCCGGTTGTCCTGATCCCAAATCGAAACCCGTTGGTAGCTGATCCCCGCCGTACCCCGCCAATTTCCCGGAAAGGGGCGGCTAAAGTCAATAATGGCACCCAGGCGGTTGATCCGCGGCGAATCCCCGTTGGGCAAATCCACCGGCGTCGGCCCGCCGCTAAAAATATAGGAAAAGGCCAACCGATTAAACACACTTACGGAAAGGGAGGTTTTGCCGGGGTCAAAGGCCAGCCACGGGTCCCGGAAATTCACATCAAACAAAATATCCCGCTGCCCCCCTTGGATATTGGCGCTGACGCTTTGGCGGCGCCCGCCTAGGTTGCGCTCGGTATAACCCACCGTGCCAAAAAAGCCCGTCGCCGTGCTGTACCCCGCCCCGAAGTTAATCGAACCGGTGCGAGCTTCCACAATGGTCAGGACAATGACCGCCTTGCGGGGGTCTTCCGCCGGTTCCAAATTCAATTTCACATCCTCAAAAATCCCCAGCCCGAACAGGGTTTGTAAATCCGCCTGGGCTTTCTTTTCGTTAAACACATCCCCCGGGCGCTGCTGTAACTCCCGCGTAATGATGTAAGGCTTGGTTTTGCCCTTGACCGGTTCGTCCTTGGCGTTTTGGTACTGGATTTTAATGTCTGCAATTACCCCTTCCGCCACCTCCAGGGTCACCACCCCGTCCTCCCCCACCTTGGGCGTGCCGATCACCTGCCCCAGGGGATAGCTATTCTGCTTGTACCATTCGTTAATCCGCTGAATCCCCTGTTGCAAACTGCGGAAATTCAGTACCTCCCCATACAACGGCGTAAACACCTCATCGGCAAACTCCTGGGGCAGAACCTTGATCCCCACCAAATTCACCTGTTTGAGGGTGGGATTCTTCTGCACGAGGAAGCGAATCCGTACCCCCAAGGGCGTATCCTCCGGCGTGGCCTGCACATTCTGGAACCAACCGGTGGCAAACACCGCATCAATATCCCGCTGCAACTGGCTGCGGGTGGTGGTAAACCCCGGCCGGGTACGAATCGCCCCGTACACCGCATCCAACAACGCCCCCTCTGCCCCTTCCACCAACACTTCCGCCACCAACACCCGCGGTTCCGGTTCTTCGGGAGCCGCCTGCGCCACTCGCCCCAAGACCGAAGATGGCCGCGCGGGAGCGGTCAACGCCTGCACCACCTCCGGCGAATCCGGCGACCGGGAGACCCCCACCGTGCCCGCCGTTGCCCCAGAACCGGGTAAAACCGGGAAAACTTCCGCCCCTACCGACGAACCCCAGCCAGTTGCCACCGCTGTTACCAAACCCGTTGTCAATACCCAGGAGCGCATATCACACCACACCATGTACTTTCATGACAGGAGCACGAACCGGAAAACGACCCTACTGCCGCAATACCCGTTCCAGAACCAATTGATAGGCCGATTCTACCGCACCGAGGTCATGGCGGAAGCGATCCTTATCCAGCACCCGCCGCACCGGGTCCGCTTCATCCGCCAACCACAAGCGACAGGTATCGGGGCTAATCTCATCCGCCAGAATTACCGCGCCGTGGTCATCCCGGCCAAACTCCAGTTTGAAGTCTATCAGCAGAATACCGCATTCCGCAAAAAACTGCCGCAGGTGCTCATTCACCTGCCGGGCGGCATCGCCCAGAATTTGTACTTCCTCCGGGGTGGCCAAATTCAATAACCGCAACCGCTCCGGCGTTAGCAACGGATCCCCCAACCCATCATTTTTGTAATAAAATTCCACCAGGGGAGGCATCAATTCTAAACCCAAGGGTAAACCGGTTTCCCGACACAAACTCCCGGCAGCCCGATTGCGTACCACCACTTCCAAGGCAAACATCTGCAGCGCCCGCACTGCCATCACGTTGGCAGCCGGTTGCGCCAGAAAATGGTTGGCAATACCTTGCTCGGCTAAAAACTGAAATAAATGGCTACTGATGGTGCAATTCATTGCCCCCTTGCCCTGAATCTGTCCCCGTTTTTGGGCATTAAAGGCGGTGGCGTCGTCCTTAAACAAGACCCGCAATATCCCCGGTTGTTCCGTCGGGGTGAGAATTTTAGCCTTGCCCTCGTAGGTGATTGCGGTCGCCATGCCCTGGGAGTCCGGTCGGTTTCTTCTATTTTAGTCGGAGCAATGGCTCAAAATCTGCAGAGACGAGAGAGACGGGATTGACTGGATAGTATAATGACTCAATGACAAAGAATCCTTGCAAACTTCTGGGGTAACCCTTGTGGACGCTTGCTGCACTCGTCCCACTTGCCCTCAACCGGCGAATGTTCTGGATACGGTTGATCGCAATGAATTGCTGAACCTCACCTGTAACAGTTGCGGGATGCCGCTGGTGTTGTTGGGGCGATATTTACCCCAAAAATTGCTGGCCCAGGGGGGATTTGGTCGCACCTATTTGGCCAGGGATTTATACACACCGGCGCAACGGTTGTGTGTGGTCAAACAGCTCCGCACGACCAAGTTTGATGCCGCCGATCTGGAAACCGCCCAACGCTTATTTCACCGGGAAGCGGAAGTCCTGGAAGCCTTGGGTAGCCACCCCCAGATTCCCTATTTATTTGCTTCTTTTGATCTGAGTGTGCTCGCCGCCAACGGGGAACGGGAAGAGGAGTATTTTTATTTGGTGCAAGAGTACATTCCGGGTGAAGATTTGGATAAGGTGGTGCGGCGGCAGGGACGTTTGCATGAAACGGAAGTCACCGAAATTCTCCGTTCGTTGTTGGGGATTTTAGCTTTTATTCACAGCCATAACGTAGTACATCGGGATATTAAACCTGCCAATATCATGTGCCACGCAAACGGCACGTTGTATTTATTGGACTTCGGGGCGGTGAAACAGGCGATTCACCTGCAAAATACCGAATGTGACGTGACCAATATCGGCAGTCCGATTTATTCCCCACCGGAACAGACCTATGGGTTACAGGTGGTGCCCGCTTCGGATATTTATGCCTTGGGTGCCACCTGTGCGGTGTTACTCACCGGCTGTCCGCCCCATCGCTTAATTGACCCCGGTCGGCACTGTTGGCAATGGCGGTCGTTGGCGGCGGTCAGCGAGGGGTTGGCGCAAATCATTGACCGGATGTTGCTGCCCGGTTTGGATGAACGCTATCCCGATGCCTACGCGGTCTTAAACGATTTGGAAGCCCTGACCACTCCGGCGACGGGCGATAGCACTTTACCCAACCTAGATGGGGATGAGTTGCTCAACCGGCTGCGGGGGGACGGCGGGCTGGATATTCGCGACCGGCGGTATCTGTTGCGGGTCTATCCCCGCTGTTTTGTGGGTTCGGAGCTGGTCACCTGGTTGATGAACCACTTGGGCATCGGGCGGCAGCAGGCGATTCAACTGGGGCAAACCCTGGTAGCCCGCAATATCATTCACCACGTCACCGATGACCAGCCGTTTCGGGACGGCTATTTTTTGTACCGCTTTTATCAGGACGATACCGTAACGCTCCACGAACCCCAGCCGGTCGAACAGTTGATGAGTTACCGGGGGCAAGTTTACAAACCGGTGGAGCGGGTGGCGCGGTCGGTGGAACTGTCGGGGGCGACGGGGGTGCGCTTCCACTACCGGGGGCGCACCTACGCAACCGCTATGTCTAGCCCTGAGGCACCAGCAGACGGGCAAACCCCGGCGAAGCCATCGGCGGCCGTTTCCGAGACCTATACTTACCGGGGTAAGGTTTACCCAAAAGGAACCCCATGACCGTTGTCCCGGCTGATCTCGCCCGCACCGGCTTGACCCCCTCGGAGTACGAGCAGATTTGCGCCCAATTAAACCGGGAGCCGAACCGCCTGGAATTGGGGATGTTCGGGGTGATGTGGTCAGAACATTGTTGTTACAAAAACTCCAAACCTTTTTTGCGCCAATTCCCTACCCAAGGGGCGCAGGTGGTGGTCGGACCGGGGGAAAACGCCGGGGTGGTGGATTTAGGCGGAGTGTATTTGGCCTTTAAGGTGGAATCCCACAACCATCCCTCGGCGGTGGAGCCGTTTCAGGGAGCCGCCACCGGCGTAGGCGGCATTCTGCGGGATATTTTTACCCTGGGAGCGCGACCCATTGCCCTGTTAAATTCTCTCCGGTTTGGGGATTTAGAAAACCCCCGCAATCGCACGTTGCTGACCGGGGTGGTGGCGGGCATCAGCCATTACGGCAATTGTGTCGGGGTGCCCACGGTCGGCGGCGAGGTTTATTTCGACCCGGTCTATGAGGGCAATCCCCTGGTGAATGTGATGGCGCTGGGGGTGTTGCCGACCCCGCAGGTGATGCCGTCGGGTGCGCGCGGCGTGGGCAATCCGGTGGTGTATGTGGGGGCAACCACCGGGCGGGACGGCATGGGGGGGGCGAGTTTTGCCAGTGCCGAATTGGCTGAGGATACCCGGTTGCAGCGACCGGCGGTGCAGGTGGGCGACCCGTTTCTAGAAAAGTGCCTGATCGAAGCCTGCCTAGAAGCGTTTGCCACCGGGGCGGTGGTGGCCTGTCAGGACATGGGGGCGGCGGGGTTAACCTGCGCCACCTCCGAAATGGCGGCCAAGGGCGGGGTGGGCATTCGCCTGGATTTAGATGCCATTCCGGTGCGGGAAACGGGGATGCAACCCCTGGAATTGATGCTCTCGGAGTCCCAGGAACGGATGCTGATGGTGGTGGAACGGGGGCGGGAAGCGGAGATTTTACCGATTTTTCACCGCTGGGGCTTAGAAGCGGTGGTGGCCGGGGAAGTGATTGCCCCACCCGAAGTCCAAATTAGGTACAACCAGCAAATCGTGGCACAGATTCCCGCGGCAGCTTTGGCGGAAAATACACCGGTTTACCGACGGGACGTGCTCCCCGACCCCCCCGCGGCGGTGCAAAAGCACTGGGGCTGGTCGGCGGACTCCTTACCGGCGGCCACGGAGACCGGCATTCTCGACCGCACTTGGAATGACATTGTATTAACCTTACTGGATCAACCCAATCTGGGGAGCAAACGCTGGATTTATCGCCAGTACGACCAGCAGGTGCAGAATCATACCGCCGTGCTGCCGGGGGTAGCGGATGCGGCGGTGGTGCGGGTGCAGGGGCAAGTGGGGGTAGCGGCCACCATGGACGGCAACGGCCGCTGGGTGTGGCTCGACCCGGAGCGGGGGGCGCTGGCGATTGTGGCAGAAGCCGCCCGGAATCTAACCTGTGTGGGGGCAGAGCCGCTGGCGGTGACCGACAATTTGAACTTTGGCAACCCGGAAAAGCCGGAAATCTATTGGCAGTTGGCGCAGGCCTGTCGGGGGTTGGCGCAGGCCTGTCGGGAGTTGGGAACGCCGGTCACGGGCGGCAATGTCTCTCTCTACAACGAAACCCAGGGGCAGGCCATTTATCCGACCCCGGTGGTGGGCATGGTGGGGCGAGTTCCCGATATTCGCCAACGCTGTACGATGCAATACCAAGCCGGCCAAGTTTTGTACTTATTAGGTCTTCCTTGGGGGCAGGCTTCTCCGGCGGTGGGGTTAGGGGGTTCCGAATACTTGGCGGCGGTGCATCACCGGGTTACGGGGCGTCCTCCCGCAGTGGATTTAGAGCGGGAAAAACGGGTGCAAGCCGCCTGCCGCACCGGCATACAACGGGGGTGGGTGACGGCAGCGCACGATGTCAGTGATGGCGGGGTGGTCATTGCCCTGGCCGAAATGGCGATTGTCAGTCATTCGGGTGTAGAGATTACGGTGAATGGGCCGATACAAACCCGTTGGGATGAATGGTTATTCGGCGAGGGCGGCAGTCGGATTTGGGTGACGGTTGCCCCGGAATTTCAGCAGGAGTGGGAAAACTATCTGGCCGCATCCTTGGCGAACGAATGGGCATGCTGGGGGACAACGGGCGGTTCGTCTCTAGTCATACAATTGCATGACAAACAGGTGGTCAACCTACCGGTAGCCGCCTTGTATCAAGCCTGGTCGGAGAGTTTACCCCGCCGGTTGGCCGCACCGCCATCTTTAAGCCCGAACCCATGACAGCGATTTAGGTATTGAGGCAAGAATCATTGGGGGGCGGGATGAGCACACCGTAATTTTGAATCGCGTCGCGGTCGCCCAGGGGTGCTCACATGAGGTCACATTACTATAGAAGTGCTTGATCGCTTCAGGCTCAATTTTTTATGATTTTTTTGTATTTTTCGCCAACTTTTTATAAAAAAATACCCGGTAACAATTACAAACCTTAACATCAATAATTCAGTTGACAAAACCCGATATAATTCAATTTTGAAAAACGAATTGGGATATAGGGGGACATCAGTTATGAAAATAACGGCACAAATCCCATCGCTGGCGTTAGTTCTCGGGATGTTGCTCGTGTCCGGGTGTAATCTGTTCAACCAGCAGGCGGAACCGCCCAGTGCCCCTCCCAGCCCGGTTGCCGGTGAAAACGGCGATAATCCGATTACTTTAGGTACACAAGGTACGGAACGGAGTGGCACCGACCCCCTGGAGCTTTTTCAAAACCCCCAAATCAAAAAAGAACTGGCTCTCACCGATGAACAAGCCGCCAAAATCAAGGCGATCAGTGAGCAATTTCGGAAGGATGCCCGTGCCCTGGTGTCGGGCTTAAATCTGGCTCAAATGGAACCTAACGAACGGGCGAAGAAGCTGGATGAAATCAAAGACCAAATGGAAAAAGAAATCGGGGATGCCCGCAACGAAGTCGGGCAAGTGCTGACCCCAGACCAACTTAAACGCTTCAAAGAAATTACGCTGCAAATTTATGGTTTTGGCATTCTCTCCTACGAACACTTTATTGAGGAATTGAAACTCACCCCCGAACAGCAAGCCCAACTGAAAAAATTGCGGGATGATACCTGGACCAGTATGCGGGTCAATTTGAAAGTTCCTCAAAAAGGCGCGGACAATAGGCAAATTATTGCCACCAATCGCAAACGGATGGATCAAATTCTGCTCGATAGTAATGCCAAAGCCCTAGCTATTTTAACCCCAGAGCAACAGAAAATACTGGATACCCTCAAGGGGAAAAAGTTTGATTTTGTTCCGCCGCAACCCGGTTAATGGAGTAAGGTGAGTTTGATACTGCATACCATCCTGAGGAGTTAGAATGTACGCTTTAGTTCCTGAGCCTACCCCGCAAATTTTAGGTCGCCCCTTACCCGAATGGATCGATGCGGACGGGGAACTACAGCAGGAACTCTTTGCTCAGGCGCGTTGGGTGCGGCAGCAGTACCAGATGGATCAGGTGCGTTTGCGGGGCGTGATTGAAATCTCCAATTTCTGCCAGAAAAATTGCAATTATTGCGCCATGCGTGCCAGCAATCAAAACCTAGACCGTTACCGTTTATCGGCAGCGGAAATTTTGGGGATTGCCGAGCAAATTCATCGTTTAGGCATCGGCACGCTATTTTTGCAGGCCGGTCAAGACCCCGCTTGTGATGCCATTTTGCAGGAAGTGATCCCGGAGGTAAAACGGCGATGGGGTTTGCATATCTTGCTCTGTTTAGGGGAATATCCCCAGGCGACCTATGAACGGTGGCGGGAATGGGGAGCCGACTCCTACATCCTCAAATTTGAAACCTCCGCACCGACGCTTTATCGGCAAATTGCCTACACCCCATTAACCAAACGGTTGCAGTGTATTCGCTGGCTGCAAGCAGCAGGGTTTCAGGTCGGCACCGGCAACATTGTAGGTTTACCCGGTCAAACTTTAGAAACTCTAGTGCAGGACGTATTATTGGTTCAAGAAATTCAGCCGGATTTTGCCAGTTCATCCCCCTTTATTCCCAATGAGGGTACCCCATTTTCTCAGCGAGAATCCGGGAGCGTTCGCCGGACATTGAACATCATGGCAATCTTGCGGATTTTGCTCCCCCATGCCCTCATCCCAACCGTCAGTGCCTTAGAAAAATTAGAGACCGGCGGTCAATTGGCTGGCTTAAATGCCGGTGCCAATGTGATTACCATTAACTTCACTCCGCCCCCCTGTCGCAGTAAGTACGTTATTTATTCCCAGGAACGGTTTGTCGTCAGTTTGGGGCATGCCCAAAAGATTATTGCCCAAGCCGGTATGACCGTCAGACCCGTGGCCATTTAAGGAGCAAAATTAGGCATGAAGTTGGCTCGTCCTTTCCGTTGGCTTATTGTTAGTTTAATTACCTGTATTATTCTTGTAATTACTTATCTCTTCGCTCTACCGTATTTACGCACCTATCGGGTTCCCGTCACTTCACAAATGTCTTTGATTCATGTGGGGAGTAATGATTCTTTTGCGATTACTCCCGATGGTATTAGCGGGGGACGCTATGTGTTAGAAATGTTAGAAAAGAACAGTCGGGAAGCGGCTCAAAAAGCGGTGGCGCTTTATAACCGAATTATTCCTAGAGAAAATTATGGCGGTGAATATAGTGCCTTACGGTGGTTTGCCCAGTTATTTTTGATGTCTGATGCCGAGAAACAAAAAGCCTTAGCAGACCCTTTTGTAGAAAGTTTTTATAACTTTTTTGCTCAAAATAATTTTGCCAATCTCAAAGAGTACGTCAAACGCAAATATCTGCTGGCGCAGTATGAGGATCAGCTCACGGAACGTGGTCGCAATCGTGCCGCTTTTTTAGAGGATTTTATTCTCTTTAACAATCCGGCACGGGAAGAGTGGGAAAAAACCAGTAAAATTCTCTCTGTAATACCGATTTCTCCAGGGCAAAGCATTGCCGATATTGGCAGCGGCCCCGGCTACTATACTATCCGTTTTAGTGAAAAAGTCGGGTCAACCGGCAGAGTTTACAGCATTGATTTAGTGCAGGAGCATTTAGATTATATCAACCGCTATATTCAACGCCAAAATATCACCAATGTCACCACGATCAACAGCTATCCCGGAACCACGATTGGTTTAGAGGGGAAACAAGTCGATGTGGCGTTTATGTGTTCGCTATACCACAACATTTACGGCATGAGCACCGCCCCGGAGCGAGACAGTTTTGTGAATAGTATTAAAGCGGCGTTGAAACCAGGGGGTAAGTTGGTACTGGTGGATAACGGTCTGGTTCCACCGGGGCAACTTCCCTACCATGGTCCTTACGTGGCTAAAGAGTTAGTGATTCATCAATTGCGTTTTTACGGGTTTAAGTTGAAACAAGAATATGCGTTTATTCCCCAACGGTATGTGCTGATTTTTGAGCCAGTGTAAATTACGGATCAGCGGTCGCCGGGGCGCAGCCCCCGACTTGGGTTCTCCATCAACTGGGTATGCCAGCGAGATCAGTTTCTCCTGGTTCCAATAAATAGAGGTACCCAAAAGATAAAATCTTTATGCGAAACTTCCTAATCAATTGCTCTCTGTGCTATATCTTAACTTGCTTAACCATTTGCATTTTTACCGATGGTCATACCAAGGGAGTCGTCTATGCTAGCCCTCAAAACATCCCCCTATACAGAAAATATCCCAGCACGACTGGCCGAATACGAAAAATTGCAATCTTTGGGACTGATTGTGCGCTCCGGGGATTTTTTCCCTTCGGTGCATTACCCGCCGATTACCATGTACCCGCCGCTGACTCCAGAGGAATTGTTGGCGACTTATACCCCCCCCGCCGATCATCGGTTCGATATTTATGCCCATGTGCCCTTTTGTCGGCAGCGGTGCCTGTTTTGCCATTATCCTGTGCAATTGGGAGAACGCAGCGCAGAAAAAGACCGATATCTCGCCGCCTTGGCTCAGGAGATGGACATCTATATGGAACGGCTGGGATATGAGCGACTCAAAGCCCGTTCAATTCTGGTGGGTGGGGGGACTCCTACCTACTTGGCTTTAGACCAATTAGAGCATTTTTTGCAGATTTTAGACCGGCGTTTGGATCGCAGTGAATGCACTCAGTATAACTACGACGTTGACCCGGTAACATTAATTGGAACCGAAGGAAATGAACGCTTAAAAATGATGCGGGATTACGGGGTGGATCGACTCACCATTGGCATCCAATCTCTGAATCCTGCCACCCTGAAACTGATGAATCGGCATCATGGGCCGGAACAAGCATTAGAGGCGATCGCCGATGCCCGCAAATTTGGATTTCAAGTGAACATTGAATTCATTTTTGGTTATCTAGGGCAAACCCTGGAGGATTGGATCGCCGTGATCGAACAGGCGGTGGGTTTAGGCGTGGAGGAAATCCAGTTATACCGCTTAAAGTTTGAAGCCTATGGCGATTTTCAAGGGCCGATCAAATACCAACGAGAACATCATCCCGAAGCGGTACCAACGGTGGCGGAAACTCTGGCAATGAAGCAGGCGGCCATCAATATCCTTAATGCGCATGGATATAGGGAAAATTTGCGGCGGGTCTTTTCTAAAAAACCGGAACACTATTCTCACTATGCGGATAATCAATGCTGCGGTTTACTTGACCAATTAGGTTTTGGGTTGACGGCCTTTAGTAGTTTGCGGGATCGCTTTGGTTTGAATACCCAAGATTTTGCGGAATACTACCAAAGGATTGCCGACCGTCGTTTGCCTCTGAATCGGGGTTTGATTCGCACGGAAGAGGAGCAAATTCGCTGGGCAATTATCCTGCCCTTAAAAAATCGGCGGGTGTGGAAAAACTATTTTCGACAGGTCACCGGCTATGCCTTGGACGAAGTCTTTCAGCCGAAAATTCATGCTCTGAAAACCCATGGTTTAATCACAGAGGATGAAACCAAAATTGAACTAACTCCTTTGGGAGCGTTTTTTGCCGATGAAGTGGCTCAACAATTTCATCATCCAGATTATATGCCGTTTCCTCGTTTTGCTTATAACGATGGGCCGCTAAATCCCTACAATAATACAGAAGTTTTTGGGGGAAACTATGCCGGATAGAACGGTGGTAATTCCTGATACGATGGTCAGTTCCGGCCCTCAGATCGAAGTGAATAATCAAGGGGAAATTCTCCGTTTTCAACTGACGGAACCCCAGCATGTTTTGGGACGCGCTCCCCGCAAACCGCCCCCAGAAGGGTTGGTGATTCCCGACAGTTGGGTGCATATCAGTCGGGTGCAAGCTACTTTCCGGCGGGTCGGGACACAGTACACCATTCACGATGGGGATGGACAAACCTCAAGCATGAATCGGTTATTTATTAACCACGCCATTATTACTCCTACGCAGGGATATACGCTGCGTTCGGGGGATGAAATTAGAGTTGGGACTGACCCTAAAACGGCCATAACGATTACCTATTATGACCCATCGGAGCAGATTAAATCGGTTGCACCCAAGAAACGTTCCCTGTCTTTAAGAGGGCGTGCATCGGTCATTTTAGGACGCGGACAAGATGCGGATTTTCCCCTGGAAGCGCCGACGGTTTCCCGCTCCCATGCGGTCATTTTTTCAGATCATCGTGGGCACTACACAATTCGGGATTGTAGTGTCAATGGGGTGTTTATCAACGGTAAAAAGGTGGCCACGACGGCTCCATTAAATAGCGGCGATGTGATTACCATCGGGCCTTACCGCTTGGTATTGCAGGGGGAGTTGTTGGTTCTCTCGGATCAGGGGGATCGGATTCGTTTAGATGCTAAGGATTTAGCTAAGGTTGTCACGGGCAAGAAGGGGCAAAAGATTCGGATTTTGAATGATATTTCTTTAGTAATTGAGCCGGGCCAATTTGTGGCTTTGGTGGGGGGAAGTGGTGCGGGCAAATCTACCTTGATGAAAAGTTTATTGGGGATTGAAGCGGTCAACCAAGGTTCTGTTTATCTCAACGGCGATGATTTACGTAATTATTTTAATATGTACCGGCGGCTTATCGGTTATGTGCCGCAAAGTGATATTATCCATACCAATCTGACCGTCAAAGAAGTGCTACACTATGCGGCTCAATTGCGTTTACCAAAGGATGTTAATACGGCAGAAATTATCCAACAGGTGATGACGCAAGTGGAGTTGACCGAGCGCCAGGATACGTTGGTGCGCAGTTTGAGTGGGGGGCAGTTGAAACGGGTCAGTATCGGTGTGGAATTGTTATCGGATCCCAAGTTATTTTTCCTGGATGAACCGACGTCGGGACTCGACCCCGGTTTGGATAAAAAAATCATGCAGTTACTCCGCAAATTGGCGGATCAGGGGCGCACCATTATTTTGGTGACCCATGCCACGACTAATGTCACCCTCTGTGACCGCTTGGTGTTTATGGGTTTGGGGGGGAATTTGTGTTATTTTGGCCCTCCTGGTGAAGCGAGCGCATTTTTTGAGATGGAAAACCAGGATTTTGCCGATATTTATATTAAGCTAGAAACCCCGGAAGCGGTGGCTCGGGAAGCGGAGCGATTTCGTCATTCGGAACTGTACCAAAAATTCATCCAAGAGCGCTTAATCGGGAAGGTCAATGAACAAACGTCCCGCCCGGAAAAGGTTAAGGCTTCGTTTTGGCGGCAGTTATGGGTGTTGGTGCAGCGATATACGCAACTGCTTAAAAGAGACCCGGTTTATTTATTTTTATCTCTGGCGACAGCGCCTTTGGGAATTATCTTAATCCGCTTGGCGGTGCAGACCCAAAATCCTTTTGTGGGGCCACCGGATTATGTGTTGGCTTCCTTGGCGCGGCGGGTGATTTTTGTGATCGTTTGTGCCGCTTTGTGGGCAGGTTTTGCCAGTTCGTTGCAGGAAATTGTCAAAGAAGCGGCGATTTATCTGCGGGAGCGTTTGGTGAATTTGGGATTATTTGCCTACTTGGGTTCTAAGTTGGTCACCTTGGGGGGGGTGGCGGTTTTACAAAGTTTGTTGATCTCGCTGGTGATTTTGATCGGATTTAGTTGGCCGCCGGGGTTGTGTGGTGCAAATGCCCTGTGCTTTCCGAATTATTTTCCCTGGCCGCTGGGAGTCTTGATTACGATATTTCTAACCATTCTCACTTCGGTTTCTTTGGGCCTGATGGTCTCGTCTATGGTGCGTAATTCGGCTCAGGCGAATAGTGCGTTGCCGTTACTTTTGCTACCGCAGATTATTTTTGCCGGGATTCTTTTTGATTTGGGTCAGCGAGGGCGATGGGTGTCGTGGTTGATGCTCAGTCGTTGGGCGGTGGGAGCTTTAGGAGCCTTGGCGGATGTCAATTCCCTGGTGCCGGGCGTCCTTGAAGGTACCGACCCCGATCGTATTCCCATTAAAGAGATGGCTATGTTCGTTGCCACGTTACCGAATTTGCTTTTGAATTGGGGCATGTTATTGTTACATACGCTCACGTATCTCGGCGTTACGCTTTGGGTGCAAAAACGTAAGGATATTTATTAGGGTTATTAGGGCACCTCTATTTTTTACTGGAACCGGCAGAAAATCATCTCGCTGGCATACCGAGTTGATGGAGAACCCAAGTCGGGGGCTGCGCCCCGGCGACCGCCTGTACCCAATTAGTAGAGGTTCCCTATAGCAATGGGACCCGATTGGAGCAGCCAAGGCAAGGGTTGATGCCTCATTACCGGAATTACGCTTGGGTATTGCATGGCAATTTCAGTTGATAAATCCGCAGCCAGGTTACTTCCCACACCAACTGAGGTTGCCCGTAGTTTAATAGGGCTTGGCGGGTTTGTTCCAAAATGTGCAGCAATTCCCGCCGTTGATACCGCTGCCAATAACTCCATTGCAAATAGTCGGTTAACCATAACTGGGTTGCCGGTTCCAGGGCTTGGGTGAGACGGCCGGCCAATTCTAAGGCTTGGGCTAATGAACCGGGTAAAGTCTGTAACAGCGGGCGCAACTCTGGGGGTAGGGACTGCCACTGCTGCCAATGGGCAATCGCCGCACCGGGAGAACCGCAGGCCAATCTTAATAGTTCGGGATAATTTTCAATGGGTTCATACCCTTGCTCCCGGATAACCGCCCGCATCTGGTCACAATCTAAGTTGCGAAAGGGAATGACCTGGCAGCGGGAACGAATGGTTGCCAGTAATTGATCGGGACGGTCAGCAATTAAAATAATTTGACTATGACCCGGTTCTTCCAGGGTTTTTAAGAGGGCATCTTGCGCCGGTTCGTTGAGCCATTGCGCCGATTCGAGCACCACTAAAGAACGGTCGCTTTGCCAGGGAGTCCGCCCCACAAATTGGCTTATTTCTCGCACCTGTTCCAAACGGATTTGCGCCTGGGTCACTCGGCCGGTTTCCTGAGTTTTGGGTAAGGGGGCAACCCAGAGTAAATCGGGATGATCGCTGGTTTTGCCCAACAAAGCCCGCGCCAGACACCGAGCCGTGAGGGCTTTCCCCACCCCCGCCGGCCCCTGGAATAGATAGGCGGGGGCTAAACGCCGGTGGGCTAACGCCTGTTCCAGGAGCATGACCGCTAACGGCTGTCCCCGCACCGGCGTAAAGAAACTCATCTTTCCTCAGTCAAACCGCCCATTAACGCCCATAATAAAAGTATGAACCGGCACGTCAAGGGGTGAGCATGACTACCAAAATTTCC
Organism: uncultured cyanobacterium; assembly: GCA_937936705.1. GTDB lineage: Bacteria > Cyanobacteriota > Cyanobacteriia > Gloeomargaritales > Gloeomargaritaceae > Gloeomargarita. The sequence goes on along the minus strand of CALHCP010000009.1, from coordinate 3,985 downwards.
TTTACGGTTACGGAAGCAGAGCATCAACGGCTCACCGAACTCAAATCGGAATTGGGGGGGTCTTGGAATGATGTCCTGAGCTTTTTGCTCACCAAACTGGAGAACCCCACGGCTCAGCCGATCCACAGCGGTTTAGCTGCCCTCGCCCAAGAATTGAATCTAGCCCCTGCTCAAGTGATTGACCTGTTGGTGGCCAGTTATCGCCAATCCCAAAGTCGTCAAGAACATCCAGCCGGGACTACCCCGGAATTAACCCTCGATGCCTTGGAATTAAGCCCTGAAGACCGCGGGGCGGTCGAAAAATTGATTTTCAATTCCGGCAAACCTTTGGCCGAACTGGTGAAATACGGCTTGATGTTGCAAATTCACCCGGACGAAGCCCCTTCACCCCACATTCTCAGTGTCGAGCAAGCCTTTAATCTGTTGACCGGATTTAACGATCAAATGACCGATATTAATCACAAGATTTACATTGATATTGCCGTGTTAGAATTGCAAGCCCATTGTGACCGCCGCACGGCGCAGGATTGGTATGTAGCCAATTTGGAACGCATCAAAGCCCACCACAAAAAACACGGCTTATCGGAAGTGAATAATCGGCTGCGTATGCGTACCATAGGGCGAGGATTTCACGGCGTTGAATTGGTGGATGGTGTCTATCGGGAACGGCAGGGGTAGTAGGGTGAACGGTTACGGCGGACGGCGACTGCTTATCCCTAATTAAGCTAATTAAGTAGGTTAATAGAGGTGCCCATTAATTCAATTAAATGATGACTAAAAAAGCCCTGCTGAGTGTGAGTGATAAAACCGGTTTGGTTGACTTTGCGCAAGCATTGGTACAGGAATTTGGCTATGAATTATTGAGTAGCGGCGGTACGGCGCAAGCCTTGCAAAAGGCCGGTTTGCCGGTGACCCAAGTGGCGGATTACACCGGGTCGCCGGAGATTTTGGGAGGACGGGTCAAAACGTTACATCCGAAAATTCATGGGGGGATTTTAGCGCGGCGGGATGTGCCCCAGGATTTGGCGGATTTAGCCCGTTTAGGGATTGATTGTATTGATTTGGTGGTGGTGAACCTTTATCCTTTCGCAGCAACGATCAAAGATCCCGACACGACCGACGCCGAAGCCATTGAACAAATTGATATTGGCGGGCCGGCTTTGCTGCGGGCGGCGGCCAAAAATTATCGGTTTGTCACGGTGGTGTGCGCCCCCCAGCAGTACCCGGATTATCTCAACCATCTGCGGGCACATCAGGGAGAAACCACGGAGGAATTGCGCCGAGCCTATGCGGCGCAGGCCTTTACCCATACCGCTGCCTACGACCAGCAAATCGCCGCCTATTTAACCCCGACGGTCAACCATTGGCCGCAACATTGGGTGTGTCAAGGCACGTTGGTGCAACCCCTGCGCTACGGAGAAAACCCCCACCAGCAGGCGGCTTGGTATCGTACCGGCGATGAACCCACCGGTTGGTGCGCGGCACAACTGCTCCAGGGTAAGGAATTGAGTTTTAATAATCTGGTGGATTTGGAAGCGGCTCGCCGTTTGATCGCGGAATTTCCGGTAGCCCAACCCACGGTCGCCATTATCAAACATACCAATCCCTGTGGAGTCGCTTGTGCCGATGATTTATTGACCGCGTACCAACGGGCACTGCAAGCCGACCCCGTCTCCGCTTTTGGGGGGATTGTGGCGGTCAATCAAACCTTGGATGAGGCGACGGCGACGGCGATGACGGAATTATTCCTGGAATGTATCGTGGCGCCGGGATGTACGGTGGCCGCCCAAGCGGTGCTGCAGAAAAAAGCGAAGGTGCGGGTGTTGATTTTACCGACCTTGGCTGAACCGCCGGTGGCGGAACTACGGATGATCAGCGGCGGCTTTCTGGTGCAAACACCGGATGTTGCCCCGGCGCAACCGGAGCGGTGGCAGGTGGTGACGGCGAAAGCGCCAACGGCACAAGAACAGGCGGATTTAATCCTGGCTTGGCGGGTGGTCAAAGCGGTGAAATCCAATGCCATTGTGGTCGCCAAGGATGGGGTCACGTTGGGCATTGGCTGCGGGCAAACCAATCGGGTGGGGTCGGTGCGGCTGGCGTTGGCGCAGGCGGGGGCACGGGCGCAGGGGGCGGTACTGGCCAGCGATGGGTTTTTCCCGTTTGCGGATTCGGTGACGGCGGCGGCGGCGGCAGGGATTACGGCGGTCGTGCAACCGGGGGGCAGTCTGCGGGATGAGGAGTCCATTCAGGCCGCCAATGCACAGGGGGTGGCGATGGTGTTGACCCAGGTGCGGCATTTTTATCATTGATGATTGTTGATGATGGGATTGGCGCCGGGGTTGATCGTCTCTTGCCAAGCCGAACCGGGGAGTCCCTTCTACGGCGTGGAGTTTATCCGGGCGTTTGCCCAGGCGGCGGTGTTGGGGGGCGCGGTGGCGGTGCGGTTGTGCGGAGTCGAGAATGTCGCGGCGGTGCGGCCTGACCTGCCGATCCCCATCATTGGTCTGACCAAACATCAGTATCCCGATGGTCGGGTATTGATTACCGAGTCAGCGGCGGAGGCGCTGCATCTGACCCAGGCGGGTGCGGATGTCATCGCCGTGGATGCCACCACCCGGCGCCGTCCCCAGGGGATCACCGGCACCGAATTGGTGCGGCAGTTAAAACAGGAGTTCAACCTAACGGTGATGGCCGATATTGATACCGTCGCAGCCGGGGTGCAAGCGGCGGCAGCCGGAGCCGATTATGTGGCAACCACCCTATCCGGTTATACGCCCGCAACTGCATGTTTAGGGAAGGAAGCCCCCGATTTCGCGTTAATTCGCGCCTTGGTGGCAACGGTTGCGGTTCCCGTCATTGCCGAAGGACGCATCCGCAACCCCAGCCAAGCCCGCCAAGCCCTAGCAGCAGGCGCCTATGGGGTGGTGGTGGGTTCCGCGATTACTCGCCCGGTGGAGATTACCCGCTGGTTTGTGCAGGCGCTCGCATCGGCGGATTGAAAGTCATTCGTGGTAGAACCGGCAACGGGGCTTTTGCCTGAGACTGCCCCAGACCGGCCGATACCATGCAACCGGGATCGCTGGCCCAGACTGACCCCATCTCTTATACTGAATCGGATATACTTAAAGGAAACTATTGCATATAAATCTCATTATGCAAATTCTGACGGGTACCTTTATCGGGTTTTGGCCTTCGGGGAAAGGGAAATTGAAATTTATCCGCATTCGGGATGGGGAACAAGAGCATCAGGTGAAATTGCCCAAATATATGCGGGCGGGGCTGATGCGAGAGTTGGTGGTCGGTATGGGGGTCAAAGTTGCCGTCCGTTGGCATGACCACGGTTGGGAAGCGACCGATATTCTTCTGTTTTCCGGCATGGAACCGCTGGTATCGCCCCCCACCCTGGTCAAAAGTATGGCCGCCACCCAGCCCGCCTGTCGGGTTGAGGTCTGCCAAAAGGGCAGTTGCCGCAAACAGGGGAGCGTGCAGTTATTGCAAGAAATAGGCGAAGTCGTACGGGCGCAGGGGTGGGAAGAATGGGTTTTTCTGGAAGGGAGTGGCTGCCAAAAAGCCTGTAAACAGGGGCCGAATGTCCGTATCAACGGTCACATCCACCATCGCCTCCAGACCCATGACCTCATACCCCGGATAGCCGAACAGGTGCAGCAGTTGGCCAATCATCCTGTGGAATAGGCTGATCCCTAGCTGGTAGGCATGGCAGGCCGACCTGAGTTGAGAATGGCGGTCGCCGGGGCGCAGCTCTAGAATCTGGGTTCGCCGATCCGGTCACATTGCTGTAGCGATGTCCTACAGATGACCCGATTTTCCCCATTGTGAATGCTCCGCTCATGACGCTTCGCTTCCATAAGCGGCTTCCCAATCCTGTTACCAGAGGGGGAGGCGGCATTCTCGCCTGCTGCCAGGAACTTTTGCCTTTGCAGCACCCCAGGTCATTTCTGCCTGTGGGTTTTGGGTTGAAGTTGTT
>CALHCP010000008.1 GCA_937936705.1 uncultured cyanobacterium | reverse complement strand
AGGGTCCTTTTGCTAAAAATTCACTTCCCGCAGATGAATGACATCTTTATAGGGGTCAACGTGGGTCACCTGCACCTGAATTTGTTCACCCAATTTCACCGCCCGTTGCACCCGCATCCCCAGTTCCAGCCCCAGTTCTTCCAGCAAAACCAGCACCAAATCGCTGTCTTCCCGCAACCAGCGCAAAACCAAAGCCGTCCAAACGGCATCGCTGTGGCGGCGCAGGTATTCCAAACTCCAGTAGCGGTTGGTTTGGCGTTCCACCAGAGTGGCTTCCTGGGTGGCCGCCGTCACGGTTTGCAAAATGGCTTGTAATTCCGCCGCCGAAAAGACCGGGGCTTCCCCGCGCAGATGGGCTTTCAGTTGCCAATGGGCCAGCAAATCCCCGTAGCGACGGATGGGAGACGTGGCCTGCACATAGGCGGGTAAGCCCAAACTGGCGTGGCGACCGGGGGTGATGCTGACTTCACTTTTGGTCAAACAGCGGCGAATGGCACAAATCCGCACCGGCCCGCCGGGCAGTTGCAACAATTCTTCCTCCGAGGGCAGTTCCGGCTGGGGCTGCGAACGGAAGGGCATGGCCAATCCGGCGGCTTGGGCATAGCGAGCCGTCACTTCCCCCGCTAAAATCATCATCTCGGCCACCAGCAAGCGGGCAGGGGAGGGGTGTTGCACCTGCACGCTCACCTGGTCACCGGTCACTTTAATCGCCGCCTCCGGCATCTGAATCTGGATTGCCCCTTGCGCCAACCGCCACGCCAACCGCCGCTCCGCCCAGCGGTGCAAATGCACCAGTTCCCCCTCCCCGGCCACCTGCAGTTGTAATAATTCATCCACATCTTCGTAGGTCAGGCGGTAGGTGGGACGCACCCAACTGGCGGTGATCTGAAAGTCGGCAATTTCCCCGGACGGCTGCAAAATTACCCCAAAACTGAGGGCGCAACAGGTTTGTCCCTGCTGCAAACTCATCGGCCCGGTGGCCAAGACCTCCGGGAACATGGGAATCACGCCGGTCGGTAAATACACACTGGTACTGCGGCGGCGGGCTTCTTGATCCAAAACATCGCCTGGGGTTAACCAGCGCCCGGGGTCGGCAATATGCACCCACAACCGCTCGCGGCCATCGGGCAGTAATTCCCAACTGAGGCCGTCGTCAATTTCTTGGGTACTGATGTCATCAATCGTATAGACCTTGAGAGCAGTCAAATCTTGCCGCCAGGGGGCATCCGGGTCGGTGGGCGGGTCGTTGATACGCATGCTGGCCGCCTCCAAAACCGATGGGGGAAAAGCAGTCGGAACCGAACTGCGTCGCAGGGCAAGGTTTTCGTGGGGGTGCCACCAGCCCAAACCGACCAGCAATTCCCGGGCTGCCGCCGGTGTCACCGGCCGTTCTAGTTGCTGCAGCAGTTCGCTGACGGCACGGGACTCCGATTGCTCTAGGATAACAAATTGCTCTAATTGTTCCAGCACCGTCCGCTCTTTCCCTGACCAAACCACGGTTTCTCCCTGGAGCGCCTGCTGAATTTTGCTGTAAAAAATACTAACTTCCTGTTGTTTTTGCGCCGCTTTTTCCAGTTGGTGGCGAATCTCCTGCACCTGTTGGGGGGGACGGGGTTCGTAGTAGTCGCCCTTTTGTTTGAAAAAAATCCGGTCTTGGCTGAGCAACCGATGGGCGGCGTAGCAGATGGGGGGGTCGGTTTGGTTAAAGATTAATGCGGCCAGTTCCTGGGGGTTGGTGAGGCGGTGGTCGGGGCTGAGCAATTCCCAGGCGAGTTCCAGGGCATCCGGGTCTTGGTAGGCACCGGCGGCCTGTTCAAAATCGGGGATGTCTGCTGCCAAATAGGTGCGCCCCGGAACGGTAAAGCTGATTTGCCGGGGATGAATACTGTAATGGCGGCCTTGGGCGTCGCTGGCGATCCAGTTTTTTTTGCCATCCGGGCGTTGGATCACCCCCAAACGGGCACCGCCGTCGGTCTGAAATTCAATCAGAGTTCCCTTGTCCACCATGGCAATACCGGCCAATCCCCTCCATTTCTATTATGGGCTGAGCGGGTTAAAGCTCCCGCCGCCCTTCCAAGGCTTTCGCCAGGGTCAATTCGTCGGCGTATTCCAAATCGCCCCCCACCGGCAGACCAAAGGCGATGCGGGTGACGCGGGTGAGGGGGCGCAGCAAGCGTCCCAAGTACAAAATCGTGGTTTCTCCTTCGATGGTCGGGCTGAGAGCGAGGATCACTTCTTTGGTTGCCTGTTCACCGACCCGTTTGACCAGGGCATTGATGGTCAATTGCTCCGGGCCGATGCCGTCCATGGGGGAAATGACCCCGCCCAGGACGTGGTACTTACCCCGGTATTCGCGGGTTTTTTCCAGGGCAATCACATCCCGCGAGTCGCTGACAACGCAAATGGTGTGCGGGTCCCGCTCCGGGTTGGCGCAAATTTCACAGATGGGTTCCGCCGAGAGGTGATAGCAGATTTGACAATGCCCCACCTTTTGCTTGGCTTCCAGGAGGGCGTTCGCCAGTGCCTCCACTTCCTGCTCCGGTTGTTTGAGCAGATGCAGAGCCAACCGTTGCGCCGACTTGGGGCCGATGCCGGGCAGGCGTTGCAGCCGTTCGATTAAGCGGGCGAGGGGACGGGTGTAGGCGGAACTCAAGGGAGCACCCCCAGGGATAGCCCTTTTATCTTACCGGCTTCTTTTAGCGGGTGATGACCGGAGCCGGTTCGCCCGCCGGGACAAAAATCAAGGCCACCCCGTTGATGCAGTAGCGTTGCCCTGTGGGCAGAGGACCGTCGGGAAAGACGTGCCCCAAATGACCGCCGCAGGTGTTGCAATGGACTTCCACCCGGCGCATCCCATAGGAAAAGTCCTCACTGGTGCCCACGGCTCCCGGTACCGGCGCATAAAAACTCGGCCAACCGGTGCCGCTGTTGAACTTAGTCTCCGAGGTGAATAACAGGGTGCCGCAGCCGGCGCAGTAGTAGTTGCCCGGTGCGTAGTGTTTATCCAGAGGGCTGCTGCCGGGGCGTTCCGTACCGTGTTGGCGTAAGACGCGAAATTGTTCGGGGTTCAACAGTTTTTGCCATTCGGCTTCGCTGCGGGGCAGGTCGGTGGGAGAGGTCATAGGGAATTACTCAGATGGTGAAACCAGTTGCACTAGGAAGCACATCCTCTTTCTAATACTTTCTAATATAACTATCCTCTTTCTAATATAACTTTAGACACGGGCGCGGCTGGTTAGAATGAGGTCATGATTCCCTAGGAAGGCGACCCGTGCTTGCTGAACAGCCCATGCCCGAGATTTCCCCGGCGCCGGTGGTTCCCCATCGGCAGATGATTGCCATTCTGGATTTTGGCTCCCAGTATTCCGAACTGATTGCCCGCCGCATCCGGGAGACGCAGGTTTATTCCGAGGTGTTACCGTACCACACCACCGCCGCACAGTTGCGCCAATGGCAACCCCGGGGCATCATTCTCTCCGGTGGCCCCAATTCGGTTTATGACCGCGGGGCGCCTCAATGTGACCCGGACATCTGGCAGATGGGCATTCCCATCCTGGGGGTGTGTTACGGGATGCAGTTGATGGTGCAACAGTTGGGGGGCAAGGTGGTGCGTTCTGCCTTGGGGGAATACGGCAAGGCGTCTCTACGCATTGATGACCCGACGGATTTGCTGACCAATGTGGAGGACGGCACGACCATGTGGATGAGCCACGGCGACAGCGTGGTGCAGTTGCCGGAGGGGTTTGCCATCCTCGCGCATACGGAAAATTGCCCCTGTGCCGCCATTGCCCATCACGACCGGAATCTCTATGGGGTGCAGTTTCACCCGGAGGTGGTGCATTCTCAGGGGGGGATGGCACTGCTGCGCAATTTTGTCTATCACATCTGCGGCTGTGAACCCACCTGGACGACGGCGGCGTTTGTGGAGGAAGCGATCAGTGAAATCCGGGCAAAAGTGGGGGAAAAACGGGTTTTGTTGGCGCTTTCCGGCGGCGTGGATTCTTCAACTTTGGCATTTTTACTGCACCGGGCGATTGGCAATCAACTCACCTGTGTGTTTATCGACCAGGGCTTCATGCGGAAATTGGAGCCGGAACGGTTGGTGAAATTGTTTCATGAGCAGTTTCACATTCCGGTGGAGTATGTGAATGCGCGCGAGCGGTTTTTGAGTGCCGTCCAGGGGGTGACCGACCCGGAGGAGAAACGGCGGGTGATCGGTCATGAATTTATCCGGGTGTTTGAGAGTGAATCCAAGCGGTTGGGGCCGTTTGATTATCTGGCGCAGGGGACGCTGTACCCGGATGTGATCGAGTCGGCGGGGGGAGCCATTGACCCGCAAACGGGGGAACGGGTGGCGGTGAAGATTAAAAGTCATCACAACGTGGGCGGGTTGCCCAAGGATCTGCAATTCAAACTGATTGAACCCCTGCGCCGCCTGTTCAAAGATGAAGTGCGCAAGGTCGCCCGTTCCCTGGGACTGCCGGATGAAATTATCCAGCGTCAACCCTTTCCCGGCCCGGGGTTGGCCATTCGCATTATCGGGGAGGTGACGCCGGAGCGGTTGGAGACCCTGCGGGAAGCGGATTGGATCGTCCGGCAGGAAATTAACCGGCATGGCCTGTATAACCAACTCTGGCAGTCGTTTGCCGTGCTGCTGCCGGTGCGGTCGGTGGGGGTGATGGGCGACCGCCGTACCTATGCCTACCCGATTGTGCTGCGCTTTGTCACCAGTGAAGATGGTATGACGGCGGACTGGGCGCGGGTGCCCCATGAATTTTTGGAACTGGTGGCCAATCGGATTGTCAACGAAGTGCCGGGGGTAAACCGGGTGGTGTATGACATTACCTCGAAACCGCCGGGGACGATTGAGTGGGAATAAGCAATCGGGGCATGAATTAGTAGCGGCGGCAAGGGTGATGAGTTATACTGCTCTCTTGGTAGATGCGGTACGGCATATCCCTGTTCCAGGGGGTTGTTGTTTCCCGTAGCCGGGGTTGGATGTTGGGGAAGTTGCCGGAGGTACAAGGCGTACCGGTGCGGCGGCAGTTCTCCGATGGCAATACTGTTCACTGTTTTAGCAATTCTATGACGTTAACCCCTCGTTTTGTGAACCCGGCGCTGAATGGTCATGCGGCCAAGCTGGGTAATGGTCAGGTGTCTGGGGATGGGGAGCATGAGTTGGTGTTGCTGACCAGCCCCAGCCCTGATTTGATTCTGGATGACGAACCGATTACCCGCAGTCAAAAAACTGACCCGGAATTGGGGCAACAGGTAGCGGAGTTTTTGATCAGTAAGGGGGTGGCGACGCCCCAAATTGAAACGGGTTTGGATGAAACCCAAAAACGCACCCTGATTGCCCACCATTTCGCCCGGATTATGCAGGCGTTGGGGTTGGATTTGCGGGATGACAGCTTGGCGGACACGCCCCGGCGGGTGGCGCAGATGTATGTGGATGAGATTTTCTACGGTTTGGACTGGCGCAATTTCCCGAAATGCACCACGGTGGAAAACAAGATGGGCTACAGCTCGATGGTGGTGGAGCGGAATATCAATGTGCAGAGCAATTGTGAGCATCATTTTGTGATTATTGATGGGCGGGCGCACGTGGCCTATATTCCTCAAAAAAAGGTATTGGGTCTGTCGAAAATCAACCGGGTTGTTGAGTATTTTGCCAAGCGTCCCCAAATTCAGGAGCGATTGACGGAGCAGATTTTCTATGCTCTGTCCTACATTTTGGAAACCGAGGATATTGCGGTGGTGATCCAGGCGAAACATTACTGCGTCAAATCCCGCGGGGTCGAGGATGTGAACTCGGATACGGTGACCAGTAAGTTGGGGGGCCTGTTTTTGCACAGCACGGCGACCCGTTCCGAGTTTATGCGGGTGGTGAATACGGTGATTGCGCCGTAGCCATTTTGGTGTACCCTGCAGTTAAGCTGGAGGTGCTGCTATGGATGTGACGTTCCCTGAGCCAACGGAATTGACCAACCCAATGGATGAGGTGGAGACCGTCATCAGCTCCCTGGCGGAACCGGATTCGGCTCAGGTCAGCCATCTGGAGTCGGGCCGTGTCTGGCGGTTCCGCTACGGGACGGCGCACGTTTATGTGCAATTGACCGGTACGACCCCTGAGGATATTTTTACGGTTTGGTCGAGTATTCTCAAATTACCGGTGCAGCAGCCGGAAGCGTTGTACCGGTATCTCTTGGAATTGAATTGGGCGACCACGATGGAGGCTCGCTTTGCGGTTTTGGAGCAAGAGGTGGTGGTGGTGGGGACGCGCTCGTTGTTGGGGTTAGACCCCTTTGAAATTGCCCGGATGATTACGATTGTGGCTTCTTTGGCCGACCTCTATGACGAGGAATTGCAAACCCAATTCCCGGCGGTGGGATGATTCACTGGCGTACGCGCATTAAACGCTGGATCCGGCAACCGGCCTATCGTTTTGTCCTCAGTGTTGCTAATAAGTATCGCCTGCGGTTACTGTTTACTTTTCTCTTGAGTACAGGGGTGGCTTTTTTGGAAGGGTCAACCTATGTGTTGATTTACTTTGCCCTGAGCATTTTAGGGGATGCCCAAATTCCTGTACCTGTGGTGGGGGATTGGTTAAGTCGCTGGCCGAAGCTGAAAATTGTGGCGATTTTGGTGGGGGTGGCTTTACTGTTTCAGGTGATCCAGAGTGCCCTCAAGTATGCCAGTAATTTGCTGAATAGTTATCTGGGCAATCGGATTAACCTTTATTTGCTCCAGCGGCAATTTGGGCGCATTTTGAGTTTCAGCTACGCCTGTGTCAGCCGCTATCGTTATGGAGAGTTATTAGACTATATCAACTCCGGCGGTACGGTCAATCTGTTAGTCCAGACCTGGAACCGTCTGATTTTGTTGGTGCTTTTGGCGATTGCTTATTTGACCGTCCTTGTCTGGATTTCTCCCATTTTACTCATCGCCACATTGACGGTTTCGGTGGGTTTGGTAGCCATTCAACGGCGGGTGATTCCCCGCATCGAAAAAATTTCCCGACGACTGGCCGATGATGATGTCCAAGCTGAGAGTTTTGTCGTCGAAAGTGTCCAGGCGCTGCGCTTGGTCTATAGCTTCAACCGGCAACGGCAAATTTTAGAAAAATTGCACCGTTTACAGCTCGATTTACTCAAACTCACCGACCGGCAAACGGCTTGGAGCAACCTCCCTCAACCCCTTTCTCAGGTGTTGGTGACCGCCGTTTTGGGCATCATGTTACTCACCAGTTTGTGGGTATTGAGCCAAGACCGCCCGTTGAATTTAATTTTACCGGCGCTGGCGACCTTTATTTCTGCCTACAATCGCTTTGCCAACCAAGCGCAGCTGATTGCCAATACCTGCACTGGACTGGCAGAGTTATTTGGGAATATTGCCCGGTTGAATGAGTTTTTGAGCAATGAGGATAAGGAATTTTTACGTACCGAGGGTTTGCCCTTTAGAGGCTTGAAACGGGAAGTTCGCTTTGAGCGGGTGACGTTGCAGTATCCGGGTACGGAGGCTCCGGCGGTGATTGACCTGAGTTTCACCATACCCGCCGGGCAGGTGACGGCATTGGTGGGGGCTTCGGGGGCGGGGAAATCCTCGGTCGCGGATCTGCTGATCGGCTTGTACGAACCGACCGCCGGTCAAATTCTGGTGGATGGGGTGGATCGGCGAGAACTTGCCCTGGCGGACTGGTGGGCGCATTTGGGGGTGGTGAGCCAAGATAATTTTGTGTTTAATGCCACCGTGCGGGAGAATATCCGGTTTGGGCGGTTGGATGCCACGGATGCGGAGGTGGAGCGAGCCGCACAAGCTGCCAATGCCGCCGAATTTATCGAACGGCTGCCCGACCGGTACGAAACCTTGGTGGGGGAACGGGGGTATCGGCTCTCGGGGGGACAGCGGCAACGGATCGCTTTGGCACGCGCCATTCTCCGCCAACCGAGTATTCTAGTTTTGGATGAGGCCACTTCAGCCTTGGATTCCGAGTCCGAGTCTCTGGTGCAAAAAGCCCTCTATGAATTTCAACAAAACCGCACGGTCTTGGTGATTGCCCACCGGTTGTCCACGATTCGCAATGCAGACCAAATTTTAGTGCTGGAGCACGGTCGTCTGGTGGAGCAGGGCAATCACCGGGAATTACTCGGCCAAGGGGGTCGTTATGCCCATTACTGGCGGCTGCAGGTGGAAGGACAAAATCCCGTACCCTTGGGCTAAGTGCTATCCTAAGGCTAACCCTGTGGCGAGGAATGTTTATGACTTGGGCAATGGTGACGGTCTGTGGTTATGTGGCGGCCAAACCGACGATTCGACATTTTGAACGGGGCACAGTGCTGTGCAGTTTTCCTCTGTATGTGAACCGCCGCAAGCCGGAAGGGGAAGAAAAAGAAATTCCCCCCCTGAAATTTCAGGTGGATGTGTGGGGCAACCAAGCGGAAACGGCGATGAATTTATTGGATAAGGGGTCACGAACCACGGTAACGGGGCAATTCGATGAAGACCACTACACCGATAAGGAAGGACAACCGGCAACCGCATTGAAGATTCGTTTTGCCCAAATCCTCGATTACGGACTCAAACCGACCGAAGAAGCGGCTGTGGCTTCTGCATGAGGTGGACAACGGATGATGAACGGTACATGACCCGCTGCCTGGAATTGGCGCGGCGGGCGTGGGGGCGCACCAGTCCTAATCCCTTGGTGGGGGCGGTGATCGTCCGGGACGGGCAGGTGGTGGGGGAGGGCTTCCATCCCCAGGCGGGGCAACCCCATGCGGAAGTGTTTGCCCTGAAAGCGGCGGGGGAACGGGCCCAGGGAGCGACTTTGTATGTCAATTTGGAACCCTGTAATCACTTTGGCCGCACTCCCCCCTGTACGGAAGCGGTGATTCAGGCCGGCATTAAACGGGTGGTGGTGGGGGCGATTGACCCCGACCCCAGGGTGGCCGGTGGGGGGGTGGCGCGGCTGCAATCTGCGGGGATCGAGGTGGTCACAGGGGTTTTAAGCGAAGCCTGTCAGGAGATGAATGAAGGCTTTTTCCATCGGGTGCGAACCGGGCGGGCGTTTGGCATTCTCAAGTACGCGATGACTTTAGACGGCAAAATTGCCAGCAGTACGGGAGACAGTTTTTGGATCACGGGGGAACTCTCCCGCCAGTGGGTATATCACCTGCGCTCCGGGTGCGATGCGGTGATTACCGGGGGCAATACGGTGCGGCGGGATAATCCATCGTTGACAACCCACGGCGTGACGCCCCATTCCCCCTGGCGGGTGGTGTTGTCCCGCAGTTTAGATTTGCCTTTGGATGCCAAGCTCTGGCAGGTGGATGAGCAGCACCGCACGTTGTTGGTCACCCCCCGCTGCCCTGACCCGCCCTTGATTCTGAAACAATTGGCGGCCATAGGGGTGGAAATTTTGGAGCTGGATCCCTGCGATCCCCTGACGGTGATGACGGCTCTGGCGGCGCGGGGCTGTAATACGGTGCTGTGGGAATGTGGAGGCCATTTGGCGGCGCAGGCAATTCAAGCAGGAGCCGTGCAAAAAGTGATGGCGTTTATTGCCCCGAAAATTATCGGGGGAGTCGCCTCCCCGACCCCGGTGGGCGATTTGGGCTTAACCCAGATTCAGCAGGCGTTGCCCCTGGCACGCTGTCGATGGGAAACCCTGGGTGAGGATTGGTTGATTCAGGGTTATCTACCCGTCCCCTGAAGACCGTTGTATAAGGGAGGTGTTGGGATGGCGGTGGTGCAAATTGCTTTAACCCGTGAGGTCATTGAGAAATTGGACTTAAGCCCGGCGCGCAGGCTGTTGACTGCCGGTCAGGTACCGCCGCCGGATTGGGTGGTGCAGTTTATGATTGACTACCCCCGTGACCCCAGCGACCCGCGGGAGTTGTCGGAGGTGCCGGAGGTGCGCCTATGGTTTATCCGCTTGGATGCCCATTATCCCTGGTTGCCCTTGTTTTTGGATTGGCAGGTGGAGCTGGCTCGTTATGTGGCGATGTTGGTGCCGCATCAGTTTAGCCCCCAAGATGGGATTCAGTTCAATCCAGAAGCCTTGGATATTTTCATCATGGGTAAGGTCTTTTACCTGCATCACTGGCTGCGCAGCCAAGGGCAAGAACGACTGGGCAAACTTCAGCAAATGACCGAGGTGTTGGGCTATCAGCTAGACCCGGCCTTGTTTGAACTATTGGCAGAGTCCCCTTAAAGAGAGAGCAGTACCCATGCGTATGAGGACGCCCCATCACCGTCCCCTCTCCCGTGCTGGGGTGAGGGCAAAATTGTCCTGACTGCCACCCATCGTGCTATAGGACACCTTATTGATGGGAACCAGCAGAAAATCATCTCGGTGGCATACTGAACTTGATGGAGAACCCGAGACGGGGGCGGCGCCCTGGCGACCGTTGATCCCTAATTTTGATAGGGTTTTCCTAAAATTGTGATCGACTGCACTTGCACAGCGGCCAAATGTGTTATCTTATAGTTGTTCCGATGATCCTTGAGGACAGGTAAACCCGTCAGTCATGGTTTGGCTGATGGTTTTTTTTTGGGGGGGGTCTTCTGGATCAGCCGGTCGCTCGCTGCCATCCTTCTGTCGGTATGCGGTACTATAACAGTGATGCGTGCGTGCGTGGTCGCCGCTTCTCATTCCCTAGCACTGCGGCTTGTTAGAGCCGGACTGGAGGGCTTAAAGGGTTGGTTGGTGCCGTTCTATCCCTGTGAATCATGGATGTTTTAGCGATATTGCGGGAGGATTACGCCCGCTTCCCTGAGAATCAAACCTACGATATTTACGCTGAAGATATATCCTTTGCCGACCCGATGATGCGGGTGCAAGGCAAGCAGAAATATCAGGAAATGATTCGTTTTTTGGCGACCTGGTTTCAAAATATTTGTTTGGAACTGCATGAGATGTCCCAAGAGGGGCAGGTGATTTACACACGGTGGACGATGAGTTGGACGGCACCGTTGCCTTGGCGACCGCGGGTGAGGGTGACGGGACGCAGTGAGTTGACCCTAAATGAGCAGGGGCAGATCAACCGCCAAATTGATTATTGGGATGGTTCCCGGTGGGATTTACTCCGCCAACATTTGCCGTGGTCGGTAGCGCGGTGAACCCTTCGGCATCCTTGGCGTATCGGCGGGGCCGCTTGAGCCTGCGCTGGTTGCCGTTTGAGCGGCAGTTGCTGGTGGTTCTCTTGGAACGCGGTGTGGCGGTGGGGGAATTGGTGGGGACGGCGGCGGTGGCCTCCGGTTATACCCGGCGGGCGTTGTCTTGGGGGGAAACGGATTGGCTCATCGCGGTGGGGGTGTTGCGCCGCGAGGTGGATGGGCAGGGGTTGACGGATCGGTTTCGGCTGACGCCTTTAGGTCGGCAGTTATTGAGCGAGTGGCAAACCACTGCTTGGCCGCCGCCGAGTTGGGGGAAACGGTTGCGGCATCGCTGCTGGCGGTGGCTACGGCGTTAAGATTTGCCTTTGGGGGGCAAAATCAAGGACAATAAATGTTAGTCCATTTCCAGTTGTGTGAGCGGTCATGACGGGAGCTCCTCTGCCGATTCGGGAGGATAGTTTTATTACAGAAGTGCTGCAAGCTCCAGTGCCGGTGCTGGTGTATGTCTGGGCGGATTGGTGTGGTCCCTGTCGCCTGATGACGCAGATTTTGAACCAGATGGCGCCGCAGTGGGAGGGGCGACTGAAAATGGTGAAGATGCACGCGGACGAAAATCCGGTGACGGTCAAGCGTTACAAGGTGGAGGGGATTCCCACGCTGTTGCTCTTTCGGGGGGAGGAACTGCTGTGGAGCCATGAGGGGGTCTTGAATCAGGCGAAACTCCAGCAGGTGTTAACGGCTCATTTGGCGGGGTAGGGCGGATGGTGCGGTTGGCAGAACGGTTGGCTCCCCTGGCGCAGAATGTCTTTGCCGATGTGGATCAGGCCAAGGCGCAGGTGATGGCTCAGGGCATGGATGTCATTGACCTGTCGCTGGGGTCATCGGATTTGCCGACCCGCCCGGAGATTTTAGCAGTGATTCGGGAGGCGTTGCAGGATCAGCGCACGCATGGGTATTTGTTATTTCACGGTACGCGGGAATTTCGGCGGGCGGCGGCGGCTTGGTATGAGCGGCGCTATGGGGTGGCGGTTGACCCGGAAACGGAGGTTTTGCCCCTGATCGGCTCTCAGGAGGGGACGGCGCATTTACCGCTGGCGGTGCTGAATCCGGGGGATTATGGGATTTTGCTGGATCCGGGGTATCCGTCCCATGCGGGGGGGGTGGCGTTGGCGGGGGGGCAGATGTACCTCTTGCGCTTGCGGGCAGAGCAGGGGTTTTTACCGGATTTTGGCCAAATTCCGCCCTCTGTTCTGGCACGCGCCCGGTTATTGGTGCTTTCCTATCCGCATAATCCCACGACGGCAGTGGCGGACTTGGCCGTGATGGCAGCGGCGGTGGATTTTTGTCGTCGGCATGATTTGGTTTTGTGTCACGATTTCCCCTATGCGGATTTGGTGTTTGGGGACAGGTTGCCCCCGTCGGTTCTGCAAGCGGATCGGGACAAGCGGGTGAGTGTGGAATTTTTTAGTATGTCCAAGTCCTACAATATGGGCGGGTTTCGCCTGGGCTATGCGATTGGCAATCCCGAATTGATTTTGGCGCTGCGGCGGGTGAAAGCGGCGGTGGATTTTAACCAGTATGGGGGGATTTTGCGGGCGGGTGCCCAGGCGTTGATGGGGGAGCAAACGGGGGTACGGGAGATGGTGCAGACATTTCGGGAGCGGCGGGATGCTTTTGTGGCGGCGTTACACCGGATGGGTTGGTCGGTGCCGCTCCCCCCGGCGACGATGTATGTCTGGGCGCCGTTACCGGCGGCGTGGCAGGGTAATTCCCTGGGGTTCTGCCAGCATTTGGTGCAGAAAACCGGGGTGGCGGCCTGTCCCGGCGTGGGGTTTGGGCCGGGCGGCGAAGGTTATGTGCGATTTGCCTTGGTGCACCCCCCGGCGCGCTTACAAGAGGCGGTGAACCGCATGGCGGCTTGGTTGGGGATGGGATAAAAAATAGTAATATAATAATAATAATGTAATAACAATTTACACCTTGTATGGCAGTACCTACTCGTATCAATTTTCAGTCAATTTTAAGATGTTTAAGTCAATCTTAAGATGTCAAATTAGGGTTGCAGAGCACTACCCCTTTGGGGTTTTCACTCCCCTCTTCCGTTCTGGGAGAGGGACGGGGGTGAGGGCAAAGGGGTCGCCCGTCTCTCCAGAATCTTTGTTCTCAAGTCAGGCCCTACTGCTATAGGGAATCTCTATCAATTAGGGAAAAGCGGTCACAGGGGGGCACCCCCCGCTTGGGTTCTCCGTAATTTAGGCATTCTGGCCAGAGAATTGCCACTTGGCTCCCATAAATAACCATAAATAAAAATAAATAGAGGTGCCCATAATCTCAAGAAGGTATGGCCAACGGCAGTGAGTAGCCAGCCACAACCCGATTCTGCCCTGAGGGCTTAATCCTGAATCGGGGGTTGTGATGGCTAACCCATCACCAATCCCCCATCAATATGAAACACCTGACCGGTGATGTAGCTGGCTGCCGGATGCAGTCCCAAAAATGCGATTAAACCCGCCACTTCTTCCGGTTGACCATAACGCCCCAAGGGAATGAGTTTGAGTAATGCTTCTGACTGCAAATGCTCGGTCATTTCTGTCGCAATAAAACCCGGAGCCACTGCATTGACGGTAATGCCGCGGGAGGCGTATTCTTTGGCCACCGTGCGGGTTAAACCGATCACCCCCGCCTTGGCCGCACTATAATTCGCTTGCCCCGGATTGCCCATCACCCCGGCGATGGAAGTGATATTAATTATGCGTCCCGATTTTTGTTTCATCATGATTTTAATCGCGGCACGGGTGCAGTAAAACACCCCGTCTAAATTCACATGGATGACCCCATGCCAGTCTGCATCCTTCATGCGAATCAACAGCCCATCTTTGGTGATCCCGGCGTTATTGACCAACACATCCACCCGTCCCCAATGAGCCATCACTTTCTGAAACAAATCTTCCACCTGTGCCGGTTGGGACACATCGGCTTGAACCAAGAGGGCTTCCCCCCCCAAGGCTTGAATTTCCTGGGCAACGGTCTCTGCTGCCGCCACCGAACGGCTGTAATTCACCACCACCCGGGCGGCGGAGGCGGCAAACAGGCGAGCCGTGGCGCCGCCAATACCTCGGGAAGCGCCGGTAATGATCACCACAGGAGATTCGGTCATAGACAATCGCTTGGAGTTCAGCCTATTGATTATCCCACAGACAGCCCTTCTTTACTTTCTCTGGGTCACCTGTTGCATCAGGTTCAAAATCTGCTGGTGCATTACCGAGTCGCCGCGATCTGCAAACAGAGTCGCCGCCTTGCGAAAATCCACCAACGCCTCCCGCTTATTCCCCAACCGCAGGCGTGCCAAGCCCCGATTCAAGTAAGCATCGGCAAAATCCGGATCCAGACGCAAGGTGCGATTGTAATCCTCAATTTCCCCCAGCACATCCCCCAAATCAAAGCGAGCCGTCGCCCGATTGTAATAGGCCACCGCATAATCCGGCTTAATCCGAATCGCCTCCGTATAGTCCTCAATCGCCCCCGCCACATCCCCCAAATCAAACCGAGCATTGCCCCGCTTGCTGTACACTTCCGCCAAATTGGGGTTCAGTTGCAAGGCCACCGTATAGTCCGCCACCGCCTCCTGCAGTTGGTTCAAACTGTGATACGCAAACCCGCGGTTCCCATAGCAGCGGGCATCCTCCGGGTTGAGTTGAATCGCCTTGGTGTAATCTGCCAACGCCCCCTGCTTGTCCCCCAACATAAACCGGGCGATGCCCCGATTGTAATACGCCTCCCCAAACTCCGGGTTAAACCGAATCGCCTCCGAATAATCCTCAATCTCCCGTTGCACCTGCCCCAACTCCCCGTAGGCCACCCCCCGGTTGTAATAGGCTTCTGCCAAGGTCGGATTCAACCGCAGCGCCTCCGTATAATTTTGCAGTGCTGCCTCGACCTGCCCCAACTCAAAATAGGCACTGCCCCGCTTGTTGTAGGCTTCCGCAAACTCAGGATTGTACTGCAATGCCTGGTTCAAGTCCGCCAGCCCCGCACTGTACTGCTCCAACCCCAAATAAGCCACCCCCCGGTTGTAATACGCCTTGGCATCCTCCGGAGCCAGCGCCAGAGCGGCCGTGTAGTCGGCAATCGCCTGGGCATACTTTTTCAGCATCAAATGGGCAAAACCCCGATTTCCGTGCGCTTTGGGGTCACGGGGGCGCAGGCGAATCGCCTCGGTATAATCCGCCACCGCCCCTTCGTAATCCCCCAGCATAAACCGGGCAATCCCCCGGTTGTAATACGCCTCCCCAAAATGGGGGTCAATCTGCAAGGCGCTGGTATAGTCACTCACCGCCCGCCCATAGTCCCCGACCATAAAATGAGCAAACCCGCGATTATTAAACGCCTTCGCATCCCCCGGATTCACCTGGAGCGCCTGGGTGTAGTCGAGAATAGCTCCTTGATAATCCCCCCGCCGAGCCTTATCAAAAGCCCGAATGAAGAAATTTTCCACAATCATAGTGGCGGTCTCAGCAACTGAGAAACCCCGATTAAACCCAACCCCATCATGCCCCAATCGTGAAAATCATGGTATCAACAAAGCCAAAGACTGACCGGAACTGGACAAAACCGGCTGACTCACAAATCCTGATTCCATCTTAAGTCCCCTGTCCCATCCCCACGGAACCTTTCCCAACTTTTGCGCGTCTTTAGGGTTTGCATTTTCAGCCGATATTTTTACGTTCCTAAACTTAGGAGTGGAACCCGATGAAAACCCCGATCCTCACCTTAGCTGTGTTGGCCATGTTCACCCTGCCGGGCTACAGCGCCGAACCCGAGCAAGTCCGGCAATTGTTGCGCACCAATCAATGTACTAACTGCGACCTGCGGGAAGCGGATTTACGCCGCATGGAATTGCGCAATGCCGAATTGAGCGGTGCCGACCTGACCCGTGCCAATTTGAGCGGTGCCGACCTCAGCGGGGCCAACCTGTCCGACACCGACCTGCGGGGCGCCAACTTTCGCAATGCCAACCTGCGCTACGCCAACTTGAAGGGAGCTGATGTGCGCGGGGCCGACTTTACCGGAGCCATCCTGACCGGTACCGAACTCGAAGATGCGATCCGCCCCCGGGGTTTTATTGACATTCCCGGGCGCGCCACCCTGCGGCAAATGCTCCCGCCCGCCCAACCCCGGCGATACCAGCCCCTGCCCCGCTAGTTGCGACGGGGCGATGCCTGTGCGAACATGGGGATAATGCCTGTGGTCGGGTCAACCCATGAAACCGCTGGAGCCGGTCGGTCAATATCTGGCGCAAGGGGTTCAGCAAGCCCTGAGGGGGGAGGGTGCGACCGCTTTGGCCTCGCTGCGGCAAGCGTTGGCACTCCAGCCGCACCAAGCGGAAACTCACTTGCTCCAAGCCCTGATTTACACGCACGAGGGGCAATTCCCGGAAGCACTGCAAGCCTGTCAACGCGCCCTGTACCTCGACGACGGCCTCCCCGAAGCCCTAGTGCTGCGGGGCTATCTCTACTGCCTGGGCAAGCAGGCCGCCAAAGCCCTCCCGGATTTGGCGCAAGTGCAAGCCCTGCGCCCCGATTGGTGGCCGGTTTATGGGGTTCGCGCCTGGGTCTATAGCCGCTTGCAACGCTGGGAAGCTGCCGTCCAGGATTTGCAATATGCCCTGCAACTGGAGCCCACCAGCGGCGATCTGTGTTACAACTTGGGGTTGGCTTACCACGCCCTCGGCCAACCGGAACTGGCTCTGGAGTATTGGGGACGGGCGTTATTGTTGCAACCGGAAATGACCGAAGCCCATGCCCAGCGTGCCACCGTGTACGGCGAATTAAAAGACTACGAGCGCAGTCTGGCCGAATACGACTGCTGGATCCAAAAACAACCCCAGGCGGCCAAAGCCTATTACGGTCGGGGTACCGTGCGGGCGGCCAGCGGCGACCGCCAGGGTGCCGTTGAGGACTTTAGCCAGGCGCTCCAGCTCAACCCCAACGCCGGCGAAGTCTGGTTCCATCGCGGTCTGGCCTATTCCGTCCTGGGGCAAACCAGCGCCGCTTTAGCCGATGCCCAGCGCGCTGCCCGGATTTTCCAGCAACAGGGGAATACCAGCGCCTACCATCGGGCACGGGGTCTGGTCGCCTACCTGCAAAAATGAATCTCCAGCCTTGCGACCTGACCACCCTGGTTGCCGTATGCCGGGAAATCCAGCGGGATTGGCTGCCTGCCCGGATTGAAAAAGTCCAGCAAACGGATAAGCATCATCTCTACCTGGGGCTGCGCACCCTGCGGGGACGGGGTTGGTTGTTGCTCTCCTGGCATCCCCAAGCCGCCCGGCTCCATGCCAGCCCGGCGCCACCCGCCGCCCCGGACACCTTTACCTTTAGTCAACAACTGTGGCATCAGTTAGGGCAGCTCGCCCTCACCGACCTGCGCCTCAGCCAGCCCTGGGAACGGGTGGTGGATTTGCAGTTTGCCCCCCGCCCCGGCGAACCCGCCCGGTGGCACCTGTATCTGGAAGTGATGGGCCGCTACAGCAACGCCATTCTCACCCATGCCGACGGCACCATCCTCACCTGCGCCCACCAGGTCAGCCTCCAGGAATCGCGGGTGCGTCCCCTGCAAACCGGCAGCCTCTACCAACCGCCGCCCGCCCTCACCCAGCCCATCCCCCGCCGGGATGAACCGTTTAGCCGGTGGCAGCAACGGTTAAGCCTGGTGCCCCTGCCCCTCAGTCGCGCCCTGATCCAGAACTACCGCGGCTTGAGCCTGAAACTGGTGCGAGAAATGGGGCAATGGTTGTCCCTCGATCCGGAGATTCATGTTAGCCAGATGACCCCTTCAGAGTGGCAACAATTATGGGCCGTGTGGCAAACCTGGTTACAAACCTTAGAGCAGGGAACCTTTACACCGGGATTAACCCCCCAAGGGTACACCGTCCTGGGTTGGCAGATCACCCAACCGTTTGCCGGTGTGAGTGAGCTATTGCACCATTACTATCAGCGGCACTTAGAACAGCAAACCCACCAACAGCACATCCAGCAACTGCAGCAAAAATTGCACCACTACCAAAAAAAACTGCAGCAAAAAGCCCAGGTCTTCCGGGAAAAACTCAGCCAAGTCGGCCAAGCCGAAGCCTATCGCACCCAGGCGGATTTACTCATGGCGCATTTACACCAATGGTCGCCGGGGATGCAGCAGTTAACCGTGCCCGATTTTGCGACCGATGCCCGGATCACCATCCCCATCTCCCCGGACAAGACCGCTGTGCAAACCGCCCAGGAACTCTACAAAAAGTATCAAAAACTCAAACGCGCCCAAGATACGGTTTTCCCCTTACTCGCGGCCGTCCAAGCCCAGATCGGTTACTTAGAACAGGTGGAAACCCTGGTGCAACAATTGGCCGCCACGCCTGATGCCCACAGTTTCGCCCTTTTAGCAGAAATCTACGCCGAGCTTGCCCAGCAAGGCTATGACTGCCAGCCCCCCGCCTATCGTCCCCCCGCCCGCCCGAAAACCATCCCTTTTTTAACCTTGACCACCCCCCACGGGCATCCCATTTACGTGGGCAGAAACAATCGCCAAAACGAAGCCCTCACCTTTGGCTATGCCAAGGCTGACGACCTGTGGTTTCACGCGCAAGAAATTCCCGGCAGCCACGTGATTTTACGCCTGCCGCCGGGGAGCCAGCCCAGCCCGGAGGATTTACAGATGAGTGCCAACATTGCTGCCTACTACAGTCGCAGCCGCCACAGCCAACACGTCCCCGTGATTTATACCCCCGTGAAATACGTCCACCGCCTCAAGGGGCAACCTCCGGGCACGGTGCAATATCACCATGAACAAGTCCTTTGGGGTGAACCCGGCCAAGCCCCCCTGCAGCAACTAACCTGGGAATACCCCCAACCCGACCAGCCCCAAACCCAACCACGTCAAAAAACACCGACGAGTTAACGCCAATGCCTGTTGCACGACCGCCGGTGTGATTGCTCGCAGCGGTTCCCCCAATGGGGGTTTCATTTTCACCACCCCTTGATAGGTATTCACTCCCCCCAATTGCACCCCCAAACTGGCCGCATAACAACACTCACTCCAACCGGAATTGGGACTCGGGTCGCGCGGGGCATCCCGGCGACAGATGCGCCACACATAAAAGGGTTTACCGGATAATAAACCGACCGTCACCACCAGCAAACGACAGGGGAGCCATGTTAATCCATCCTCCAGCCGCGCACTCGCCCAACCCAGGTGCGTGTAAGGGGGAGTACGATAGCCCACCATCGAGTCTAATGTACTAACAGCCTTATACCCAAACGCCCAGACCGCCGGTGATTGCCCCAACATTCCCCCCAACCAAGCATAAAATAAAGGCGCCATCACCCCATCCGTCGCATTTTCACTCACCGTTTCCAACACCGCCCGCAAAATCTCCGGGACATCCAACTGTGCCGTATCCCGCCCCACATAGCGGCTGAGGGTCAGACGGGCTTGGGGCACATCGCCCCGCGCTAACGGCTGTAAAACCTCTTGTGCCGCCCGGCGTAAGCTACGACCGGCCAAGCAACTGGCCAACAGAATCGTTTGCCCAATCAGAGCCAAAACCGGATGCCCGCGTTGCGCGACCCCAAGCAACAGCCATACCACCCCGGTGGTCATCAGAACCGTACCGAAAACCAATACAACGCCCGCGACTTTTTCCGCCCTTGCCCCCAGCTGCCTGGCCCAAATCCAGCGGCAATAGCCGTGAATGCCCCAGCCGATCACCTGCACCGGATGCAGCCATGTCGGCGGATCCCCGACCCGGTAATCTAAAAACGCCGCTGCCAGGATCACCCCGGCCGTGGTCAAGCGGGGTGAGGCCAATTCCCGGTATGGCTCGAATCCGGCTGCCATTGGGGGTCAGGGATTTGGGCAAAGGCTTGTTTGAGAGACTGTTCCCAAGAACGGCGCATTTGCAGTAAGTAGGGGTCACCCAAACGCAATTCCAACCAATGCTTGAGCTGCAAACTATCCCGCTCATAGCGCACCAAATGAATCGGCGGCCCGACCGAAATGTTGGATTTCATGGTCGAGTCAATGGATAATAAAGCACACTTGGCCGCCGCTTCCAGAGAGGTATGATAAGTCAGCGTTCGGTCTAAAATCGGTTTGCCGTACTTGGTTTCCCCGATTTGCAAAAACGGAGTTTCGGGGGTGGCGTGAATACAATTCCCCTGGGGATAAATTAAAAATAGGCCGGGTTCATCCCCCTGAATTTGTCCCGCTAACAGTAAATTACACTGAAAATCAATGTGATCCCGTTCCAGCCAGGGGCGATTTTCCTCTTGCAGTTGGCGAATTTTGCGACCCACATAGGTGGTGATTTCATACAAAGAACTCACGGTCTGTAGGTTTTCCGCTCGTTGCTGGTGAATATCTTGGCGGAGTTGGGTGATCACCGCCTGCGTCATGGCTAAATTGCCGGAAGTACAGACCAATAAAACCCGTTCTCCCGGTACCGAAAAGTCGAATAATTTGCGATAGGTAGAAATGTAATCCACCCCGGCGTTGGTACGCGAGTCGGCCGCCATCACCAAGCCCCAGCGGGTTAAAATTCCCAAACAATAGGTCATCGGTCGGGAGCCGCGAGTTGTTGCTGCAATTTTTGAATTTGATCCCGGTACTGCGCCGCCTGTTCAAATTCTAAATTCGCCGCCGCCGTCCGCATTTGTTGCTCCAAGGCTTGGATCAAACCGGGTAGTTCCCCCGCCGGGATCGCCGGTACTTCGTAGCGACCGGGCGCTTCTTTCGCCTGTACCCGCCGCGAAAACTCTAGGGTTTGTAAAATGCGATTGGCGGGCTTGCGGCGAATCGGTTGCGGGGTGATGCCATGTTCTTGATTGTATTCCTTTTGTTTTTGGCGACGGCGTTGGGTTTCTTGGATGGCTCGTTCCATACTTTCGGTAATTAAATCCGCATACAAAATCGCCTGCCCATTGACGTGACGCGCCGCCCGTCCAATCGTCTGAATCAAGGAGCGTTCCGAACGCAAAAAACCCTCTTTATCGGCATCTAAAATAGCCACCAGGGAAACCTCCGGTAAATCTAACCCCTCCCGGAGTAAATTCACCCCCACAATCACATCACATTCATCCGCCCGGAGTCCCTGCAAAATCTCAATCCGACCAATGGCATCAATTTCCGAATGGAGATAATTCACCCGCAGGTGATGCTCTTGAAAATATTGGGTCAAATCCTCCGCCATGCGTTTGGTTAACGTCGTCACCAAAACCTTTTCGCCCCGCTGTACCCGCTGCCGAATTTCGCCGGTCAAATCCTCCACTTGATTAGTGGTCGGCCGCACCCAAATCTCCGGGTCTAAAACCCCCGTGGGCCGAATCATCAATTCCACCACCTGCTGAGAGATGGACAATTCCCAATCTCCCGGCGTCGCCGAAACAAAAATACATTGCTTCACCTTCGCCCAAAATTCCTCGGCTTTCAGGGGACGGTTATCGGCGGCACTCGGCAGACGAAATCCATGTTCGATTAAGACCCGCTTGCGAGATTGATCCCCCTCATACATCCCCCGCAATTGGGGTACGGTGACATGGGATTCATCCACGATTAACAACCAATCCGCCGGGAAATAATCCACCAAACATTCCGGCGGTGAACCGGGGGGACGACCGGCCAAATGCCGCGAATAATTCTCCACCCCGTTGCAATACCCGACGGTACGCAAAAGTTCTAAATCGTAGCGGGTGCGTTGCTTGAGCCGCTGGGCTTCGAGGAGTTTATTTTGCGATTCCAAATCGGCCAATTGTGCGGCCAATTCGGCTTCGATACTCAGGCAGGCTTGCTCCAACTGTTCTTGGGGGGTGACAAAGTGGCGCGCCGGATAGATATTAATGTGGGGAATGCGCTCTAAAACCGTGCCGGTGACCGGGTCTAATAACTGGATGGTTTCGATCTGGTCGCCCCAAAATTCCACCCGGATCACCCGGTCTTCATAGGCGGGGCCGATTTCCAAAATATCGCCGCGGATGCGAAATCTCCCCCGCCCCAATTCCACATCATTGCGGTCGTATTGAATGCTCACCAACGCCCGCGCCACCTGGGCGGGATCGGCGGTGAAGCCCACTTCTAAATGGATGGCAGCGTTGAGATATTCGCTGGGAATCCCCAACCCATAAATACAGCTAATCGAAGCCACCACAATCACATCCCGGCGTTCAAATAAAGAGCGGGTCGCCGAGTGCCTCAGCATATCAATTTCGTCGTTGATGGCAGCACTTTTGGCGATATAAGTATCGGTTACGGGAATATAGGCTTCCGGCTGGTAATAATCGTAATAACTAATAAAATACTCCACCGCATTATGGGGGAAAAATTCCCGCAATTCATTACACAATTGGGCGGCCAGGGTTTTATTGTGCGCCAAAACCAAGGTGGGTCGCCCCACCTGTTCGATCACATTCGCCATCACAAAGGTTTTCCCCGTGCCGGTGGCTCCCAAAAGGGTTTGTTGGGCATAGCCCGCCTGCAACCCCTGCACCAACTGCCGGATCGCCCGGGGTTGGTCGCCGGTCGGGGCAAAGGGAGCCTGTAGCCGAAAGGGTGGACTCATGCCGCTTCCAAGGGAGCCATCGTCAGACCGGCCCGTTTGAGTTGCTCGTGGTACAGTTCGGCCGGTTCCTGCGGGCCGACCCAGACAATCGCCTGCCCCTCGTAATGCACTTGGTTGGTCAATTCCCAGGCGCGGTCAGGGGTCATACAGGGAATGTACTGCAACAAACAGCGCGCCACGTGCTCAAACGTGTTGAAATCATCATTGAGAACGATCACTTTGTAGTTCGGATAGGGTTTGCGAACGGTCTGGCTGCCTTTCTCCGGCAAGACTTGGGTGGACATCGCGACAGGACGAGAAATCATAACTCCCCACCAACGGAATAAGGACGGTATCAGAGAGAATGAGACGGTTCGTTCCGCAGTCGCCAACGAACTCTGGCTCTAGTATAAAGTCTGTTCTCGATATCTGTAAGAGCGGTCTTCCCGTTAGACTACATTAGTATGGTTTTATTGGATATGGTTGGCAGCGAGAACTCGCGGGCGTATGGCAACGGAACTGCAACTTAGCTGGGAAGATTTGACCACCAGTGCCCTGCAACAACGCACGGTCACCCTACCGGTTGCCTTTGGTCGGGATGAGCAGGCCATGCGTGCGGTCATCCGTGATCACAACGGGACGTTAGTGGTGTTGCCCCACAAACAGGTATCCCGCTGTCATGCCCTGATTGTGGCGCAGGCCGATGGCAATGGCTTGGAACTGGTGGATAAAAGCACCAACGGCACCTTCCTCAACGGCCAGCACTTTTTGGGCACCAACCGCCCCATCCAACCGGGGGATCGCTTCCAAATCGGCCCCTATAAAATCGCCCTCAATACCTGCGGCACCCTGCCCCCCGCACCGACCACGACTTTCCCCTCCGACAGTACCGCCGTTGTGCCGGGGGTGTACCACGACCCGCTCACGGGTTTGCCCAACCGCAATATGTTCATGGCCGTCCTGCAAACCCTCTGGGAACGGCTGCGGGTGGAGACCAGTCTTGCCTTTGCCGTTGTGCATCTGGACATTGACCGGCTGCAACAGGTGAACGATAGTTTGGGCTATCAGAGGGGGGATAAACTCCTGGCCGCCATTGCCCGGCGTTTGCGGCAACGGCTGGCTCCGGGGGATACGGCGGCGCGCTTGGAAGGGGATGAATTTGCCCTGTTGTTGGAGAATCTCACCAGTACGGAAGCGACCCTGGCGCTGGTGGAATCCATCCAAAAGGATTTGGCCGCTGCCTTTCCCCTCGACAACCAGGAAGCCTTTATCACCGTGAGTATGGGGGTCGCCTTCAGCCACCTGCCGGTGAATCAGCCGGAGGATTGGTTGCGTTTCGCCCGGGCGGCCACCCATCGCGCCAAACGCCTGGGGCGGGGGCGCTTAGAACTGTTCCGTCCCGGCATGGA
>CALHCP010000007.1 GCA_937936705.1 uncultured cyanobacterium | reverse complement strand
AGGGAACCGATGCCCGTAATCCGCACCTCCACCTCATCCCCCGGCTGCATCGGGCCGATACCCGCCGGTGTCCCCGTCAAGATCACATCCCCCGGCAGGAGGGTCATCACCTGACTGATATAACTCACCAACACCGGCGGTTTGAACACCATCTCTTGCAGCAAGGCCGCCTGCTTGCGTTCTCCGTTCAGCCAGGTTTCCAGTTGCGCCTGCAGGGACAATTCCCGCACAATCGCCGGCCCCAAGGGACAAAACGTATCAAATCCCTTACTGCGCGTCCACTGTTCGTCCCGCTTTTGTAAATCCCTAGCCGTCACATCATTGGCAATCGTATAGCCCCAAATCGCCGCTGCCGCCGCCTCTGGCGTGAGATGCCGCGCCGCTTGCCCAATCACCACCGCCAATTCCCCTTCGTAATCCACCCGCCGGGACTGCGCCGGGTAGAGAATCTCCCCCCCCGGAGCGAGCACTGTGGTCGGGGGTTTGAGAAAAATCACCGGCTCTACCGGCACGGTGGCCTTCATCTCGGCGGCATGATCCACATAGTTGCGGCCAACGGCTACAATTTTGCTGGGCATCGTGGGCGCCAGGAGTTGATAGTCCTCAGGAGCCAGCCTTTCTGCCGTCGCCACTCCGCCCCGCCAGGGCGCATCCGTCCATACCTGCACCGTTTGCCCCGCTTGCCCTTCCCCGTACACCTCCCGGTTGCCCGCCCGCACCCGCACCCAAGCCGTCATGCACACCCCGCTATGATTTGCTACAATTGTAAGTCGTTTCGTTAATGTATAGGAGTAGTTGAACCCCCCATGGCCGTCGCCCCAAAACCCTTCTACGAAACCATGTATATTCTCCGCCCCGACCTGGGAGATGAGTTAACCCAGCAGGCGATTGAGAAATTCAAAACGACCTTGAGCGAGTTGGGCGGCGAGGAAATTCAGGTGCTTAACCGGGGGCGGCGACGGCTGGCTTACCCGATCCAAAAATTCTCCGATGGCATTTACATCCAGCTGAATTATTTCGGCAACAGCAATACCGTCGCCGCCTTTGAACGAGCCATGCGCTTGAGTGAAGATGTGATTCGTTATCTGACGATTGCCCAAACGCCACCGCCACCGGCACCGGGGTCTGAACCCGTCGCCACCGCTACGCCGGAGTAAACATTGGCAGTAAAATGGCTTAACATTAATTGGGTGTCATTGCATGACAAAGTTAGGTGGCGGGTGTTAGACTGAAGCCAGGTCAGTTGGATTTTGGTGAGGAGTCTTTCTGTGCACGCCAGTTCCCTACAGGAGAATGTCGCTACCCTGCGGCAACAGCTTGACCGGCGCAATCAACTGGTACATCAGCTTTCCCAGGAACTCTTCCACCGTCTGGTGCCGGAACGTAGCCGTTGCCAGGCTTTGGAATATGCTCTAACCGCGCAAAACCAGGAGTTGCATCGTCTCCAGCGCCAACTGCACCAGTATCAAAACTTGGTTAACCAACTATCCCAGGAGTTATTCCAGCGTTTGCGCCAGGAACGGCAAGTGGATAGCGGCACGGTGGTGGCACTCCAGAGCCAGGTACAAACCCTGCAAACCGAACTGCAACAGATGCAACACCGAGTCCAGCAGCGGGAACAAGAACTCGTGCAGATGTATGGGTCGCTGGTATCGGCTCAGGAGCGCAACCAAAATTTAGAAACCATTTTGCGCGATTTGCCGGAGGTGTATCGGCGGCGGTTCAACGCCCGCCTGGCGCCGGTGAAAGAGCAACTCAGCCGTTTGCAGGAAGAAAATCGCCGCCTCCAGGGGGAATTGCAGCGGTATGGGGCGTTGACCCAAAGTAAGGCCGGGCGCGAACCGACTCCTACCATTGACCTGCCCAAGTTTCCTCCCCTGCACGCCGTCTCCCGTGTGGTTCCCTGATGCCCCCCCGTTGGCCGCGGCGACCTGACCCCAACGACCCGGCTTACCGGCGCTTGGCGGATCGGATCAATTGGGCAGTGCATATCGCCTTTTTTGCCGCCGTGAATTCCGGGTTATGGTTTGTGCGGGAATTGAACGGAGCCTTGCCGCAGCTGCCTTGGCTAACGGGAGCCTGGGCATTGGGGTTGCTCCTGCACGGATTTTATGTGGTGCGACTGGCTCGTTACGAAGAATCTAAAGACGCAAAAGATTAAGGGTACTTCTATCGGGCACCTCTATTTTTTTATTGGAGTCAGCCGAAAATCATCTCGCTGGCATACCGAGTTTATGGAAAACCAAAGTCGGGGGCTGCGCCCCGGCGACCGCTAATCTGTAATTGATAGAGGTGCCCATTAAAAAAATTAAAAAAATTAAAAAAGATTAAATGAATAGAGGTGCCCTTAAGGCGCTTTTAACGGGGTTTGAGTACGCGCAGGAACCGAGAATCGGAGATGAGCGGCTGCTGATTGTGCCAAATGACGGTGTAACGGCGTTCCTCTTCTTGGGTATCGCCGTTGGCATAAAAATAGGTATTGCGTCCGGTCAATTCTAATTGGCCGTCGGTGCCGCCGGTGACCCGTAAATCTTGCACCGTGACCCGCTGGAATTGGGCAAAAAAAGCCGGGTCAAATTGGTCTTGCAACGCCGCGGTAAAGGCCAGGCGGGCTTGAACCCAGTCCTTGTCAGAGAGAGACTGATACAAACTTTTGATTAAGGCCATGGCTTCCTGTTCCCGGTGGGGTTGCCCGGCCGTGAGGGTGCGGCCACCGCCAGTGGGGGTTGGCGAGGGTGGTTCTGCCCTGGGGGAAGCAACCGTCGCCCGTTGGGTGAGCCGGGTGGGTCGTCCCTGCCACCACCATAAACCCGCCCCGCCCAAGGCGACGAGGCCCCCGACCAAACCACCCACCAAAGCCAGTGACCAGCCCTTAGCCATCGCCATCGGCTACCAACGGTGGTGTGTGCTGATGCCAAATTGTACTTTGTTCGTACGCCTGGGCAATTTGCAGGATGACCGTTTCCTGTAACACATTACCGATCACCTGCAACCCAATCGGTAACCCCTGCCGGGTAAACCCGCAGGGCACACTCAGGGCGGGCAGTCCCGCCAAATTCACCGGAATCGTCATCAAATCGGTCAGGTACATACTCAGAGGGTCGTTCTCTTTGCTGCCGATGGGAAAGGCGGGCACGGGCGCGGTGGGCGAGAGCAACGCCTGCACTTGGGTAAACGCCTGGTCAAAATCCCGCCGGATCAACGTCCGCACCTTTTGCGCCTGCAGATAGTAGGCATCGTAGTACCCCTGGGAAAGGGTGTAGGTGCCCAGCATAATCCGCCGTTTCACCTCCCGCCCAAAGCCTTCCCCCCGGGTTTTGGCATACATCCGCACCAGGTCAGATGCGGGCACCCGCAAACCGTAGCGCACCCCATCGTAGCGGGCCAGATTTGCCGAGGCTTCTGCCGGTGCCAGGATGTAGTAGGCCGCCAGCCCTTTGGCAAAGGTGGGACAACTGATGGGAATGATGTGGGCACCCAATTGTTCCAGATGGCGCACCGCCTGGTCAAACGCCTGCCCCACCTCCGGGTCTAACCCTTCCCCCAAGGTTTCTTGGATCACCCCCAAGGTGAATCCCGCCAACGGGCGCGTGGGCGGTAAGCTGGCCAACGCCTGCAGATAATCCGGTACGGGTGCGGCAATACTGGTGCTATCTTTGGGGTCATGTCCGGCAATCGCCTGGAGCATAATCGCCGCATCCGCCACCGTTGCAGTTAACGGGCCGATTTGATCTAAGGAAGAGGCATAGGCCACCAAGCCAAAGCGGGAGACCCGGCCGTAGGTCGGTTTGATGCCCACCACCCCACAGAAGGAAGCCGGTAGCCGGATCGAACCGCCCGTATCCGACCCCAAGGCCGCCACACATTCCTGTGCCGCCACCACCGCCGCCGAACCGCCGGATGACCCCCCCGGCACCCGGCTGGTATCCCAGGGATTGGTCGTGATTTGGTAGGCCGAATGCTCGGTGGAACTGCCCATGGCAAATTCATCCAGGTTGGTTTTGCCCAAGAGAACCGCTCCCGCCTGCATTAACCGTTCCGCCACGGTGGCATGGTAGGGGGGCTGATACCCCGCCAAAATCCGGGACGCACAGGTGGTCGGGATGCCCTGGGTACAGAGATTATCCTTGAGGGCGATGGGAATTCCCATGAGCCATCCCAGGTCTTCCCCTTGGGCGCGCCGGGCATCCAGGGCTTGCGCTTGCGCCAGGGCGGCTGCCGCCGTCACGGTCAGGTAGCCCTGCACCTGGGGTTCCCGTTGACGGATGTTTTCCAGGTATCGTTCCACCAGGGCGACGCTGGATACTTCCCCGCGGCGCAGTTGTTGTTGTAATTGCTGAATCACGGACATGGGCCCACCCGACGCAACCGGTATGAATTTAACATAGCGGGAACCTCTACTAATGTAGGGACAAGTAGGGACAAGCGGTCGCCGGGGCACAGCCCCCGCTTGGGTTCTCCGCAGTTGGGGCGTTCTGGCCGGAGTTCCCATTAATAGAGCAGAAGTGCCCCTAACCTGGAGCGGCACACCGGCGGCGGCCATTTGCCAAAGGCTATGACCATGACTTAACGTAGGGGGCATACGGGATTGTGGGAGTGAAATCTATGCGGTTGGGGAGTCCTGCCCATCGGGATTTATTTTGTCGCAGTTTGTTGGAGACCCATCAGAGCTATGACCCGGCCACCTTCGCCTGGCCGGAACTGGATGAGGAGACTTTGCATTTTTTACGGAGCCTCCCTTTTTGGCAGGAGGCGCTGGCTACCGAAAAGCGAGCCGGGATCATGGCTCAAGCCTTTGCCCAAGAAATTGACGACCCTTTGGTACGGGAGGCGGTGGCTCTACAAGGGGCGGAAGAATCCCGGCACGAACGCTTGCTGGCCTGTTTGACGCGACACTATGAGATTCCGGTGAACCTCGATCTGGCGTACCATCCTCCTGCCGATTTACACCAGGCCTTTATTGATTTTGGGTTCAGTGAATGTTTGGATTCGTTTTTTGCGTTTGGTTTTTTTCGCATTGCCCAGCGGTCGGGTTTTTTCCCGGAAGTGTTATTCACTCTGTTTGACCCGATTATTGACGAGGAAGCCCGCCATATTGTCTTTTTTGTGAATTGGTTGGCCTATGAGCAGGAGCGCCACGGCCGGGGCTGGCCGCTCTATCGGGGGGTGAATACGCTGTGGAATTACGGTAAGGCTCTGCGTCACCTGGTGGGGGCGTTCCAAGGAGCAGACACGGCGGGAACCGGCTTTACGGCGACGGGGGCGTTGGTGTTTGCCCCGGATTTGACCCTGCGCGGTTTTTTAACCACCTGTGTTCAGGAAAATGCCTACCGGATGCGCGCCTTTGCCCCGGAATTGCTGCAGCCCCGTCTCCTGTCGCAAATTTCCCAAATGGTTCTGCGGGTTCTGCAATGGTTGCCCCGGGAACAGGCGCAAATTTCCCCCGCCTGACCCTGTTGGCTCCCCAGGGGGCGGAATACCAGGCGGTGCGGCGGGGGGCACCGGCGGCTTGGCCGGTGCTGGCGATTCCCATGGGTAGCCGGGCGTTACCCGCCTGGTGGGCGACCCATCAGCCGGTTTTCAATCACCGGTCGGCTGTTTTGTTGGGACTCGCCGGGGGGTTGCAGGCGGATTGGGCCGCCGGGGACGGGGTCATTTGTGGCCGATGTACCGACCACGCCACGGGTCTGACCCGACCCTGTGACCCGGAGATCACCCAATGGTTGTGCGAGCGGTTGCGCCTGCCGGTGGCCGGGAGCTTGACCGTGCCTGAAATTGTGACTCAACCCCAGGCGAAAGCACGCCTGGGACAAGAATTTGCCTGTGCGGTGGCGGAGATGGAGGGCTACGCCTGGTTGGGGTATCTCCCCCGCTTGGGCATGGTGCGGGTGGTCAGCGATGAAATGGGGCAACCGCTGCCGGATCTGCAAGCGGCAGTGGTGCCGGCGACGGGACACATCCAACCCCTACCGCTCGCCTGGGCAATGCTCCGGCAACCGGGGCCAGCCCTGCGGTTGGTGAGCAGTAGCCTGACCGCCTTGGGACGGTTAACCGCCCTCACCCAACGACTGACGGCCAATTCTGAAAAAAACTACAATGAAATCAGGCCTGCGGATGTATCTGGGATATAAACGTAGGTAGCACCCGATTCAGAATGGAAGTTTTATGAGCGATATACAAGCCCAAATTCAAGCCGAACGCGATGCCGCCCGGGCAGTTTGTGATTTGAAAGGGGATGGTTCTGCCGAATGCGCCGTCGCCTGGGACACTGTGGAAGAATTGCAAGCGGCTGCCGCCCACCAGCGGGAGACGGAAAAACCCAAAAGTTCCCTGGAGCAATACTGTGATGCCAACCCGGACGCTGCCGAATGCCGGGTTTATGAAGAGTAGATTTTAGGTCGTGATGCCACCGTTGCGGGTTGTCCAGGTTACAGACACCCATCTATTTGGCGACCCGCACCAAACACTCTTGGGCTGTCCCACCGGTACCACGCTGGCCGCAGTTCTGGCTGAGGTACACCTTTATCAGCCGGATGTGCTCCTGCTGACCGGCGATCTTTCCCAGGACGAGACCGCGGCCTCTTATGAGCATTTGCTGACTTTACTGCAACCTTTGACCTGTCCGATTCATTGGACCGGGGGCAATCACGACCATTGGCAGGTCTTGAACCGGGTGTTGACGGCGGGGGGCTTGCGCCCGGAGAAATGTTTTACTCAGGGGGGCTGGCAGTTTATTTTGCTCAATTCCGCCGTTCCCGGTGCCGTCGGTGGGGAATTATTACAAGCCGAATTGATGTACCTGGAGCAATGTTTGCAGCAGGCGTCCCAGCCGACCCTGGTCGCCTTGCACCATCCCCTGTTCCCGGTGGGTTCGCCCTGGTTGGACGATAGCCGCTTGGCCAACCCGGAGCGGCTGTGGCACATTTTAGACGGTCATCCTCAGGTCAAGCTGGTGCTGTGTGGTCATGTCCACCAGGAACGGCAATGGCAACGGCAGCACGTCACCTATTTCAGCACCCCTTCCACCTGTATTCAATTTGCGCCTCAATCCCAAACCTTTGCTTTAGACGCGGCCTCGCCCGGCTTCCGGTGGTTGGAGTTGCAGCCGGACGGTCATTTTCGCAGTGGCGTGACCCGGGTCGCCTGTGCCGTCGGGATGGATTTGCAGGCAACCGGTTATTAAGCTGTGGGGATCATTCTTTCCCACTCACCCAGACGATGTGATAATCTGGGAAAGGTGCGGGTCGTTGTGACAGCAATGCACCGATTGAATTGCAAGGATTTGCCACAATTTTGTTTCCCCAGTCCTGCCGATCAACCAGCCATTTGTTTATGTTCCCCGTTGTTTACCTAGTTCAGGAGGTGTTGTATGACCGTGCGGATTTACGTGGGTAATTTGCCTGAAGATGTGGACAAACAGGAATTGGATGCCCTGTTCCGGGAGGCGCAGGACATTCAATCCCTGAAGCTGATCACCAACCGGAAGACCAACAAATGCCGGGGTTTCGGCTTTATTACCGTGAAGACCGAACAAGAAGCGGATGAGCTGGTCAGTCGGTTCAACGGCCAAACCTTCCGGGAGCAGCCGCTCAAGGTGGAAAAAGCCTTACCCCGCACCAAAGAAACCCCGGAGACCGAGCCGGTGGCGGCCAGTGAACCGGTGGCCAAACCCGTCAAGGTCAGCACCCCGGTGGAACGCCCCACCCCCCGGCGGGATGCCCCCAACCGCAACAGCCAACGGCAACAAAACCGCCGGAAAGCGGCTCCCCAACCGGCTCCCCCCGCGGCGGCGGCGGGTGGCAACTACGAAGCCACGGAACCCGACCCCCGCTGGGCCGATGCTTTGCGCCAGTTGAAAGAACGCCTGGCGATGCAAACCACCGGTTCTTAATAAAATCAAAAGAAATCCCGTTAAAATGGTGAGATAGCCTTTGGGCTGGATTGTCTCACCGGCACCTATATTTATGAAAGCGACGACCCAGGTTTGTTTTCGTTCTGCGTTGATTGATTGCCAACTCATTACCCGTGACCGGGGGCGACGTTTGGGGGTGGTCAGCCAAGTTTGGTGCGATGTGGATGCCTGGCAGGTGGTGGCTTTGGATATTAAAGATTCCCTCGTGAATAATTATTTGCCGGGGGAGCCGAGCCATTCGGTGCGACTCAGCCAGGTGCGGCAGATTGGGGATGTGGTGTTGGTGGAGGATGACCGGGTTCTGGAAGAATTAGACCTGTCACCCTACACCCGCTTGGTGGGCAGTGAGGTGGTCACCGAAACCGGCGAATTTCTGGGCAAGGTGCGGGATTTTGAATTTGCGGTCGGCGATGGCCGAATTTCCCATTTGGTGATTGATTCCCTGGGGGTACCCCGGATTCCCGCCCGCTTTTTGAGTACCTATGAACTGTCCGTGGATGAGGTGGTCAGCGTCGGGGCGGATAAATTGATTGTTTTTGAAGGGGCGGAAGAACGGCTCAATCAACTCACCCGCGGCTGGCTGGAAGCCATCGGCATCGGTAAACCGCCCTGGGAGCGGGAGGATGACCCCAATTATCTGCCGACCCCGGTGAGCTATGAAAATCGCCTGGGCAGCGGCAGTCCGACCGGCAGTAGTGAACAACGGCGGCGGGTACGGCAGGAAGAGGACTGGGATGAACCGGAAGTACCCGTGGCGCGCCCGGTTCGCAAAACCACCCGACGGGTCGAGGCCGCCTACGTCGAACCCCTGGAACCGGAGCCGGTGGAAGTGGACTTGGCAGCCGATGCTTGGGCGGAAGCGGAACCCTACCAGCCGCCGGTGAATCTGCCCCAGCGCCAGTACGAAGAGGAGTCGAATTAGTTGGCGACCCCCTTTTGGAAGTACCATGCCTTGGGCAATGATTATTTGGTACTCGACCCGCAGCAGTTGGATTTTGCACTCCACCCGGAGGCCATCCAACGCCTGTGCCACCGCCATTTCGGGGTGGGGTCGGACGGCATTTTGCTTGGTCCCCTACCGGCGCCGGAAGCAGATTTCGGCCTGAGGATTTTTAACCCGGACGGCTCGGAAGCGGAAAAAAGCGGCAACGGTCTGCGGATTTTCGCCCGCTATCTCTGGGACAGGGGCAAGGTCGGTACGGCCGCCTTTGTCGTCCAAACCCTGGGCGGGCAGGTGCAGGCACAGGTGCAGCACGCCGGGCGGCAAGTGCAGGTGGAGATGGGGCGGGTATCGTTCCACAGCGAGTTGATCCCGGTCACCGGTGCGGCGCGCGAGGTCCTGCAAGAACCGATCCAAGTCCAGGGGCAAACCTTTACCTTCAGCGCCGCGACCATTGGCAATCCCCACTGTGTCATCCTGGTGCCGACCACCAGTCCCCAGTTGGCGCAAACCTACGGCTCCGCCTTGGAGACCCATCCCTACTTCCCCCAACGCACCAATGTGCAGTTTGTGCAGGTCTTGTCACGGCAACGGCTACGTTTGGAAATTTGGGAACGGGGGGCGGGTTATACCTTGGCCTCCGGGAGCAGTAGCAGTGCTGCCGCCGCCGTGGTCTATCGGTTGGGGTTGTGCGACTCGACGGTAACGGTGGAGATGCCCGGTGGGGAATTGGCGATTACGATTGCCCCGGATTTTGCGGTCACCATGACCGGGCCGGTGACGGGGGTCGCCCAGGGCACCCTGGCGGCGGATCTTTTTGACGTATATAGCAATGTGACTTGATTGGCGAACCAAGATTGCGGAGAACCCCAGGCGGGGGCGGTGCCCCGGCGACCGCCGTTCACCCTGCAATTCGGATTGCTATAGTAAAATTACAGGTGTTGCGCTTTCCCCATGCAGTTTCCCGATGTCGGTCGGCTCTGGCAGACGGTAACCTATTTTGAAGCGGTGCCGTTGGTCAGTTGTATCCAACGGACTCTCGGCTGGAATCCCCCCCCGGCGACGGTGATGCCCCAAGGTGAGTTGCTCTTTGATTTGACCCAACCCGCTGGTGTGAACCTTTGGGGGGCTTTAGATGATGTGGTCATGGGTGGTCGCAGCCGCAGTGGCTTGGTGGCGGATGCCGCGGGTGCCCGGTTTGAGGGGGTGGTCACGACGGAAAATAACGGCGGTTTTGCCTCGATTCGTACCCGCAATTTAGAACCGCCCCTGGATCTCTCCGGCGCCACCGGTTTGGCGCTGCGGGTGCGGGGGGATGGCAAACGGTACAAATTACTCCTCCGCGACAGCCACCGTTGGGACAGCCTGGCCTACGGCGCGCAATTTGATACCCAACCCGCCACCTGGATCACGGTTAAGCTGCCCTTTGCCGATTTCGTGCCCGTTTTTCGCGCCAAAACCGTCCCGGAGGCTCCGCCCCTTGACCGGAAACAGATCGTTTCCTTCCAGTTAATGCTGAGTAAGTTTGCCTATGATGGTCAACTGAATCCCACCTTTCAACCGGGGGACTTCCGGTTACAAATCGCTACAATCAGCACCTACACGGAACCCTAATCTCCTACACTGTGGGCAGTTGGAGATAGGGCGATGGAATTAGACCCAATCACAGCGGCCAGTTTCGCCATCATTGACCGGGAAATTGGCAGTCATCCCTGGGGCTGGACCCCGGCGGAATATGCCATCATCCGGCGGGTGATTCATGCCACGGCGGATTTTGAATTTAAGTATCTTTTGCGCTTTAGCCCCGGTGTCATCCCCCTGGGCATCCGCGCCTTACAAAAGCAAGCGCCTATCATCACCGATGTCGGCTTGGTTGCCCAAGGGATCAAGCATCATTTGGCGAAACAGCTCAACAATCCCCTCATCAATGCCTTAGATTGCGCACCCGCCGATGCTGGGGTTGAGACCCGGGCGGCGATGGGGATGGCTGCAGCCTTGGCGCAATACCCCCAGGCGATTGTCGTGATCGGCAACGCGCCCACCGCTTTGCACAAGCTGTGCGAACTCTACCCCCGCGTGCGCCCCGCCCTGGTGATCGCCGCTCCGGTGGGATTTGTCAACGTTCTGGAAGCCAAAGCCTTCCTGGCGCGCCTGCCTCTCCCCCAAATGAGAGTGCAGGGACGCAAAGGGGGTTCGCCCGCCGCCGCCGCCATCACCAACGCCTTGATTGATTTGGCCGTCCTAGATGCGTCCCACCAAACTGCGCGCCGTGCGGATTAATTCCTCTTTATCCACCGGCTTGGTCAAATAGGCCGCCGCCCCCTGCTTGATCCCCCAAAACTTATCAATATCCCCCTGTTTACTCGAACAAATCACGATGGGAATATGGGCGGTTTCCGGTTGCTTTTTCACTTGCCGGCAAAACTCAAACCCACTTTCTCCGGGCAGCACCACATCTAAAACAATTAAATCCGGCTTCTGTTTCGTCAAATACTGGCGAGCCTCCTCTGCACTGGCCACCCGGTTCACCAAGAACCCCTCTCCCTGGAGATACCCAGCCAGCAGGGCGGCCTCCGGTGGCATATCCTCAACAAGTAGTACGGTCGCCATAGGGAATCAGCCCAAAATGAGAAAACATAAATACCTTATATTACCTTATATTACAACCTGACCCGCCCAACCGGAGCAGAAGTGAACCAGCTCCGGTTGGCTGTCATGCGATTATGCTTACAATTTCAGAGTATCTTGGGGAACCGGAGTCCTGTGGAGAGATTGCTCCAGGCTTTGAATCCGCCGGGATTGCCGCCGGTGACTCAACCATTCCCCCAACCATTGATCCAGAGAAATCAGCCCCGCCCCATTCACGACAAAGAACAGGAAACAGGCCGCATACAAACTCGACAGTTCCAGGTAGGGAATGCTGAACCCGGCCACCTTGACGTGATGGAAAATCGCCACCGCCATAGTAGCGAGTAACCCCAAAGCCGCCAAACGGCTCCCCAAACCCAAAATCAACAGGATAGAGCCGACTATCTCCGTGTAAGCCGCCACATAGCTCAACAAGATGGGAAACGGCAGACCGATCACCTGCACATAGGCTTCGGCAAACCCCGGAATATCCACCAACTTGTCCAAGCCATTGTGAATCATCACCCCGCCCGCAACCATCCGTAACACCAGCCAAACCGCCTGCTGACCCCACCGAGGTGTCCAGTCAGAACGCAATAGCCCCGCCAGCCACAAACTCCAACCAGCCATAGATACCCTCCCGATTAAACATTATTAAAACAAATGCTAAGCGTTATTACTAAATGTAACACATTTTCGGGGTCATGGGGGGGGATGGGCAGTTCCGCACGGGAAGAGGGGAATGGATTTACATAATGGAACCCAAGCAGAAATTCTCTGGTCAGAACGCCCCAATGACGGGGAACCGGCCCCTTGCGGCCGCTGATTCTGAATCAATAGGGGTTTGCCAAAATCATATTTTCTGATTTTCTGACAAAGTGCTAAAAGTTTTTATTTTCCGAGACCGGTTATGGAGACAGGTTTCCGATGCGGTTTTGCACCCGGAAAGGGGAGTGGAATTATTAAAACTGAGCAAACCAATCAACAGTAAAATGCAAAAACCAAAGGGAACCTCTATCAATTACAGATCAGTGGTCGCCGGGGCGTGGTACAGAACCGGGCTTCTCCAGAATCTCGGTACTCAAATCCGTCCCTGGGGCTACAGGAAAATTGAGTGTGGATGATCGTGGTGAACAGTTTACCCGCTCGGTAAGCACCATGATAAAACATAGACAATCGGTCATTTCGCTTAACCCTTGAACCATTTTATGCCTGCCCTCTGCTATGTATGACTCTACCCCTGCTTCCAGCCAACCCGTCAGGATCTACCGGGGGCGTCCGGTGGTACTGCCGTCGGCGGATGGCAAGCTGAGTGAAGTAGATTTGATGTCCAAGATTCTTCAGGCCAATACCCTGGAGCAGGCGGGCGATATGGCTGAGGCGGCCCAACTGTACCAGGAAGTGATCCGGCTGGATCACGATGGTACCTATGCGGCCATTGCGGAAAAGGCTCTGGCGGGATTGCAAAACACCGGTGCCTTGGCGGTGGTGGCTCCCGCGGCAGCAGCGGCGGCGACGACGGATGGGCTGGAAGCTGCGGTTGCCGTACCCCAGGAGTCCCCTTGGCGGTGGTTGCAGCAGCGTTCCGTGGGCTGGAAGTTTGGGCTGTTGGTGGTGGTGCAGGTATTGACCATTGCCACCATTATCTGGATTCCCAGCCGGATGACCCCGTCTGTGGCTGAGCCGCCGGTGACGACCCAAGACCGAGCCGGTTCGTTCACCTTGGCGACCCTGATGTTGCTGCTGAATGTTCTGGTGTTGTGGTGGTTTTGGCGGGATGTGGTGGTGCCGTTGCGACAATTAACCGGGAGTGAAACCTCTGAGGAAACCGCCAACGAGTTGGAGCGGTTGACCCAGGCGGTTGCTCGTTGGCAGCAGCAGGCAGAAAAGGCGGAACAAACCCTGGCCGAACGGAGCCAGGCGCAGGCTGCCGAACTGGCGCGCCAACGCCAGGATAAGGAACAACTGCAACAGGAAGTGATCCATCTTTTGCTGGAAATTGAAGGGGCACAACGGGGGGATTTAACCGTGCAAGCTCCGATTACGCCGGGGGAGGTGGGTTCGATTGCCGATGCGTTTAATGCCACCATTGCCAGTCTGCGCCAGTTGGTGTTGCAAGTGCAGGCGGTGGCCGACCAGGTGCACCAGGTGGCTCAGGCGGGCGCGGCCGCCATTACCGATTTGACCATCGCCGCCCAGACTCAAACCGAACAGGTGCAGGCCTCCCTGACCACGGTGGCGGACATGAACCAGTCCATTGCCCAGGTGACCGCATTGGCGCAGCAGGCTGCCCAAGTGGCCCGGGCGGCACTGGTGGCCGCCCAGGCGGGGGATGGCAAAATCAACCAAACCGTCGCCAGCATCGAGGGGTTACGCACTACGGTGGCTACCACCGCCAAAAAGGTCAAACGCCTGGCCGAAGCCTCCCAGGAAATTTCCCAGATTGTGGCAATTATTTCCGGGATTTCCGAGAAAACCAACCTGCTGGCCTTTAATGCCTCCATCGAAGCCACCCGCGCCGGGGAACACGGGCAGGGGTTTCGGGTGGTGGCCGATGAGGTGCGCCGCCTGGCACAGCAGGTAACCGAAGCGACCCGGGAAATCGAACAACGGGTGACCAATATCCAGGAAGGCACCGGCGATGTTCTCCAAGCGATGGAAACAGGCACCAGCGAGGTGGTCGCCAGTACCCAGTTGGTGCAATCCACCCGGGAAACCCTGCAGGGACTAGCCCAGTTGAGCCAAGAAATTGACGCGTATCTGCAACAAATTGCCGGCCAAACCCATGCCCAGCAGGCCGCCTCCCAGCAGGTCAACGAACGGATGCAGGCGGTGACCCAGATCGCCACCCAAACCGCGCAGGAATCCCGGACGGTGGCCGCCTCCCTGGAGGATTTGCTGAGCGTCGTCGCCGACCTGCAAACCTCCGTTGCCCGTTTCCGTCTCCATGCCTAGGTCATGAATTTCGATCCGCAAGCGGAGCAATACCAGAACATTCTCCGGGAGGTGCGCCAGTGCTTTCTGCGGGAAGATGTGCCGGAATATATCACCACTCTAGTCCAGGGTATCCGCCGTCAACGGCAGGGACAGCCGGTGGATATGACCGCCTTGATGCGGGCTGCCCACTCGCTCAAAGGGGGTGCCGGCCTGTCCCAGTTGATGGACATCAGCCATTTGGCGCACCGGTTGGAAGACCTTTTGCAAGCCCTGAGTCAATCCCCTCCCCCTGCCCCAGACCCGGTCTGGGGGGTATTGGAACGGGGCATTCAGGAATTGGCATCCTTGCTCAGCCAAGCGGAACACCAGGAGGAAGTGACCGCCGACCCCCAGGTGTTGGCCGCCTTAGACCGGTGCCAGGTCACCCCGGTCAGTGAACCCGCCGCCGCCACCGGCGTGCCCGCCGGTATGATTATTACCGCGTTGACGGAGGATTTGGAAACCTGTTTAAGCGAAACCGACCAAGCCCTGGCTCAACCGGGGAGCCATGTCACAGCGGTCGCCCAGAACCTGGTGGACGCCTGCACCCTGTTGGGCGAAACCC
The DNA here is from genome assembly GCA_937936705.1 of uncultured cyanobacterium. Classification (GTDB taxonomy): domain Bacteria; phylum Cyanobacteriota; class Cyanobacteriia; order Gloeomargaritales; family Gloeomargaritaceae; genus Gloeomargarita. The sequence goes on along the minus strand of CALHCP010000007.1, from coordinate 9,016 downwards.
TGGATTTGGACTGGTTGGTAAAGGCGGTGCAGCCTTTGGCACAGGAATTGCATCAGCCCGCTCCTGTCCTCATCCCCAAAATTGCCGCCACCCTGGCGCAACTGCGCCAGCAACGGTCGGCTTACCTGCATCCGCCCGCCGCACCCACCCCTGAGCCGGAAACCGCTCCGGCGGCATCCGACCAGCCCCTGACCAACGTCCGCCTGCCCCTGGAGCAGTTGGAAGCGATGGCGAACACGGTCGGGGAACTGATCATCCACCACGAACGCCTCACCCTGCGACACGAAAACCTATTGCAAACCAGCCGCACCTTAAATACGCTCGTCAGCCAATCCCAACCCCTGCGGGAAGCCGTCCAAGCCCTGTACGACCAATTGGCGGTGAATGTAACCGTCCCCACCCCCATCAGTGAATTTGACACTTTAGAGCTGGATCAATACACCCAAGGCCATTCCCAATTACAAACCCTAGAAGAAACCCTGCTGCGCACCCAAGAAATTCGCTCCGACTTAGAATTAACCCTGCGGGAATTGGGCGAAGAATTAACCCTGGTGCGGCAAGCACTGGATCGTCTCTACCAGCAAATGACCCAATCGCGGCTGGTGCCCTTTGGCAATTTAGCCCAAGCCTTTTTACCGCAATTGCACCGCCTCAATCAGCAATATCACAAACAGGTGGAACTGAAAATAACCGGCGAAGCAGTGCTGGTGGATCAGGTCCTTTTGGAACGCCTGCGTACCCCTTTGACCCATTTATTAAACAATGCTTTTGACCACGGCATTGAATCCCCGGCGGAGCGGGCGGCGATGGATAAGCCCGCCACCGCCACCATTCACCTGCACAGCGAAACCCAGGAGAACCAGGTGGTCATTACCCTCAGGGATGACGGGCGGGGGATTGACCTGCAACGGGTCTATCAACGGGCGGTGGAAAAGGGCTGGTGTAGCCGTCCCTGGGGGCAAATGCGGCGGGAGGAGGTCTTGGATTTCATTTTTCGCCCTGGATTCTCCACCGCCACCCGCGTCAGTCAGCTCTCCGGGCGGGGGGTGGGGCTGGACATTGTCCGTACCCAGATTCAACAACTGCGGGGGGTCATCCAGGTGGATACCCAACCCGGGCAGGGGACGACCTTTACCTTGCGTTTGCCCCGGGGGGTGACCCTGCTGCCCCTGTTGCTCTGCCGCAGTCGCCAACGCACCCTGGGGATTCCCGCCACCGGGGTTTTGGATATTCTGCCGATTGCGCCGGGAACCCAGACCCTCACCTGGCGGGGGCAGGAATTGCCGGTGGTGTCTCTCATGCAGACGCTCCCCTACCGCCGTGCCTGGCCGGTGGAGCCGGAACCGGTGGGCTTGGTGCTAGGGCAAACCCAGCCGGTTGTTTACACCGTAGGGCAGTTGGTGGGCGAGCGCCAGTTGATCCTGAAAACCTTGGACGACACCGTGCCGCTCCCCCCCTATTTAGCCGGTTGTACGATTTTGGGCAGCGGGGAAGTCGTGCCGGTGCTGATTCCGGGGGAATTGTCGCCGTTATTAGCGCAAAAAAAACCATCGCCGCCCGCCTTCAGCGCCCCCGCCGGCCCGCCGTTGATCCTGATTGCGGAAGATTCCGTAGCCACCCGGCAGCTTTTGGAACGACTGCTCCGGCAGAGCGGCTATCAGGTGCAAGCTTGTCGGGACGGGCAAGAAGCCTGGGAATGGCTCAGCCAGGAATACCGCCCGGTGGGCTTGGTGATTTCCGATATGGAAATGCCCCGCCTCAATGGGTATGGTCTGTTGCAACGCATCCGCACCCACGACCGCCATTACGCCCTGCCGGTGATGATGCTCACCTCCCGCACCGGCGACCGGCACCGCCACAAAGCCCTCAGTCTCGGTGCCAACCAATACCTGGTCAAACCGATTGTGCCGGGGGAAGTGCTTACCGTGGTCGCCGACCTGCTGACCAAGACCTTGACCGCCTAGAAGGAAATTCGATTGATGAATGCATGAGGCAGCAGCGGTCGCCGGGGCGTAGCCCCCGACCTGGGTTCTCGATCCATTCGGTGTTCTGGCGAGATGATTTTCTACCGGTTGCCATCAATAGAGGTGCCCTAACGACAGCACCCGCCCGTATGTTAAGCTATGAATGCAATTTGCGCTTAAAAATAACCCGGAGCGGTTTAGGTTTAACGCAGAAAACGTGCCGAGTCAAAGTGGTGTTACAACCGATTGCCATTGCCAGTTTATTGCGGCTACCGGAGCGGAAGTTGACCCTGACGGTGCGGGATCGGTTGACGGATTTACCCTTGTTAACGCCGGTGCAGGGAGAAATTGAGATTCAGCACCAGGGAACCTGTATCCAGATTACGGCGCGGGTTCAGGCCATTGTCACCCTTACCTGCCGCCGGTGTTTATGTCAGTTCAATGAGCGCTTACCCTTGCAGGTGTCTGAGGTGATCTGGCTGGATGCGACCAAAAGTGACCCCAAGGCGTGGCCGTTGGAGCAGGAAGTGCCGCTGGCGGATTTGATGGAGTATTTGCCTCCGGATGGTTGGTTGGATGTGGGGCAATGGTTGTATGAACAAATATCCTTGGCGTTGCCCAGTCAGCCCTTGTGTCGTCCCGATTGCCGCTTGGATTGGGAACCGGAGGATGTCCCCGCCCTCGACCCCCGCTGGGCGAGTTTAACCCGGTTTGACCGCCTGGGATAGGTATGGATTTTGCCCAGGAGTTGGCAGTCCTGATCCGCGCCCGTTACCCCTTGCTCTATGTGCCGACGGCGGAGGAGGAACGGGTGGAGGGGGTGTTGACCCAGGTGGCGCGTTCCCTGGGGCAGTGGGGCGTGTATCTGTGGGATTTTGTTGAGGGTATCCAGGGGAATCCCAATGACCAGGGGTTTGCCCGCCGCAATCCGCTCCAGGCGTTGGAATTTCTGGATAAGCTGCCCCCGCATGTACCGGCGTTGTTGGTACTGCGGGATTTTCACCGCTTTTTAGACGATGTGGCGGTGGGGCGCAAGTTACGCAATTTGCACCGGCTGCTGAAAGCCCAGCCCAAGAGTGTGATTTTGCTGGCACCGGAGGTACGTCTGCCGGTGGACTTGCAGGAAATCGTAACGGTTTTGCCTTTTGGTTTGCCCACGGCAGCGGAATTGCGCCGGGAGTTAAACGGGATTCTCCAGAGTCTGAATCAATCTTTGCCACCGGCGGTCTTGGAGGATTTGGTGCGCTCTTTGCAGGGGTTATCCCTGGAGCGGATGCAGCGGGTGGTGGGGCGGGCGTTGGCGCTCAAGGGCAATTTAACGGCGGCGGATGTGGATTTAATCCTCACCGAAAAACGCCAGATTATTCAGCAAACCCAAATTCTGGAATTTTGTACCCCGACGGTGACGCTGGCGGACATCGGCGGTTTGGATAATCTGAAACTGTGGTTGCAGCGGCGGCAACAGGCGTTCGGCCAGGCGGCACGGGAGTATGGGCTGCCTTATCCGCGTGGGTTGCTGTTGGCGGGGTTGCAGGGGACGGGGAAATCCCTGACGGCGAAGGCGATTGCCCAGCATTGGCATTTACCCTTATTGCGTCTGGACGTGGGGCGGTTATTCGCCGGATTGGTGGGGGAATCCGAGAGCCGTACCCGCCAGATGATGCAACTGACGGAGGCTCTGGCTCCTTGTGTGCTGTGGATTGATGAGATTGATAAAGCCTTTAGTGCCCTGGACAGCCGGGGGGACAGCGGTACGACCAATCGGGTGTTCGGTACGTTGTTAACTTGGTTGGCGGAAAAGGAATCGCCGGTGTTTGTGGTGGCGACCGCCAATCAGATTCAACTTTTGCCCCCGGAACTGCTGCGTAAAGGCCGCTTTGATGAGATTTTTTTCGTGGGACTGCCCACCTGGGAAGAACGGCAGAGTATTTTGCAGGTGCATCTATCCCGGCTGCGCCCCCACAGTTGGTCGAATTATGATTTGGCGCGACTCGCCTGGGAAACTCCGGATTTTTCGGGAGCCGAACTGGAGCAGGCCATCATCGAAGCGATGCACACGGGGTTTAGTCAGGGGCGGGAATTTACGACAGACGATATATTAGAAGCAGCCAGTCAAATGGTGCCCTTGGCGCGCACGGCGCAGGAACAAGTGCAGTTGTTGCAGCAGTGGGCCAGCACCGGCAAAATTCGAGCCGCTTCTCGCCACACCAGTCTTAGTCGCCGGATGGAACAACTTGAGGAGCAGGATTATGGCGAGTCGTCTGCGTAAAGCTTCATCCCCTTGGCCGTGGGTCATCGGTTTACTGTTAGCCACTGTTTTACCGATGACGGCCAGTTTTATCCTGGTTCGCCTGGGCTTAAACCATTGGTATCAGAGTACGCAACCGCGCCCGCAGCCGGTGCCGGAAATGAACACCCCCCAAACCGATGTCATCCCTGCCGGCGCCCGGATGCAGGTGACGGCACCCCAGGGGTTGCTGGTGCGAGCGCAACCGCATGGGGATAGTCCGGTGGTGGGGACGGCGGCTTATCAACAGACCTTGGAGCGTTTAGCCATCAGCCCTGACCAGGAGTGGGAACAGGTGCGTTTGCCCGCCCAACAGGTGATCGGTTGGGTCAGGGCGGGCAATTTACAATCCTTCCCGGCCGCGGCACCGAGTCCTGCCGCATTGCCTAATCTGTGGGTGACGGCGCAGGATGGGCTAATCTTGCGGCGGGAGCCGAGCACCGATGCTGTGGTGATCACCGGTTTGGCCTATGCCCAGGAGTTAATTTTTATGGGCTATAACTCGGACAAAACCTGGGTACAGGTGCAAATTCCTGCTACCCAAGCCACCGGCTGGGTGAAAGCTGAATACACCCGCAGTACGCCGCCCACGGAGCGGGAAGGGCGGCAGGTGCAGGTGAATGCGCCGACGGGTTTGGTGCTGCGCCAGGAACCCCACGGGTCAGCCCTGACCACATTGCCGGATCGGGAACAGTTGCTGATTTTGGATACCAGTCCCGATGGGCAGTGGTTAAAAGTCTCGGTGGTGAGGACGCAACAGGAAGGCTGGGTCAACCGTCAGTACACCCAACCGCTGTAGGGAACAGGGCAAGCGCCGGGGGGACGGGGGAGATAACCTCTAAAGCCATGAAATGCCATGAAGCAGACCTCGCCCTGGATTTTCCCAAATACTTGTTGACTGAGTTCAATCTGGGGATATCTAGCAATCTGACTGGATTGAGATATGCCGGAGAACCAGAGACGGGGGCGGCGCCCCGGCGACCGCCGTTCCCCACTCAGGTAGGATTGCTATAGCGATATGACTGGATTGATCAGCAGATATGCCGGAGAACCGGAGACGGGGGCGGCGCCCCGGCGACCGCTCATTCTGAATCAATAGAGGTTTCCTCGTAGGATTTGGGCTATGATAATAGAATTGGTTTCCTTCGGGGCGTAGCGCAGCTTGGTAGCGCACCACTTTGGGGTAGTGGGGGTCGTGGGTTCAAATCCCGCCGCTCCGATCGAGGTTTATCCAACACCCGGCGGCTCCCCTAAAGTTGTTCGAGATGTGGTCTTACGGTATCGGTGGGAGTTGTTTCAAAACTCTGAAGAACCAGAAATGGGGCTTTGCCCTCCATCCCTTTGCAGGGATGGCTATCGCTATTTGGGTTCTCCTGGCTCTTTAATCTCTTTAGGGCACCTCTATTTATGGCAACCGGCAGAAAGTGATCTCCCTAGAATACCGAATGGATCGAGAACCAAAGTCGGGGGCAGCGCTTCGGCGACTGCCGTTCCCCAATTGATAGAGGTTCCCTTTAATCATTAATCAATCATCCATTGTCAGCACCAGTTTGCCCATAAACCCTCCCTGTTCCAGATGGCGGTGAGCCGTGGCCGCCGCCGCCAAAGGATAGGTCTGCGCCACCTGCACCCGGAGCTGCCCGGCCTCCACCCAGTCGGCGAGTTGCTGCAAAATCCCGGTTTGCCGCACCTGCTCGGGTAATAAATTGGCCGTTTGCGGGGTCAACATCAGGGTATAGGCAAGGGTTAAATTGCGCTGGCGAGCGGTTTCCCAGCCCCGTCCGGCGGGTGGGGGTTGCAGTAAAGTTACCAAGCGCCCGTAGTAGCGCACTGCCGCCGGGGTTTGGTGGAACGTTTCCCCGCCGACCGGATCCAGGGCGCAATCCACCCCCCGCCCCTGGGTGTGGTACTGTACCCCCTGGGCAAAATCCGTTTCCCGGTAGTAGATCACCGTATCGGCGCCGCACCTCTGGGCAAACTCCCCCTTTTCCAGGGAACTCACGGTGGTCAACACCCGTGCCCCCCGGTGTTTTGCCAATTGCACGGCAATGTGGCCGACCCCGCCCGCGCCCGCATGAATCAAGACCGTTTCCCCCGCTTGCAGCTGCCCCCGGTCAAAGAGCGCCTCCCAAGCCGTGATCCCCACCAACGGTAACGCCGCCGCTTCGATAAAACTGAGGCTGGGCGGTTTGCTGGCCAAGGCGGTTTCCGGCAGGACAATATACTGAGCGTAACTACCGGTCATTCCGCCCAAGCCCCCGTAGCAGTAATACACCGCCTGACCGGGTTGCACCTGGGTGACCCGGCTGCCACAGGCCAGTACCACCCCACTGCCATCACAGCCGAGAATTGCCGGTTGCCCCGGCTGCTGCAACGTGCCCCGGCGGCGTAATTTGGTATCAATCGGGTTAACACTAGCCGCTTTTACCTGCACCAAAACCTGGTGGGGGAACTGAATTTCCGGGCGGGGCAGCGTTTGGTACTGCAAAACTGCCGCTTCCCCAGGGGTTGTCATCACCACGGCGGACATGGACATAAACCGAACCCAGGTGCGAGACCGAAACCAACAGGATGTAATACCGTCTCTGGTATTGTTCCTAATGATTATGCTTATTATGCCTATTATGCCTGTATTGTATGCCCGCAGGATGCCTGGTTTGTCCCAGTCGTCCCGTTCGTTCCCTTAAACTGATAAATTGGTGCCTAAAGTAACCTGCCCATGATGACCCAATCGCCGACGACCGACCTGGAACAGGATGCAGTACTCGCTCTGCAACAACTGCCCGACCCGGAACCCCCTTTGGCGCAAGGGCTGTGTCCCCCGGTGGTGGCAGGCAAGCTGGATTTGCTCTTGCTGGCCATTGAAGCGCTGGATCGCACCGGGGCGGAATTGATGATGATGGTGGTCAAAGAATTGGAACTGAACAGCGTCATCCCAAACCGGGTGATGCTCTGGCAGTTGCGGGGAGCCAATCCCCTCCGGCGCGCCTACAATCGCCGCTTGCTCACCCTCAACCAAGCCCGTGCCCTGGTGTTGGTGTTGGTCTATCTGGCGAAACGGCTGACCATTCTAATCCGGCAATTACTGTTAGCAGGGGAGCAACTGCAACAGCATGGGGTGGACATCCGTCACCATCCCCGTTTGGATGACTACTGCCAACGTTTCCGCACCCATTTCCGCAAACGCATGAACCTGCGCCGGGAACGCCTCCAAGTTTATCGGGATGATGAACGGTTGAACCTGCTGGCGATTGATTTATTACATCAATTGCTATTCTGCACCGGCACCTGTGGGGCGCAGCGCATTTGGGCCAGTCTCTTTAGCGGAGAGGTGCTGTGAGTACCCTGGTGCGGGAATACCGTTTACCCCATTGCACACTGATTTTAGAAGGGTTTACTACCCAGACCGGTGGGGCATTGGCGGTCTTGATCCAAATGGATTGCTACCTGCCGGGACTGGAGCGACCCCTGCGGGGGGGCAGTGAATTATTGGCACATCTGTCCCAAACCGTGAGTGAGTATGTGCAAAACTTCCTGAGCCATCGGGAACCCATCCCCGTCCATCCCACCGGCCCGGTGGCCTTGGAACCCCTGTCCCACCATCAGCACCGCCTGCGGGTACACCGGGAACTCCTCCAGGATGCCCATGAACCCATCCAACTGGATTTGACCACCATTCAACTCTTTGACCTCCTGGAAGCCTGTGACCAGGGCATGAGCGACCCCCAGACCTTACCGGATTGGACGCTGAACCTCGTCCCCCGGCTTTCCCAAGGCATGAATTTGGCTCAACAAGCCGTCCCCGCCGGGGTGGGCCTGGCCACCTTGGCAGCCGCCGCCGTTGCCCTCGCCCTATTACCCACTCCCAAAATCGAACCGCCCCAAGAACTGCGGGAAACCGCCACCCCAACCCCCTCTGAAGTCACCCCCACCGCCACCGCCAGCCCATCCCCTCGCCCGGTGGTGAGCCCGACCCCACCGGCCAGCCCATCGCCCATCAGCACGCCCAGTCCATCGCCCAGCCCGACCGTAGCCCTGAGTACGACCGACGTGAACCGGTTGCTGATTCTGGTTTATGAAGAAATCAACACCGCCTGGACAGAGCGCATCACCCAGGACATGAGTTTCCGGGTGGGCGTGAATGCTCAGGGCAAGATTGTCCATTTCACCCCCTTAGCGGCAGCAACCGGGGAAGAGCAATTATTACCCCTGGAAAAATTGCGGCAACCGGGGCAAGCCGTGGCGGAATTTCGGGTCGTCTTTAAGGAATCCGGTGCCCTGGAAGTCAGCCCCTATTAACGGCGAACCGGCCTTTTGCCGAATCCAGAACGACCCAATATCGCCATCCTACCTGAGTTGAGAATGGCAGTCGCCGGGGCGCCACCCCCGTTTCTCCATCAACACGGTAATTCCGGCGAGAGCATTTTCTCCCGGTTAAAGGTGCCCTCTATTGATTCAGAATGATTATTCAGAATGAGCGGTCGCAGGGGGGCACCCCCGCTTGGGTTCTCCGTCATCTGGGAGTTCTGGCCAGAGAATTTCCGCTTGGTTCCCACAAGCCAGTCTTTACCCTGATTACGAGTCCGTGGTAACTTATGAAAATTCTTAACTTTCCCAAAATTCGATGCGAATCAACATTGCTCCCCCACTGCAAGCAGCCATTCAGAAACGTTGTCAAGAAACCGGTCAGACTCCCGAAGAAATTGTGGCGATTGCTCTGCGGGGATATTTGGAACTTGACGAAGAGACGCTGTTCCAAACGTCC
>CALHCP010000006.1 GCA_937936705.1 uncultured cyanobacterium | reverse complement strand
GCCACTTACGAGCATGATGCCGCCGTTGTGCCGGTGAGCGAAGGCGAAATCGGGGGCAAATACCGGGGAGCCAATTGGAAAACCCATGTGGCCAAGGTGCCGACGCCCCAGCGGGCCGCCCGGCAGTTGTGCTATCGGGGTGTCATGTATTCCTAAAGCCACCGCCGATGCGGGCAATGAACAACCGATTGTAAAGTTATGCACGACCCCCTGGTGTCCGCCGGGGGGTTATTCTATCTTATGTTTATGTTATGTTGAAGGAGAATCATCCGGGGTACTCCACCCACGAACATCCTATAGGCACGTTTATTGATTGCAACCGGCAGAAAACGATCTCGCTAGAATACCGAATGGATCGAGAACCAAAGTCGGGGGCGGCGCCCCGGCGACCGCTGTTCCGTAATTTATAAAGGTTCCCTTATGAACATCAAAGAACGCTTAACGGAACTACCGCAAGTGTTGATTGGTTTGGTATCCCTGTCGGTTGCCCTAGTGGTAGGCAGTGTCATCGGCGCCAATGCAGTCGGGGAGTTTAACCGGGTCAATGATGTAGTGCGGGTCACCGGTTCGGCGCGCCGTGCCCTTACTTCGGATTATATTGTTTGGCAGTTCCGGGTAGAGAGTCAAGCACCATCGTTGCAGGAAGCCTACAAGCAGGTGACCGTCTATACCGCCAAAATCCGTTCTTACTTGGAAAGCCAAGGCATTCCCGATAAGGAAATTGTCTTTGCGGCGCTAGAAAACGTCCCCCTCCAGGAGAATTTCAACGGCCGGGATACGGGGCGGATTCTCGCCTATCGCTTGACCCAACGGGTCAAAATCAGTTCTAGTGACGTGGATAAAATTGCCGCTTTGGTGAACCGTGCCAACGATTTAATCAACGAGGGGATTCCGATGATTGCCGATGCCCCCCAATACCTCTACACCGACTTAGCCAAACTGCGGGTGGAAATGGTGGCCGAAGCGGTACAGGATGCCCAAAAGCGTGCCCAAAGTATTGCCAAAGCAACGGGCAGCCGCATCGGGCGGGTACGCAATGTGGACACAGGCGTATTTCAGATTACGTCCCGGTTTTCTACCGATGTGAGCGATTATGGGATTTACGATACTTCTTCCAAGGAAAAAGACATTACGGCGGTGGTATCCGTCAGTTTTGGCCTTAATTAGGGAACCTCTATTAATTAGAGATAGGTAGTCGCCGGGGGGCAGCCCCCCTTGTGGGTTCCCCGGAAGTTTTATTCGCCAATCCGGTCAGATGGCTATAGCCATCTTCTGCCCCAGCAGCGCGCTTGGGGAAATGATAATTCTGCCAAAATACGAGCGCAGCAATGGCGAGCAAAAAGTAACCAAATCCTTTTTGGAGATGCTTCGGAGGAACCCATTGCGCCAGATAAGCCCCCCCCACCGTCCCGATCCCCGCCAAGACCGTAAAATTGACCGTCAAATGCCAGTCTAAATCCACCCGTCCCCAGTACCCCGCCAGCCCCGCCAGGGAATTGGCCGTAATGATCAGCAGCGAAGTCCCAATCGCCTTGGACATCGGCACCTGCGCCAAGAGAACCAGAGCAGGCACAATGGCAAAACCACCGCCCACCCCGACCAACCCGGTCAGCATCCCCACCAACACCCCCTCCGTCGGTAACCACAGCCAACAGTAGCGGCACACCGGCGGGACATAAGGCCCGGTCACTGCGGGCGTTCGCGCACTGCGGGTGATCATCAACCCCGCCGCCACCAACATCGCGCCCGCAAAAATCGTCATCTGCACCGTACTGGTAATGAACGGCAACGCCGCCACCCGTGCCCCTAGGTACGCCCCCGCCATTGTCGCCACCCCGAACATGACCCCCGTGCGCCAGGCCACCTGCCCCCGGCGAAGATGGGGAATCGCTCCCAGGACACTCACCGTACCCACCATCACCAAAGTCATGGGAATGGCCTGAGTCGGCGGCAAGCCCACCACATAGACCAGCACCGGCAACGCCAGCACCGACCCCCCGCCCCCCAACAGCCCCAGGCTCAGGCCGATCACCACCGCCAGAGCATAGCCCAGCATTATCGCCGCCATGACTGCCCTGCCCGCCGGTTGTAAGGCAACTGCGCCAACAGCATCCCCAGCGCACAGGTATTAGTCACCCCGGCGAATACCATGCCGGCACCCACAAACCCACTCAACAGCAAAAACCAAGGAGACAGCGTTACCCCCAGCACCGTACCCAGCAATACCAACCCCCCCGCCACAATTTGCACCTGCCGGAACAGACTGATGGGAGCCTGGGGATTGCGCTCCACCGGATAACCCGCCTGTCGCCAAGCCATCAGCCCCCCCTGCAAATGTCCCACCGTTGACCAGCCCGCCGCCCATAACCGTTGCGCCGCCTGATAGGAACGACCGCCCGACTGGCAATACAAAACCACCGTTTGTCCTTCCGGCACCGACCACTGCTGCGGGTCAAACTGGGACAAAGGCCGCGAGATGGCTCCCGGAATCCGCTCCCCCGCGAACTCCACCCCCTCCCGCACATCCACTAAAACCACCCGCCCCGCCTGCCACTCCTGCCAAAGCTCGGGCGCATCCCAATTTTGAATCGTTGGTGTTTGCGTCATGGCCGTTGCCTCCTGTAATGATTTTGTCATTATTTAATCGTCCTCAAGTTCCCAGCATCTCAACCCTGGCCACCTGCCCGCACTGCTGATTGGCCGGCACCGCTTCCATGATTTTTTGGGGGTCAGGCAAGTCGAGGCTGTTCATAAAGTCAATAAACTCCTGGCGGGACCGCCCCGCCAAACGAGGATTCCAGCGTTTCTCCTCCCCAATCGTGGAAATCGTCTGCCCCCGGTAATCATGCCCCGGATACACCCACACCTCATCCCCCAAAGTAAACAGCCGCTGGGTAATCGAATCGTACAGCGTCCCCGCCGACCCACTTTGGAAATCCGTCCGCCCACACCCCCGGATAAACAGGGCATCCCCCGTGAGGACATGGGTATGATTCACCCAGTAGGCCATGTGGCTGTCCGTATGCCCCGGCGTGGCAATCGCCTGGATGGGAATGGCTCCCACCTGAATTACCTCCCCATCCTGCACCAGCCAATCCGCACAATCCACCTGGGCACCCGCCGGCACCACCCCCAAACACCCGGTCAACGCCCGCAGCTTCCCCGTCCCCGTAATGTGATCCGCATGGACGTGCGTATCCACCGAGTAGCGTAGGGTCAACCCCAACTCCTGCAACAACTGCAGATCCCGCTCCACCTGCTCCAAAACCGGGTCCACCAACGCCGCCTCCCGCGTCGCCGGATCCGCAATCAGATAGGTATAAGTCCAGGTTTCCCGGTCAAACAACTGTCGCAACCACATCGCTGCCACCTCCCAATCATTCCCATTATCTAATTTAATTGTATAACCATAAAAGAATATAGTCAACCAACCACAATTGGGACTATACTAAAGATGAGGTCAACCATCCATCGGTTGGTGATTGCGTCTATGGCCGTCATGTCCCCTGCGGTACTAACCCAGTTAGCGGATTACTTCAAGGTCTTATCGGAGGTGAGCCGCTTGCAGGTCTTGTGTGCCCTCAAAGACGGAGCCAAAAACGTGACCGAAATCATGACCGAGACGGGGTTAGGGCAGGCGAATGTCTCCAAACACCTGAAAATCCTCACCCAGGCGGGGATGGTACGACGGCAGCCCCAGGGGGTGCAGGTGTACTACCAGATCAGCGACCCCACCCTTCTGCCCATGTGTGAGATGGTGTGTCAGGGCTTACAAAAGCGTCTGCACGCCCAACTCCAGGAGTTTCGCTAATCCACGCGACCCTGAGATTGCCCTTGCCATCGAGGAGCCGACCGCCGGTTTCCCTAACGCAACCGCGGCACTCCCTGCGCCTCTTCCCAATTCACACCCGTCACATCTGCCCCCCACAGGTCAGCCAGCAGCAAATTCGTTTGGAAAAATTGGCCATAACGCAGCGAGGCATAACGCAGGGAGGTCTGAAAAAGATTGGCGCCACTCCAATCAACCCGGTCAAAATCCGCATAATCGCCGCAGGCATAAGCGAGATTGGCATTGACCAGATTGCTGCCGATCAAATTCGCACCCCGCAAATCCGCATAGGTCAAGATCGCATTGGTTAAAACCGCTTCCGTGCCGTTGATTCCCTGCATACAGGCTTGGGTCAAATTCGCTCCGACCCAATCCGTGCGCCGACATTTTGCCCGGTGCAAAATCACCCCCGACATATCGGCCATACCCAAGGAAGTATCCTGCAAAACAGCACCGGTTAAATTCGACCAACTGAAGTCGGCATTGATGCAGTTCGCCTCACAAAAAATCGCCTCAGAGCAATCACTTTTTTGCAGGCGGGTGTGGTAGAAATTCGCCTCCCGCAAGCAAGCCCCCTGCAGACAGGAATGGGATAGGTTACTGCGGTAAAAAATGGCGCCGCTCAAGTCCGCATTGGTTAAATTCAACCCCGACAAATTGGCTTCCACCACGATCACCCCCTGAAAATTGCAGCCGCTAAAGTCCCGTTCTCCATCCCCATAGCGAGCCCAAAAATCATCCGATTCCAGGGGAGCCATAGCAAGAGCAGGTTGGGCAAATCGGTTGCCCGCAGTTACCAGGGATACTTACTTATAGAATACCCTTAGAATACCCTTGCCTCAGGCTACCTTCCGGCGGTGCCCATCGGCACCCAAGGCCAGCGATTTCGGCCACAGCCCCCGCCTTTGCTTCGCCCAGCCGGTTCCGTTGCGTTTACATCCCCAAACGCACAAACCGGTCATCCTGCCAGCGCAAACGGTACAGTTTTTGACCACGGTGATTCACCACCACCACATCCCGCCCCACCCGCGGGAGCTGGTAGGTCAAGGTCGGGTCAAAGGGAACGGGTAACCGTTGTTGCGTCACATCCCGCCATTGCCCCTGTTGATAGTCCAGTAAAATCAGCCGGGATTTTCCCGGTTGTTCCGGGAAAAAGTCCGGGTCGTAGGGGATACTCAACACCGCCAGATATTGCCCATTTTTTTTGCGGAAAATCGCAAACTCAAATCGTTCGGGATTATCACTCGCCTGATAGCGCATATAACCGTTGGGAATATCCACCAGTGCATACCGGAGATACCGTTGTCGGTTGGCCGGAGAACCGAAAGGTAACTCAGGAATCCCTAAAAAATGGTCTTGCACCGTTTTGAAATTTTGGCCAAGAGTTGGCTGGCCGAGGGGCAACAGCACCGCCGCTTGCACAACCACAACCGTCGTCATGAGCGGCCAAGGAAAACCGTTAAACGAAGAATGGCACCCGCCCATCCGCAACCCCTCCTAAAAGTCGGTGCAATCATTTTAGACTTTCGCCGTTCACGGTTGACCCACCACCAATTCAAATACGCCTCGCACCGGGCGGTGGTCACTGTAGGTTTTACGATTGGCCGGATGACAATACGCCGCTTCGGTGTAGAGAATATCACTGGCAGCCGGCCAATTTTTCGCCTCCCCCCCCACAAAAATAAAATCCAGAACCGAATTAAACTCGGCATTACAATTGGTGCTGACTAATCGCTCCGGTTTCACCCAAACCAATACCTCATTGGCGGTGAGTAAATCAAATCCCAAATCCCGTTTTTTCCCTTGCGTATCAATATCCCAATCAAAGTTATAATCCCCCACCGCAATCATCGGTAAGTTTTGCTGGCGGGCCCATTCATTCAGTAACTGCGCCTGTTGATGCCGGCGACCGGCGGTTTTTTCATCGCCCCGATACAGGTGATTCACCATAAAGAGAAACCGTTTTCCCGTCGGTTGAAATTGAAACTCCACCACCAACGGGGCACGAGCCGAACCCTTCGGATCGATTTGCATCAATTCCTCATGGCGCAGGTAGGTCAAACGGCGGGCATCATAGACAATTCCCAGGCGGTCTTTCCCCCCCGTCCGGCCGAGCAACCAACGGTAATCCGACCCCCACCCGGATTGCATCGCCTGCCGAAATTGCTCGATCCAAGCGTTACTTTCTACTTCCGAAAACCCCCAAATATCCACCTGCTGACGCAAGGGAGCCACGTGCTTTGCCGCAATCACCTGCGGGTCGGCAGAACCCGACTCAACATTAAACGCTACCACCGTTAACCGCGAGGAGGGATTCACCGGCGCGCAGGCCGCCAGTAACAGGGTTATCCCCCAAAGACCCGCCCATCCGCAACGCACCGGTTTGCTCCTTGCATACGCTCTGCCGCCTCCATCATAAAACCTAGAACAGCCAGCGGGGCTGTCGTCCCCACAAGCCCAAATCCTCCGGCAGTTGTCCCAGCGGATTGGCCCCCAAGGGAAACCGCCACAAATGCCCGTTCACTTCTAACAATAAATCCCGCCCATCGGGAGCCAGGGCGATGTGCGGCAGCGCCGGTTCCTCCAATCGCAAAAGCGGCAAAATCTGCTTAGTCGGCACAGCAATCGCCGCTAGATAGGGCAATTCCTGATAATTGGTGGCTTCCCCGGCTTCCGTGGCAATCACATACACCCACGGGCGGCGCGGGTCAAAATCGGCACTCAAAATCGAACCCCGCAACCGCAGCAATTCCTGCTCCCCCGTCCCCCCCACCAAAAATAATGACCGGGTAAAATCGCTGTTAAATTTCACCATCAACGCCCGCGTTCCCTGCCGGTCAAAATTCAACAATTGCCCGAATTTGGGCAAAAAATCCAACGGTTCCGCCTGGGGTTGCAAGGGCAATAAAGCCAAACCCTCCCCTTGCGCCATCACCAGATTTTGCCCATCCGGGGTCACGCGAAAATCCCCGGCGAGCGCCAGATGCAACGGCCGCCGCCCCCCCTGCAAATCCACCTGCCACAACCCCGATTGGGCCGAGTTGTGCAGACTGGCTCGCGCCACCACCAGCTTATCGCCCGCAGGAGCCAGGTCAAACTTGAGATTTTGAAACCCCTCGCTCGGCAATAGAGTCGCCACCTGCCCGGCAGCCCTGGGGGGCGGAGTTCCGTCCGGGGTGGCGTACTGCAAACCCGTCGTCACCGTGTAAAGTTGCACCTCCAGAGCCGGATCCCCCTGTTTTTGCGCACTCAACACCACCCGGTCTGCCTGGGGCAACGGTTGGGCATCCAACACCTGCAAATCCGCCGGGGTCAACACCTGATGCGTTCCCTGAGTGAAATTGTGCAGCACCAACCGCCCCGTTTCCTCCCCCTGCGTCCCTATATAGATAAACGCCTGATCCCGGGTGCGAAACCGCCCCTGAAACGGCTCCATCACCTCACCCCGCCCGTACTTATCTTTCGCTGCGGCCAGGTGCAGTTCATACTCCCGTCCGTAGGGAATCGGCTCTTTGAGGGTGTAAGCCAACCGCCGCCCCGCCCAACTCACCTTCCCCGGCAGTTCCGGCGTCATCCGTAAATGCTGTTCCACCGTACGGGTATCCATCGGCCGATTAAACGTCAAGATGAAGGCCTTGTCCTGCGCCCCCACCACCCGTTCCTGCCAAGAAAACCGCTGTACCCGCGGTCGGGAATGGTCTCCCCCCGCCAACAGCAGCGCCGTCAGGAGGCAGAGCACCAGCAGCACCGCCACCGCCGCCCGGTCCAGAGGATGTGGACAATACCGGCGCCACAACCGCTCCATCCCCACCAACCGCGTCATTCCCGGTTAGTCACTATAGCATTACGTTACCGCTTAATTGCCAAAACCAGTGCACCGTTTCCGCCCCCGATACTCCGACTTACGCCGCAACCCCAACGCCTGCACCTGCACCGAATCCCGCCCGAACTGGGCAATCACCTGCTCCTTGGCACCCAAAATCAAATTGTGAAACCGCCACTCACTGCTATTGGCCTCATCCCGCGCCGCCTTCGCCGCCGCCAACGCCTGAATCTCCAACGACTGCTTCGCCTGCATCGTTTGTAACGCCTCCTGCAAAACCTCCCGGCGGTACGCCGGATTGCTCGGCTGATAATCGGGAAACGCTAACAACGCCGCCAACACCTCCTGATCCGCCTGTAACAAAGCGGGACGCAACCTGCGCGACTCATCTTTAGCCATAATTTTGTCCAAGCATTAATTACAATAATTAGCTTATCATAAAATCATAAAAGCGCAAATAGCAACATTGTCAGCGCAGCTTATAGATTGTCAATAATATAATATAGCTTTACCCAGCTAAATAATAATTTATTTTTGCAATTTAATTGTATTATGCTTGCTCATTGTAACTTAAAAAAATCATAAAATCACCAGCATTAAGCAAATGATGATTTTAAGAGTATCTCCATACCGTGATGGGGGCAATCTTATCGATGCCTCGTGATGACCAAGAACGCCTGCCCCCAAAGCGGGGTCGGCCTCACCCCGGCACAGCGTCATCTGCCTCATGCCGGTCAATTCCGAACAGCAAGCTGCCCTTGCAGACCCATATCTTTGAATTTTTAGCAGTGAAAATATACACCGATAACCGCATCATTTATTGTTACTATATCCGTGCTTAGTTCTTAAGAAGAACCTAAATTTGATTGACACTTTTGGGTAGAAAATATAGGATGGGAACAAACACTAATAGCAGATCATCAGCCCTCATCATTCTCGCACCTATGGTTAAGGAAAGGTTATGAACGAGATCACCATTGCTCAGCAGTTAGAAGCGCAGTTAAACGATAGTAGTTTGATCGTGCAGGTCGTTTTTGCTGCTCCTTATATTCAGGTCGTGATTAACCGCATGCAAC
>CALHCP010000005.1 GCA_937936705.1 uncultured cyanobacterium | reverse complement strand
TGGCGGACAAGCAGGGGCAAATTACTTACCTCAACCACCAGTGGACGGTGCTGACCGGCTGGCCGGCCGAACGGGCGCTGGGGCAAGGTTGGTTTGACCTGGTGCATCCCGAAGATAGTGCCCTGCTCCAGACGGCCTACTGGAACGCCGTACACCAGGGGGTGCCGTACCAGGTGGATTTTCGCATCCGCTGTACCGATGGGCATTACCTCTGGCTGAACGGTATGGCACGGGTACGCCTGGATCGTCAAAGCCAACCGGTGGGGTTGCTCGGCGCCAGTGTACCGATTACCGCCCGCAAGCAGGCCGAACAGCTCACCCGCGAGCAGGGGGAGTACAGCCAGTTTCTCGTGAATTTAAGTACGGAAATCCTGGAAGCGTCCTTTGACCTGAACCAGGTGATGCAGTGTGCGGTGACCCAACTGCAACGTCTGCTGCGGGTGAGCCGGGTGCTGATTGCGCCGGTGCAGCCGGACGGCACGGTGGTCTTTCGGGTGGAAGCGGTGAGCCAGCCGGAATTTTCCCTGCTGCATACCCAAATCCTCGACCCTTGTTTTGCCGAGGAGTATTTAGAACTTTATCGGCGCGGCCGGGTACAGGCGGTGGATGATGTCCTGACGACCCCCATGCAACCCTGCCATCGCGAGTTATTGCAGAAATATCAGGTGCAGGCAAATTTGGTGTTGTCCGTGCGCCATCAGGAGCGGCTGTGGGGGTTGCTGATTCTGCATGAATGCCGCTCCCCGCGCGTTTGGCGGCAGGCGGAAATTGATTTAGCCCAACAGGTGGCCAATGTGCTGGGGTTGGCGTTGCACCGGGGGGAATTGTATGAACAGGTGCGACAGCAGCAAGCCCTGTACCGTCAGATTGTCGAACACCAAGACGAACTGATCTGCCGTCACAACCGGGAGGGGCATTTGACCTTTGTGAATCCGGCTCTCTGTCGTTATCTGGGACAGACGGAAGCGGAAGCCTTGCAACAACCCCTGACCCGCCTGGCCTTGCAAACGGGGGAACAGGCGGTGCAACGGGGGGATGGTCGCTGGGGTTGGGTGCAGTGGCAAAGTCAGGCGATTACCGATAGCCGGGGGGAAGTGGTGGAAATGCAGTGGGTGGGTCGGGATGTCACCACTGCCCACGAGGTTCAGCAACGGTTACAACTGATGGAAGCGGTGGTGGTCTGTGCCAACGATGGCATTGTCATTACCCAGGGAACCGAGGTGATCTATGCCAACCCAAACTTTTTAGCCATGACCGGCTACACCTTGGCCGAATTGCAAGCGGTCGGGTTGGGGGAGTTGTGCGGCGAAAAAACCGATTTAACCCAGTGGGAATACGTGCAAAAGTGCCGCCAGCAACGAGCATCCGTTCGGACTGAGTTAGTTCAATACAGGAAAGACGGGCAGGATTTCTGGGTGGAGTTAACGGTTTTGTTCCTGAACCTGTCTTCTCTGGCGCAGGAGGCGTGGGTGTGGGTGTACCGGGACATCACTGCCCAGAAAGACATGGAAGCCCGCTTACTCTACGATGCCTTTCATGATAGTTTGACGGGTTTGCCGAACCGGAATTTTCTCATGGATCGCATGCACCGGGTGCATCAGGGCAGTATAGCGGCGGGAACGGCCTATGCAGTATTGTTTGCGGATATTGACCGGTTCAAGTTGGTCAACGACAGTTTGGGGCATACGGTGGGGGATGAGATTTTACAGAAAGTGGCGCAACGGTTACGCCAGCACATCCGCCCCGGCGATACCCTGGCGCGCTTGGGCGGGGATGAATTTGTAGTGTTGCTCGCCCCCGTGGCAGACGTGACCGAAGCGGTGGCGGTGGCGGAACGCTTACACCAGCAGTTGCTGGAGCCTTTTGTGGTGCAGGGGCAGGAGTTGGTGCTCAGTAGTAGCATCGGTCTGTGCCTCAATGACCACCCGGACTACAGTCCCGCCGATATTCTCCGCAACGCCGATATTGCCATGTACCAGGTGAAACTGGGGGGGCGGTGTGGGGTGCAGGTGTTTCAGCCGGGGATGTACGACCAGCTGATGGGGCAGTTGGAACTGGAAACGGCGCTGCGCCGGGCCTTATTCCGGCAAGAGTTCGTGGTGTATTACCAGCCGGTGGTGCATCTGGAGCGGGGGGAAATTGTCGGGTTTGAGGCGCTGGTGCGCTGGCAGCGACCGGGGGTGGGTTTGGTGTCGCCGGGGGTGTTTATTCCGGTAGCAGAGGAATCCGGGTTGATTTATTCCCTGAGTGAATGGGTGTTGAGTACGGCGTGTCAACAGTTAGCCCAGTGGCGCACCCTGCGACCGGAGTTAACCATGGCGGTGAATCTGTCGGGGCGCTTGTTCCGCAGGGCGGGGGAATGGGTGGCGCAGGTGCAGCAAACTCTGCAAAAGTGCGATTTGCCGCCCCAATCCCTGGTTTTAGAGGTGACCGAAGGGGTGTTGATGGCCGACCCGCAAACCGTGGGTGCCGCCCTCAGCCAGCTCCGCCAGCAGGGGGTACAGGTGAGTATTGATGACTTCGGCACGGGCTATTCTTCCCTGGGGCGTTTACAAAGTCTGCCGGTGGATATCCTCAAAATTGACCGCTCCTTCATCCAGCAAATGACCCAAGGGGGGGAATTGGTGCAGGCGATTGTGGCCTTGTCCGCAACCCTCAATAAAGACGTGGTGGCCGAAGGCATTGAAACCGCCGAACAGTTGCTCATTTTGCAACGTTTCACCGCCAAACACCAAATCTACGCTCAGGGCTATTGGTTTGCCCCGCCCCTACCGGCCGCCGCCGCCGCCGCATTGTTGTCCAAAACTTGGCAAGTGCATCCCCAACCGAGGTAAGCCGATCCGCCGCCCTTGCTGATGGGAACCTCTATTAATTAGGGAACAACGCTGGCCGGGGCGCCGCCCCCGTCCTTGGTTCTCCAGCGTGTCTGTTGATCAATCCAGTCCTACTGCTATAGAGCTGCCCTGATGTTGGTCGGCAACCCTCGCCCCGCCAACGCGAGCCATCAAAATATCAATTTGTCGATATAAATCGGCGTAAGTACCGGCATTATTCAGCAGGTGATCCGCCCACCACATTTTGAGGTAAAGGGGTAACTGTGCCGAGACCCGCGCCTGAGCTTGGGCAGGAGTCAGCCCCTGCCGCGCCATCAACCGCTGCTGCTGTTGCCCTGTGGTACACCACACCACCCACACCTGCTGGACTAAATCGGTCATCTGTGCCTCAAACAACAAAGGAATACTGAAGACCACCAGCGCCTCACGATGACCTGTTTGGGCGTAAATCCGTTCATACTGCCGCCGCACCTGGGGATGGATCAGGGATTCTAACCACCGCCGTTCGCCCACATCGCCAAAAACCCGCTCCCCCAACCAGGCGCGATTTAACTCTCCGGTCGGGGTGAGCACCTCTGCCCCATAGCGTTCCCGAATCGCCGCAAAAGCCGGCTGCCCCGGCGCAACGGCATCACGGGCATAGGTGTCCGCATCGTATATCTTTATATGATAGTTATTTTGTAAATACTTTGTCACAGTAGATTTGCCTGTGGCGATGCCGCCGGTGAGACCGATAATCACGATTGGGTACCCGGAGTTTAGAATTGTCAGAATTGACGGCGAAACCGATATATCCATCCTAGTTGAATAGTGAACGGCGTTCGCCGGGGCGCAGCCCCCGTCTTTGGCTCTTCAGCATATCTGTTCATAAATCAAGTCACAGGGCTAGATTGCAGGGACACCCCTCACCGTCTCTCCGAGGGCAAATCCACCCACCATCGGCGCAGAGAGCGGTAAGCATCTGCGGTGGCCTTATCCATCGGGAGCAGAAACTCGTGGGGTTGGTCTGCCAAGGTAAAGGGGGAACAGGCAATCCCCTGAGCCGTCAAACTTTTGCTCTGTGAGGGTTCCCAGCTAAAATTCAACCAATCCTTGGCCGCAGGAGAAAGGGACTGCCCGGACGGCAGCACCCACCCATCCGCCCAAATGGTGCCGCCACTGGCCGGTACAACCACCTGAATGTACGGGTAACGCCGGGCAACCGACATCAGGTCGCTTGACCACCCCACCGCCAGGAAAACATCGCCGAGGATGAGCGGCTGAATGTAATGTTGATCGCTGTACAAGCGTATCTGTTGATGCAGGATTTGCAGTTGTTCTTTGAGGTCTGCCGTCGGCCAGGGGTGAGGGGTATTGACCGATAGTCCCAGGCGTTTGAATGCGATGGCGAGCAATTCCCGAAATTGGCCGATGGCACTCACCCGTTGGCGCAGCTCAGGCCGCTCCAAGTCTGCCCAGTCCCGGGGTTGCCAGGTCAATTGATCCCGGCGGTAGGCCAGCGCCGTCGTGCCCCAGCGGTAGGGAAGCCACGCCGGTTGCCCGTCTGATGGGAGAACAGCCTGCCACATTGGGGGTAGTTCGCCCCAACGTCGGAGGAATGTGGGGTCAAAAGCGGCCAACTGTTTTTTTTGCCGAGCAGAGTCCAGCCAAGCCCGCCCCAAACTCAGCAGGTGGGGGCGTGATGGTTGAGTTAGTTGTTGATACAAATCCGCCGGTTGGGCATAGCTCGCCAGTTCCAGGCGATGGCGGCGGCGAAACTGCCGTAACCACAAGGGCGGCAGGGCATTTTTTAGGACATGAATTTTCAGGGGTTCATCCCGATTCCAGGCACTACAACCCGTGAGGGCAGCGATGCCCCCCGCCAAGACCGCCCGCCGTGACCAGAATCGCCGTCCCCACCAAACGGCTGTGCCCCCGCTTAGCCCCATACGGTTACTGTTGATAAAAATTATAAAGGGAACCTCATATTAATTGGGGAACGGCGGTCGCAGGGGCGCAGCCCCCGTCTCTGGTTCTCCGTAAACTTAGCATTCCAGCGAGATGATTTTCTGCTGGTTCCCATAGATAGAGGTAGAGGTTCCCTAAATATTATAAATTATAAATATTATATTGTTGACAAATTTTGGTATGGAATGCCATGATAAGGGCGTTCTTCATCCAATGTGAGCAGGGTGCTACCACGATGGAATTAGACTTTTTACTTCTAGGATTAGAACCGCTCGTTGCCCTGGGCGTGGGCGCAGGAGCCATTGTGGTTGGCGGCGG
This sequence comes from uncultured cyanobacterium, assembly GCA_937936705.1. Taxonomy (GTDB): domain Bacteria; phylum Cyanobacteriota; class Cyanobacteriia; order Gloeomargaritales; family Gloeomargaritaceae; genus Gloeomargarita. Next base: position 21,113 of record CALHCP010000005.1, on the reverse strand, counting down.
TGCCTTAGCCTTGTCCCCCGCCTTAGGTCAGGTTTTGGGTAAACCGGAATTGGCCAAAGACCTACAGGAATCCGGGCGTTCGCTGGTCAAAACCGGCATCTCCCTCAGTATGGATGCCTACGACAAGGTACAGACGGTTTGGCAAGAAACCAGTACCAGCGTGAGTCAGTTGGTGGCAGAGGCTAAAGAGGAAGCCAAAAATGCCCGCCTGCAACAGGAAGTCACCGCCGCGAGCCAGTAGCTCTGGATGCGGCGACGTGTTGGTTTAATCGGTTGCGGTACCCTAGCGCTGACTGCCTGTAGTCGCCAGCCAGCTCCGGCGGTGATTACCCAGCCGCGCATTCGTTGGCGGGTGGTGACCAGTTGGCCGACAGCTCTGGATACCCTCTTTGGCGGAGTGCGTACCCTGGCCGCACAGGTGAAACAATTGACGGATGGCCGCTTTACCCTGACTCCGTTTGCCGCCGGGGAGATTGTCCCAGGGTTGCAGGTCTTGGATGCGGTGCGCTCCGGCACGGTGGAGGCGGGACATACGGCCAGTTATTACTATCTCGGACAAAATCCGGCCTTGGTCTTCGGCACGGGATTGCCCTTTGGCCTCACCGCCCAACAGCAAAATGCCTGGTGGTACTGGGGTGGAGGTTTGGCCGCCATGCAAGCCCTCTACCGGGACTTTGGCATCATTAACTTTCCGGCAGGCAATACCGGGGCGCAAATGGGGGGCTGGTTCCGGCGCGAAGTCAACACGTTGGCGGACTTGCAGGGCTTGAAAATGCGTCTGCCCGGCCTGGGGGGCAAAGTCATGGCACAGATGGGGGTGAATGTGCAGGTTTTACCCGGCAGTGAATTGTTTTTAGCCCTGGAGCGGGGCGCCTTGGATGCCGCCGAATGGGTCGGCCCCTACGATGACCTGCGCCTGGGGTTACCGCGGGCGGCTCGCTACTACTACTACCCCGGCTGGTGGGAACCGGGGCCGAGCTTGGAACTGTTGGTCAATCTCCAGGCTTGGGCACAACTGCCCCCCAGTTACCAAAAAGCCCTGGAGACGGCGGCGCAGGCCGTCAACCTCTCGATGCTTTCCCAGTACGAGGTGCGCAACCAGGAAGCCCTGCAAACCCTGACCCAGGGAGGCACTCAACTGCGCCGCACCAGCGATGCGATTCTCCAAACCGCCTGGCAAATCACCCAAGACCTATTGGCGGATCAAAGTCGTAGGGAACCCGCCTTTGCCAAAATCTACCAACCCTGGCAGAAATTCCAAAAAGATAGCTTGCCTTGGGTGAAAACCGGTTCCCTAAATACCATTATCACCTTGGCGCAACCCTAAACTCCCCCAAACGGGGCAGGTCTAAGCGATAATAAATCCTTAACCTGATGCCCCCAACAAACTCGTGTTATCCGAACGTATTTTGCAGGTGCAGCCCTCGGCCACCTTGGAAATCACCGCCCAGGCGCGAGCCATGCGTGCCGCCGGTCTGGATGTGTGTAGTTTTGCCGCCGGGGAGCCGGACTTTGACACCCCGGCCTTTATCCGCGAGGCGGTGAAAACCGCTTTAGACCAAGGGAAAACCCGCTACGGCGCCGCCGCCGGCGAAATGATTTTGCGGCAGGCGATTGCCCAGAAACTCCGGCAGGATAACGGCCTGGCCTACCAACCCGAACAGATTTTAGTGACCAACGGCTGTAAGCAAGCCCTCTACAACCTGATTCAAGTCATGATCCAACCGGGGGATGAGGTGCTGATCCCCACGCCCTACTGGGTCAGTTACCCGGAAATGGTGCGTTTAGCCGGAGGCATCCCCGTTTTTATCACCACCGCTCCGGCAACGGGTTACAAACTCACCCCTGCCCAGCTCGCCCCAGCCATTACCCCCCGCACCCGCCTGCTCCTGCTCAATTCACCCAATAATCCCACGGGGGCAGTGTATCGGCCTGAGGAATTGCTGGCTCTCGCCCAGGAAGTGCTGGCTCATGAAGACCTGTGGGTGATTGCCGATGAAATCTACGAAAAATTGGTTTACGACCAGGTCGAACACGTCAGCATTGCCGCCTTGGGCGAGGCAATCGCCGCCCGTACCCTGGTGTGTAATGGCTTTGCTAAAGCCTACGCCATGACCGGTTGGCGGGTGGGCTATGCCGCCGGAGCCAGAGAAATTATCAACGCCGCCGCCAATCTCCAGGGCCATAGTACCTCTAATGTATGTACATTTGCCCAGTACGGTGCCTTGGCGGCGCTGCAGGGTTCCCAGGCAGAATTGCACCGGATGCGGGAAGTCTTTAGCCAACGGCGGCAGGTGATGGCCAAGGCCTTACAAGCGATGCCGGGTTTGAGCCTGGCGCAACCGGAAGGGGCATTTTACATATGGGTGGACATCCGGGCGACGGGCTTAACTTCCACCCAATTTTGCCGGCAGTTGTTGGAGCAACACCAGGTGGCTCTGGTGCCGGGGCAGGCGTTTGGGGATGACCGGCACGTGCGGCTGTCCTACGCAACCGATATGGCCACCATTGAAAAGGGCATGGCGCGCCTGGCGGAATATGTGGCCGGTTTAACCCCCGTGTCGGTGGGGGAGGGAACGCGGTAAAATGAATGACAGTTTGTCCGCAGGAATTGCGCTTGTGTCTGTTCCCACCGTTGCCGATACCAAACGCGCCTTTTACCAATACCATCCTCGCCCCATCCGTTCGGTATATCAGCGGGTGGTGGAAGAACTGTTGGTGGAAATGCACTTGCTCCAGGTCAATGTCGCCTATCGTTATCATCCCCTGTACGCGCTGGGGGTAGTCACCAGCTTTGATACGCTGATGATGAACTACACGCCGGTGGCGCATCGGGATTCCATTTTTCAAGCGCTCTGTCGGGCATTGCACCACGACCCCCAAAACCTGAGAGCCGATGCCGAGCGGTTAAAATCCCTAGCGCAAGGGGAAAGTCGGGCGGCCATGCAAGCCTGGTTGGCGCAACCGGATGCCCCCCTGTCGGCCACCGACCCGCTCCAAGCCGAACTGCAAAGTTGGTGCACTTCCCCCCCGCCCAAGTACAGTCGGCTGGTGGGCATTGGCCTGTTGACCGTGGTGCAGACCGTCCTTGCCGACGCCGAAGCACAATGGCCGGCGGCGGTGCAAACCCTGGCGAAAGCCCTGAACCTCAATCCCGAAAAGGTAGAGCGGGATTTAGACCTTTACCGCAGCACCTTGGAACGGCTGAACCAAGCGCAGGCCGTATTAGCGGACATTCTCAAAGGGGGCAAGGCCAAAGCCAGCCCCATCCTGCCGGAAGTCCCCGCCTCTTGACCCATCCCCAGAAGGAGAACGGCATCATGGCTACCAGTCGCCGCGCCGAACGCGTTGCCGAATTGATCAAGCGGGAAATCGGCCAACTCCTCCTCAGCGGCATCAAGGATGACCGGGTGGGGCAGGGTCTGGTCAGCGTTACCGAGGTGGAAGTATCGGGCGATTTGCAACACGCCCAGGTCTATGTCAGCATCTTTGGCTCCCCGGAAGTGCGCGCCCAAGCCATGGCGGGACTGCAATCGGCCACCGGCTATGTGCGTTCCATGCTGGGGCAACGGGTGCGTTTGCGGCGCACCCCGGAAGTGGTCTTTCGGGAAGATACCTCCCTCGAGCGGGGCAGTCGCGTCATCGCTCTGTTGAACCAAATCCGCAAAAATCAGGGTTCCGCCGAGGACGAGTGGGATTAGATATGGCAATCTGACCTGATTTGAGAATAAAGATTTCCGAGAACCAAGGTCGAGGACTGGGTTCTTGCGCCTGCCATGCTCAATTCATTTCAGTTCATTTCGGATGGCTATAGCCAGGTATTTCCATCCCCAGCGGCTCCGAGCAGAACACCAAAGTCGGGCGACCCCGCTTGCCAACGCCAACCCTATGGCACCGCAAATGCCGGTTTGCCAACCCAGCCTGACATCATTGCCAATCCATCTGCCGCGAGCTAAACCAAAAGTCCGTGACTTGCGTATCCTGGGTAAGTAAGTATGCCTTTCCTCCAATGCTATGAAATTGATCGATCTCATTCGGCTGGTTCACCCAACCCTGGCGGTGGTTTTTGTCTTCCCGTTGATTGGGATGGTCAGCCATTTAGCCTGGCAAACGCTGCAGCGCCGCCGGCAAACCCAAGCAGAGGGTAAAAGCAAAATTCCCCCTGTGGTTGGACCGGAACACGCCCGATTAGGGCGCTGGTTAACCGGTTCGGTCGTCGGTGTTGTTCTGATTGGCGTGATGGTTCCTATCTCTAAACATATTGCCAAAAACAACATCTGGAGTACGCAGCCAACCCAGGTGATTTTAATTGGCTTTTTTCTGGTAGCAACGATTGCGGCCTTGGTCGCTCTTTACTACGCGCAGAAAAAAGTATGGCGGGCGGTATTTGCCACACTCACCGGTGTGGGTTTAGTCGTTTTAGGTGCCCAAGACGGCGTATGGCGACGGGGATTTGAATGGTGGGTTTCCCATTATTATTACGGCATTACAGCCGCGTTGTTAATGGTATTTTCCCTGGCGATTTTACCGGACATCTACCAAGACCGTACCCACACTTGGCGGAAGATCCATATTGTCTTAAACTGCATCGCCTTGCTGTTATTTATTGGGCAGGGGTTTACCGGAACACGGGATTTACTAGAAATCCCTTTGAGTTGGCAGGAACCCGCCGTTTATTCCTGTGATTTTCAAAATCTCACCTGTCCCCAAGGGCAACCCCAGCCGTAAGGTTCTGGACAGCCACCTCGCTCAAGCGACTGGCAACGGGTGGGAAATCGGGTTAGACGCGACCGCGCCCCAGGAGCATTTTTAACCATTCGAGGGCATTCGTCCCTCCAAACCAGAGGGCGAACAGGATCGAGAGGGTGATGGTTCCCCCTAGCAGTGCCACCAGTGCGCCCGCCAGACAGATCACGCCGTCGGTTTCAATCAGACCAAACCCGATCAAAAAGACCCCCATGGCGGGGATGGTATTGGTGCCGGGGATGGGAATGATCATGGACAAACCCATAAGTCCGACGAGCCACCCCAACAGCCAATGGCCGTGTTTCGTCACGGCCAACCAGCGGGGGCGGGTCAAGCGTTCCAGCCGCCGCAACCAAGGGATGCCTGCCCGCACCAGTTGGGTGAATTTTCCCCAAGCCAGACTCCCTCGCAAAAATCGCGCCGGCAGCCAGGGGAGCGTCGCTCCGGCTAACCACTGAGCGCTCACAAGGACGATGAGGACGCCAAACGGGATGGAGTAACCCGGTGCCGGTAAGGGTAATGCGGATGGAAAGGAGAGAAGCGCCAGTAACATTCCCCAAGAACTTTCCCCCGTCAGATGCAAAATATCGCCAACGGTAACGACTTCTGGGGGTTCCGGTTGGTCGAGCCATTCCTGTAATTTGACGGATAAACGGGGCATATGCAACCGCAAAAACTGGGTTCATTGTAAGCCTATCGCAGTACCCATGCGAATTCAATTCGTTCAATGGGTATTCGGATGCTCCGTTGGGGTTGCAGGGCACACCGCCCCGGCGACCGCCTATACCCAAATAGAGGTTCCCTGGAGTAAGTTTTACAGAGGGGATGGTTCGCCAATCCCTCGGTGCAGGAATTCGGCTAACCGGGGCATCACCGTATCACTGGCGACCAACAAACTATAGTGCCCCGTCCCCGTACAGGTGAAGGTTGCCGCCGTCGGAAACAGTGCCGCCAACGCCGCTTGTTCTGCCGGCTCAAAGGTCGTATCGTTATCAGTATTGACGATCAAAACCGGGCGGGCGGGGTCGTTCAAGGTCTCAGATTGGAAGCGGTAATGTTGAAAAAAGTCGGCCACGACCCGGCAATTGAGGCTGATAAACTCCATTTTACTGGTGCGCTGGAGGGCTTCCTGGAAATAGGCTCGCCAAAACTCGCCGTGGGGCACGGTGACCAGATGTTTGCTGACAATGCTTTGATAAGCCAACTGCGTGATCTGGGACTGGGGCATTCTCTGTAACTGCCGTTCGGTTTGGCGGGCTTGGCCAACCCGGTCTTTCCCCGGCGCACCCACCCCCGTATGGGACAAGACCAGCTTATCCACCAGCACCGGATATTGACGTAATACGGCCAGCGCCACCATGCCCCCCAGGGATTGCCCGATCAGATGCACCCGGCGCAGTTGCTCCTGTTTGAGGATTTGCCGCACCCCGGCGACCAACTGGTCAATGGTGCTGGCCGCCGGGTAGGTGGGAGCCAGCAGGCGGAAATCCCCTTGCCAATGGTGCAAATAGGGAAACCACAGATCCCCCAGATGCACCGTACCGGGAAGAAATAAAACCGCCGTCGGGCCGGCGCCGCCCACCCAATACTCCCAGGTGAGGCCGTCGGCGCGCAGCCTGCGTTTCTGAAAATTCTGCCGCACTTGGATCAGCAGGTGGGCTAACGGTTGGTCTGCGTCGGGGAGATGGCGGTAGGGGGCGGGCAGCGCAGCCGCACTGGGCTGGGGGGCAAACAAAAAATGCAAACGGGGCGCGGGTTGGGGGGGAGAGGCCGCAGCGGCTGGAATTTCTTGAATTTCTGGAGCAGGGGGAGGAAGTTCGGCGGTGGCAGGGGCAGCCGCGGGGGGATTCACCAAGATCGCCTGCTCCTCGCGGCACAGGGTCAACATCCCGTCTTGTTCCACCAAAATACAAAAGCTACCCATCTTTTGGTACTGTTCCCCCAGCGCCACCGCCTGGGAACGCATGGTAGTACTAAAGCACTGCCCCTTGCGAAGCTGGTGATTTTGAAAAACGAAATGATTGCCCTGGTGATAATTCACCCCTTGGGCAGTTAGGTCGCTGACATGAATCACTAGAATCGGTGCCATGTCCAAGCTACGCTCACCCGACAAACCGCTTGCCGCTTCTCGCTCTATTTATTTTATTAACTTTAGGGTACCTCTATTTATGGGAACCACCAGAAAATCATCTCGCCGGCATACCGAGTTGACAGAGAAACGGGGACTGCGCCCCGGTGACTGCTGTTCTAAACTCAATTAGGATTGCTATAGCATCATGATCCTGGGCAGACTGGGGGTCACGGTGTCCTTGCAGGCATTTGGCAGTTAGTGGCAGTTGCCAGCCGGTGTGCTATATTCATGTTTAATCGGTTCTGGTGGGGATCAGCCATCAGACGCAAGGGGGAAAGTCCGGTGCGAATCCGGCGCTGTCCCGCAACTGTGATGAAATTCACAAGAATTTCTCAGTCAGGATGCCCGCCGATGGGTCTCCTTTGGGGACGTTTCAGCCGGTTGTTGGAATCTGCGAGGTACAGATAATGGTTTATTCAGATTTGGTTCTATTGGGGCGACATCGGTGGGGAAGATGCTTGTGGTTGATATCCCCGCCTGAACTGGGCTGATCAGGTCATTCTCTGCCCAATGAGCGCAAAAGTCATCCTGCTAACGGATGGCTGTATTTGACAGGCGCTATGGGCGCGTATGACCTCATGCGTACTGATGCGTTCGTTGCTGATGGGCGACGGTGGTGGAACATTGCTTGATCTGACGGGCAAGGTGATTCTTGGTCATCACTGTTCTTTGCTTTTCTTAATGTTCTTTTCTTAATTAGGAGGCATCCATGATCCAAGTGCAAACGGCTACTCTTGGTTATCCCCGCATCGGTAAAAATCGGGAACTCAAAAAGGCATTGGAATCGTTTTGGAATGGCACGGTTTCGGCGGCATCTCTTGTGCAAACCGCCCAAGCCATCGCAACGCAAAACTGGCAAACCCAATTGGCGGCAGGGATTGACCGCATCGGGGTAGGGGACTTTAGTTTGTACGACCCGGTTTTGGATTGGAGTTTGCGGTTGGGTATCATTCCGGCGCGATTTCAACACTTAACGGGCTTAGAGCGCACCTTTGCCATGGCACGGGGCAGAGAGGGCATACCCGCTTTGGAAATGACCAAGTGGTTCGACACCAACTATCATTATCTGGTGCCGGAAATCGGTGAGGTATGGCAGGAACCCGATTTTAGCGACTTTTGGGCAACTGTAGAACGAGCCAAGGGAATACTGGGAGAGCGCACAACGCCGATTGTGCTGGGGCCTTTAACCCTGGTGCGGTTGAGCCGTTTGGAATTGGATTTAGAAACCACCCTGACCCGTTTAAGCGAACGTTACACTTTACTGCTGGCGGGACTCAAAAATCTGGGGGTGCTGGAGGTACAAATCCATGAACCGGCTCTGGTTTTGGGGGATGCCGGTCATTTCCAAAAGTTTTATCAATCCGCCTATGCCACCTTCCAAGCAGTGGGTTTGCCCATTCATTTGGTGACCTACTTTGATGATTTGGGGGAGGCGTTTCCTTGGGTGATACAACTGCCGGTCGCCGGGATTAGTTTAGATTTCACACGGGGGCAAAATTTACACTTGTTACGCCGTTATGGTTTTCCCGGTGATTTATGCTTGGGCGTAGGCATTGTGGATGCCCGTAATGTGTGGCAAATTCAGCCGGATACGGTCATGGCGACCCTCCAGGCAATTCAAACCTTTAGCTCTCATCTGCGCATTCAACCCTCGGCTTCGTTACAGTTTGTTCCCTACGATAGTCGGCGCGAAACCGAATTGCCTCTACCCCTGCGCCAGGTGCTCAGTTTTGCCGAACAAAAACTGGCGGAAGTCAAGCTACTGGCGCAGATGCTCCAGGGAGATGTACAGGCAGAGTCGGAGTTAACCACCCGGCGCAGTTACTGGGAAGCGTTTAGTGCCTTTCGTCCGAGCCATCCCGCAGTGCAAACACGGCTTGACCATTTACAACCCCGTGATTTTGAGCGGTCATTACCCTACGCCCAACGGCTGACCCAACAACCGGTTCTGCCCCTGTTTCCGACTACGACCATCGGCTCGTTTCCCCAAACCCCTGAGATTCGGCAACTGCGGGCGCAATGGAAGCGGGGCGAAATGACTCAGCAGGAGTACGAAGCGGCCATTGACCGAGAAATTGCCAAGTGTATTCGTTACCAAGAAGAAATCGGCTTAGACGTATTGGTGCATGGGGAATTTGAACGCACCGATATGGTGGAATTTTTCGCTCAACAACTTTCAGGCTTTGCGTTTACCCAACACGGCTGGGTGCAAAGTTATGGCAGTCGCTGTGTGCGTCCGCCGATTATTTATGGGGATATTGCCCGCCCCCATCCGATGACCGTGCGAGAGTTTCGGGTGGCGCAATCGTTGACCCCCAAAATAGTCAAAGGGATGTTGACCGGCCCGGTGACCATGCTGAATTGGTCATTTCCCCGTATCGATCTGCCCCGCGCTACGCAAGCGTTGCAAATTGCCTTGGCACTGCGGGATGAAGTAGCGGATTTGGAAGCAGCCGGGGCGAGGATCATCCAAATTGACGAACCGGCCTTACGGGAAGGGTTACCCCTCAAACCGGAACGCTGGGATGAGTATTTGACATGGGCAGTTGATGCCTTTCGTTTGGCCGCAGGCATTGCCCAACCGGCGACGCAAATTCATACCCACATGTGCTATTCCGAATTTGGTGATATTATCCGGCATATTGAGCGTTTGGATGCGGATGTTTTATCCATTGAAAATAGCCGCAGCAACAATGAGACCCTGTTAGAAATTGCTGATGCCGGCTATCACCATCAGGTGGGGAATGGGGTTTACGATGTGCATAGTCCGGCAATTCCTACTACGGAACAGATGGTGACTCAATTGCAGATGGGAGTTGCCCATTTGCCGAAAGAACAAATCTGGGTTAACCCGGATTGTGGCTTGAAAACCCGCCGCTGGGAAGAGGTGTTACCGGCGTTGAAAAATATGGTGGCGGCGGCGAAAATTTTGCGGGAGGAAGTTTATGTTTCTGGAGAATGATCTGTGGGAAGACCGCAGGATTTCGTGGCAAAAATTATTCATGCAAAACCATGTCCTTTGGTTGGGATACCTGGCTTGGCAGGGGTATCTCCGGCAGGGTCGCGGGGTGCTTGCCTGTACTGTGGCCGATGTGATCCCACCGCTGCCGGATTGGCCGGTAAAACCGGTGAATTTTAGCTGCGATTTTATTCCGGGAGCGCAGGTGGTGAGCCGGTTGGATACGCCGATTTTGGAGGCAGCTACATTCGCCTTTCTTGCCGAGGCGGTGGGCAGCTATACCCCGGAGCGTGAGTTGGTGATGTTGTTGCGGCGCCTGGCCGATACGGAAATCTACCGTCTACGCCCTAAAATTGCCCCGCCGCAATGTTATGAACAGGTGCAAAAACGCTGGCCAGAATTTCAACCGGAGGGGTAATTCCAGCCAGGGGATGGACATCATCTACCGATTGCTGGGTTCCCCGCAACCCCGGGTGATCCTGCCCAGAGTTTGGGGATATAATTTTAGCCAGTTCTCTATCCCCTGAACCCCATGGGAGAAGCTAAACGCCGCCAAGCGCAATCCCCCCCCAAGACTCCTGACCGGCGTGCCGTCCTCATGCAGAAATTCATGACCTGGACGACGCGCGGCACTTGGGCGGGCATTATCATCCTGGGAGCAGTGTGGGTGACGGTACGCTTCATCGGGCCAGGGCTGGGATGGTGGCAGTTGGCCGGAGATTGAGGGTTTTCAGGCTAAAGTTAATTTTAATGATCGTGATTTTCACCCACGGGGGAGCAATCATGCAGAATAACCTGCAATGGGGCAGTATTTTATTAGCCCTATGGATGCCGATTGTAGCCGGACAACCCCTGTCCGCCGGTTCTCCGCCGCTGGTGCGTTTGTCCGGCCATCCCACACCAGGAACCTGGTTTTCCGCCCAACTGATTGCCCAGGAAACCAGTACAACTGCAGGTCGGCCGCTCCGCATTTATGACCAACACATCGCTCAAATGTTTGCCGTCACGGATGGGTTGTGCCGCCAATTCCCCCAGGTGCAGGGCTGGCGGTGGGACTACCGCGCCGGGGGCGGGGCGATGGGGATGGGGGAGTTTCGCATTCCCTGCGACATGGCAAGTATGATGTTAGAGCAATTTGGTAAAGGTTCGGCACAAACTCTGTCCATCCAAATCGGCAATCGTTCTCAAAGTTTGCAGGTGACCCCCCTGAACCTTACGGGTGAGCAAATTCCCCGGTGGCTGGATGTGACGCAAATGTTCCGCCCCTGGGTTGATAGTAAAGGTCAGGTGCAACAGATTATGAGTACCTTAAGACGCACCCAAATCCCGGTGTTTCTGCCCAATCAACCCCTGCGAGCCGGGGAATTGCAACTCTTCTTTACCAGTCAAGTCCCTAATCCCCATCGCTATGACATTGGCCTCTACCTTTTCCCCGGTTGTACTGCAGGGGCTTGTAGCTTCGGCTCCTTCAGTGCTGAGCGGGGGGGTAAACCCGTTACGCTGAGTCGAGAATTTCCCCGTGATACTTACCAAAAAGTGACTCTGGCAGGCGGCATCCAGGGGCAATTTGTCAATAGTTGTGGAGCCTATTGCACGGCCATGGTGGAATGGGTGAATAACGGGGTGCTTTACCAAATCACCGCCAAAAACGGTGACCGGGATGGCCTGGTACGCTACGCCAACGAAGCCATCCAGGCCGGTGCCCGTTAAAACTAGACTACGGCCTACTGCAAGCTGGTCAGCAGAGCCACCAAACCCTTACCGGTGAGCAATTCCAGCACCAGCAGAGACACAAACCCAATCATGGCCAGGCGACCGTTCAAACGCTCCGCATACTCGGTAAAACCGACCCGGGATACCTCGTCCACATACATCTTGGGTTCAATGGCAAAATTGTTCAGCCGCCCCCCATCTTCAACCGTGTAACTGCGGGGACGGACCGCTTCTTGTTGCGTAGTCATGAATCAACTCCAGAACTTTTAACGATGTTATCACCATAGCACGAATATTAAATTTTGTAAAAAATTGTCCCTATTGATAAACCGGCCGTTCAGACCTGCAGCGATCCTACCTACATGAGTTGAGAATGGCGGTCGCCGGGGCGCACTTCCCCTTCTGGGTTCTCCCAAATCTTTGTTCGCCAATCAGATCGCATTGCTATAATTAATATTCATAATCAAAAAAATAAGGAGGAGTAAATAAATATGGGGGAAGCAATGATGTCACACACAAAAGAGACAATGGTTTCTCTTCTAAGGGAATTTATACGAAGTAATCCTGATGCTAGAGAACTCAAGCGAGCTTTAGCCGTAAGAATGGCTCTAGAGGAGAAACCTTATGCAGAGATTGCTCAATTTTTAGAAGTCAATAAGTCATTTATCACTGTCTGGAAGCAGCAGTTTTATGAACAAGGTATTGCCGGGCTTAAACTTGGCTATAGTGGTAGAAAGAGCTATCTAGAACCAAGGGAACGCCAAGAAGTTATTCAGTGGTTGAAAGCTAAAAATTATTGGAATTTAGATGAATTGGTGACCCACCTTGATGGGACCTATAATGTCATTTATCAATCCAAACAAAGCTATTATAATTTATTTGCAGAAGCTGGTATCACCTGGAAAAAGTCAAAGAAGAAGATCAATCCGAAAAGTGAGCCGGGATTGGCAAAAAAAAAGAAAAGAAATTCAAAAACTTATTCTAAAAAATCAGGCTGAGATTGAGTCGGGACGGTTACAGAAATTCTAATTGAGTTTAGAATAGGGGTCACCGGGGCGCAGCCCCCGCTTTGGTTCTCCGTAATTTGGGCGTTCTGACCAGAGAATTTGCGATTGGTTCCCCTAAATAGAGGTGCCTTATGGTCTTTATGCTAAAAAATGAGTAGTCGTCGTCTGTTGTCAGTAATAACTCATGCCCGATTTCTTGGACGCATTTGATGTGATTGTGGTGGGAGCCGGTCATGCGGGGTGCGAAGCGGCATTGGCTACTGCTCGTTTGGGGTGTCGCACCCTATTGCTGACCTTGAATTTGGATCGCATTGCGTGGCAACCCTGCAATCCGGCGGTGGGAGGGCCGGCCAAGTCCCAATTGGTGCATGAAGTGGATGCCCTGGGCGGTGAAATCGGCAAAATCACCGACCGGACGTATTTACAAAAACGATTGCTCAATCATTCTCGCGGGCCGGCGGTGTGGGCCTTGCGGGCACAAACGGATAAACGGGAATACGCCAAAGTGATGCGTCAGGTGGTGGAAAACCAACCCAATCTTTGGGTTCGCGAAGGCATGGTCACGGATTTAATCCTGGGTGCCAACGATGAGGTGACAGGGGTTGCGACTTACTTTGGGGTCAATTTTGCTGCCCGAGCCGTGATTCTCACTACGGGGACGTTTCTGGGGGGACGGATTTGGGTGGGCAATCACTCCATGGCGGCGGGGCGCGCCGGGGAATTTGCCGCCGAGGGGTTGACGGCGAATCTCCAACGGTTAGGCTTTGAGGTGGGTCGCTTGAAAACCGGCACTCCCGCCCGGGTGGACAAACGCACGGTGGATACCACGCATCTGGAGCCGCAACCGGGCGATCCAGAGGTGCGCTGGTTTAGTTTTGACCCGGATGTGTGGCAGGAGCGGGAACAATTGCCCTGCTATCTCACCCGCACCACCCCCGAAACCCACCGCTTGATCCGGGAAAATTTGCACCTGTCGCCGGTGTATGGCGGTTGGGTGGAAGCCAAAGGCCCTCGCTACTGCCCCAGCATTGAAGACAAAATCGTGCGTTTTGCCGATAAAGAATCCCACCAAATCTTCCTGGAACCGGAAGGGCGGGATATTCCGGAACTGTATATTCAAGGGTTTTCCACCGGTTTACCCGAACCGATCCAACTGGCTCTATTGCAGACTTTACCGGGCTTGGAACGTTGCGTGATGCTCCGTCCGGCCTATGCGGTGGAATACGATTACCTGCCCGCTACCCAATGCGCCCCGACCTTGATGACCAAGAAAATTCAGGGGTTATTTTGCGCCGGCCAAATTAACGGCACCACCGGTTATGAGGAAGCGGCGGCTCAGGGTATCGTCGCCGGGATCAACGCCGCCCGTTATGTTGCCGGTCAAGAATTGATGGTTTTCCCCCGGGAGCAAAGTTACATCGGCACGCTGATTGACGACCTGTGTACCCGGGATTTGCGGGAACCCTACCGGATGTTGACGTCTCGCTCCGAGTACCGTCTGCACCTGCGGTCGGATAATGCCGACGAACGGCTCACCCCCTTGGGACGGGAAATTGGTTTGATTGATGACCGCCGCTGGCAAATTTACCAGGAGAAACAACGGCGTATTGCCCAGGAGCAGGAACGCCTGCGCCAAATTCGCATCAAACCCCACGACCCGGTGGTAGCGCAATTACAGGCGATGGGGGAACCCGTCCGCACCGCCGTTACCCTGGCGGAATTGTTGACCCGTCCCGGCTTGCATTATGAACATTTGCTGGATTGGGGGCTAGGGTCAGCGGATTTAGAGCGTTCTGTGCGCGAAAGCGTCGAAATCAGCCTTAAATACGCCGGTTATTTACAACGCCAGAGCCAACAAATCGAACAAGCCCAAAAATATGCCCAACGGCGTTTACCCCTAGATATTGACTACAATCGCATTACTACGCTATCAATGGAAGCACGGGAAAAATTAAGTCACGTTCGTCCCCTCACACTTGGTCAAGCCGCCCGGATTGGCGGTGTCAATCCCGCAGATATTCAAGCTCTATTGATTTATTTAGAACTTCATCACCGGATTTCCGCATGAATGATCTCCCGAATGAACCCCGACTCGAAGCAGAAGCGGAAGCCCTGCTAGACGAGGTTTTCGCCCGTTTGGAGGAACCCTTGCCCCCCCGTTGCCTACCCCCGGCCGGTCAACCCTTAGCCCTCGCCCGTGCCATCCCGGAACCCGGAGCTAGGGTCGTTTTAGCCTGCAACCCGGCTCCCCTCATCCCGGCGACCCAACCGCTCTCCAACCCCGAAACCATCCTGACGGCGGCCTTTGTGGACAGCCCGGCGGAGCGGCAAACCCCTTGGTGGCTGTGGCTGGGGCTCGGAGTAGTGGTCATGTTGGCAACGTGGCAATGGCGACAACACGGGCAAACCGCCTCAGTGACCCCTGCCCCGGAACCCACCCATGAGGAATTTATTGCCTACCTGGAACGGTCTTTAGCCCAAATCCCCGACCGCCCGGCCAAACCTTCTCCTTCCCCGACCCAGGCCAAGCCACCGGAACCGGCTGCTCTGCCGCCGCCACCACCCGTCACCGTTCTCCCCATCCCCCAAGCTCCGGTGATTACGGCTCCCGTATCCTTGCCTGCCCCCACTCCGGCTCAGAAACCCGCCGCCCGTGCCACCGTAACCCTGATTGGGCTATTGCAGATGGGAGCCAACTCCGTTGCCCTGTTCCAGATGGGCGATGTAACCCAGCAGGTGAGTATGGGGGAGCAAGTCGGGCAAAGCGGCTGGTTCGTCCAAGAAGTGCGGGAACGGGAAGTGGTGCTGACTCGTGGTGGGCAAAACCGCACCCTGATCGTCGGCCAAGAGGTGACGGATTGACCGCCACCAGCGGCACACCTAACCGCCTGATTCCTCGGTTTCCTCCTCTGCCAAACTAGGCGGCACAGCGGCCACGGCGGCAATCGCATCATCCGCATCCAACCGTTGCAGGCGCACCCCCGTTGCCATGCGCGACTGCTGGGAAATATCCCGAGCCGCCTGCCGGATAATCACCCCCCGTTGCGTGACCAGCAAAACCTCCTCATCCGCCCCGATCAACCCCAACCCCGCCACCAAATCCCCTTTTTTGCGGAATTTTGTGGAGGTGATCCCCATGCCACTCCGGTTTTGGATGCGAAACTCGGAAGCGGGCACCCGTTTCCCATACCCATTCATCGTCACCACCAAAATATCCCGCTCATCCCCCGGCGAAATCATATCCATCCCCACCAGCACATCCCCCGGGCGCAGTTCCATCGCCCGCACCCCCCGCGTGGCTCGCCCCAACGGTCGCAGTTGCTTGTGATCCACCGCAAAGCGAATCGCCATCCCCCCCCGTGACCCGATTAAAATACTATCCGTGGCCTTCGCCAAGCGCACCCAACCCAGGTGATCCCCCTCCTCCAAACTAATCGCAATCAAACCGTTGGCGCGGATATTACTAAAGGCAGAAAGCGCCGTTTTCTTAATAAATCCGCCCCGGGTTAACATGACAATATACTCTTCCTCCCCAAAACTACTCACGGGTAAAACCGAAGTGATTTTTTCCTCCAACGTAATCGGTAATAATTGCACCAAAGGAATGCCCCGCGCCGTGCGGGAAGCCACCGGAATTTGATACGCCCGCAGGGCATAAACAATGCCCCGGTCACTGAAAAATAAAATGTGGTCATGGGTCTGCGCCGAACAAAACAAAGCCACCGCATCGTCCGGTTTCATCGTCGTTCCCGCCTTACCCCGCGTGGCGCGACTTTGCCGACTAAAGGTATCCACCGCCATCCGTTTGATATACCCCTGTTCGGTTACCAAAATAATGCAGGCTTCGTTGGCAATCAGATCAATATCATGTAAACTGCCCGAGGAACTGGCCACAATTTCGGTGCGGCGAGGCGTCGCAAAAGTATTTTTTAATTCCTGCAACTCCTGCACCATCAGTTCAAGACGGCGTTCCCGGCGTTCCAGAATATCGGAAAGGTCGGCAATTTTGGCCGTGAGTTCGGCGTGCTCTTGGTGGACTTTTTCACTTTCTAAAGCCGTCAACCGGCGAATTTGCATATCTAAAATCGCATTGGCTTGGTTCACCGTTAATTCATACACCGTCATTAAATTTTGCCGGGCTGTTTCCGTGTTTTCCGCCTGGCGAATGAGTTGAATAATACTGTCAATATTTCCCAAGGCGACCAATAACCCCTGCACAATCTCATCCCGTTCCTGGGCTTTGCGGAGATAATAACGGGTGCGCCGCTGTAGGGTCTCTTCCCGAAATGCCAAAAAGACTTCTAAAAAGCGCCGCAGGGTTAATAATTCCGGCTCCCGATTCACCAGGGCTAACATATTGGCGCCAAAATTGACTTGTAAGGGAGTTTGTTTATACAGGTTATTCAGTACCACCTGGGGCAGGGCATCCCGCTTTAATTCGATCACGATTCGCATACCGTCGCGGTCACTTTCATCCCGGACATCGCTGATCCCCTCAATGATTTTCTCATTCACCAATTCGGCGATTCGCTCAATCAAGGCGGCTTTATTCACCTGAAAAGGTAATTGGGTGACAATAATGGCTTCTTTTTCCGGCCGTCCCGGCGCACTGACCGTTTCGATCTGGGCAATGCCCCGCAGGGTCATCGAACCACGGCCGGTCTGGTACATTTCCCAGATGCCATCCTGGCCTAAAATTTGCCCTCCCGTGGGAAAATCCGGCCCTGGAATCAAACGTTGTAATTCGGCATCGGTGATCTGCGGATTGTGAATAAAGGCGATGAGACCATCCACCAATTCTCCCAAATTGTGGGGCGGGATATTCGTCGCCATCCCTACCGCAATGCCCGAGGCACCGTTGAGTAAAAGCTGGGGCAAGCGCGCCGGCAGCACGGTGGGTTCCTGTTCGGAACCGTCAAAGTTGGGGATAAAATCCACCGTCTCTGCGTCAATATCGGTCAGCAACGCCTCCCGCGTCAATGCCCGCAGCCGACATTCGGTGTAACGCATCGCCGCCGGCGGGTCATCATCCACGGAGCCAAAGTTGCCATGCCCGTCAATCAAGGGGTCACGCATGGAAAAATCCTGCGCCATCCGCACCAGCGCTTCGTAAACGGCGGTTTCCCCGTGCGGATGGTATTTACCCAGTACTTCCCCCACCACCCGGGCGCATTTTTTATAGGCAGCATTGGGTTGCAACCCCAGGTCGTGCATGGCATAGAGAATCCGCCGGTGTACCGGTTTGAGACCGTCCCGGGCATCCGGCAATGCCCGCCCCACAATGACGCTCATGGCATATTCCAAATAGGAACGGGACATTTCACTGCCCAAATCCGTGGGAATAATTCGCTCTGGCAGGGGACTCATGGGCTTGTCTCTAACCTTGACGAGAATTGCTTTATAACAATTTTAGCGTGAATGCGTTTGTAATAACAAAACTACCCTCCTCTCCCGGAGTGCAAGAAAAATGTTCATTTAGAAACCTCTATTAATTGGGGAACGGCGGTCGCAGGGGCGCTGCCTCCGTCTCTGGTTCTCCGTAATTGGGGCGTTCTGGCCAGAGAATTTCCCCTTGGCTCCCATCCATAGAGGTGCCCATTGAAAGGTTCATTTAGGTGTCAGTCCTGAAGACGCAGAAAACCGGCGAGAGCGGCTCTGCGCCAGCGCCATCTCCACCGGCAGGTGAGGCGGGTATCCCGACCCCTTAAGGGACGAGGTTTTTCATAGCAATCCTAATTAAGTTGAGAATAACCGCCGCCGGGGCGCAAACCCCAGCCTTACTTCTCGACAAGGTTCTATTGCTGTCTGTGGGTGTGTCGGTCAATTCAAGGATTGGGCA
This sequence comes from uncultured cyanobacterium, assembly GCA_937936705.1. Lineage (GTDB taxonomy): Bacteria > Cyanobacteriota > Cyanobacteriia > Gloeomargaritales > Gloeomargaritaceae > Gloeomargarita. Next base: position 2,718 of record CALHCP010000005.1, on the reverse strand, counting down.
GCGTGGGTGTAGCATTGCTTCGGGCAAATGCGGGCGCAGGCTTGACAACCAATGCACAACTCCGGGTGGGCAATGGTCATCACCTTGCGTTCGCTTTCTTCCTCATCCTCATCCACAAACTCAAATTCATCATTCACCGAGCGTAGCTCGAGGATGTTGCGACCGCAGACTTTTAAGCAACGACCGCACCCCAAACAGCGGGTGATGTCAATGCTTTGGACAAATCGGGGTGTCCAGGTGGTACCCCCTTGGGTCAACGCAGTTAAGTAAGCCATGATACAGTCCTCAGATGGGTGAAGTGCTAGGTTAGCCATGTTCTTTGCACTGAGTCGTTAAAAATGGAGATAAGTACCCGCAATTTCCTGAAGGGCACCGTCAAAAGTTTAACGGTGGGAGTGGTCAACAGTGAGGTGACGATTGCAGTCGCACCGGGGGTAGAAATTGCTGCCGTCATTACCAAGGCTTCTAGTGAGCGGTTGGGGCTGGCGGTGGGTAAAGAGGTTTATGCGGCGATCAAAGCCTCTGATGTCATCGTGGCGGTGGATTGAGGTGGATAACGAATGCGGTGATGCCCTGGCTTTTCGGGGCATGGGCTGGAGTGGATGGTTCGTACTTCCGTTAGCATGAGGTGACTCCTTAAACGAGATAGGCTTCTTGATGGGTGCGGAAGGTACAATCTGAGCGGGGATAGGCCACACAGAGTAAAACAAAGCCCTTGGCGATTTGTTCTTCATCGAGGAAGTTTTGTTCTGACTGATCCACTTCGCCTTCGACGATTTTGGCGACACAACTGGAACAGGAACCGGCCCGGCAGGAAAAGGGTAAATCAATCCCCTGCTCCTCCGCCGTATCCAAAATGTAACAGTCCTCCTCGACCGGAAACGTCACATCCAAGTTGTGTTTTTTATTAATCAAACGCACTTGATAGGTCGTCATGGTTTAGCTCCTTTACTGATTAGCTTGGACACGTGTTGGGCGCAAAAGATTTGCCACAACTGCAACTGGCCGGGTGATGGAAGGTAAAACCGCTATTTACCAGCCCTTCCACATAATCCACCACGACCTCTTGCAGGTAGGGTAGGCTGGACGGGTCAATGTAAATCGGTAAATCGGGAAACGATTGCAACACATCATCCGGTTGGGGATTCTGAATAATTTTCAGGTCAAAGGTATAACCCTGACAGCCGCCCGGCATGGCCTTAATCCGATAGGTTCGATCCGGCCGGGGCAGGAGTGCCCGGAGTTTATTTTGCGCTTGCGGGGTAATCAGCATGATTTCCTCCTAGTAAAGGTGGTGACAGATAGAACAATGGGGTTCACGGTAGGTGCGATATTTTTTGAAGGTGAGGGTATGAAAATTCATCGTCAACAGTTCGCCCAAAAGGGGTTGAGCCAAGTGGGTGACGAATTTAATCACTTCTAAGCCGGCCAGACAGGCTAACGCCCCCGATACGGCTCCTAACACCCCGAAACCCCGTTTATCCCAAGGGGGAAATTCCGGGAACAGACAGGCCAGACAGGGAGTCTGCCCCGGCACAATTGTGGTCAGATAGGCATCCATCTCGCTCATGGCCGCTTCCACCATCGCTTTGCCATGGGCGACACAGGTCTGATTCAGCAGAGAACGCTCCTCAAAATTGTGGGCACAATCGACGGCGAGGTCGCACTGCTGCACCAACCGGTCGGCGTTGGCCGCCGTCAGGTATTCGGGCACCGCCTCGATGACCACATCGGGGTTGAGGGCATGGAGGGTATGCTTCGCCTGCCACACCCTTGGTTTGCCGACCCAAGCGTGGGTCATCAATACCTGCCGATTCATATCATCCAGGCGTAAATTTCCCCCCCGCACCAGGATCAGCTTGCCGATCCCTGCCACGGTTAAATACAAGGCAACCGTTCCTCCTAAGCCACCGACTCCCGTGATCAGGACGGTGGTCTGTTTGAGCGCCAGCTGACCGGCTTTGCCGAACCCCGCCAGCTGCATCTGACGGCGATAGCGCTCCAATTCTTGGGGGGAAAGTTCAAACACCGGCTTTCTCCTCCTCAGCGGTAATATCCGACAGCAGCACGACCGCAGGCGGCGGCGTTTGAAAGACCTTGAACAGTTTTTGCTCGTAAGAAGTAGAATTCAAAAACACCTGGTAGGCGGTTGCCAAGGCAGAGCGGTAACGCTCCAGACGCACTTGGGGGTCATCGGTCTCTGAGTCAATTGCTGCCTTCATTTGAGAAAATTTCCGCAGAATATGTAACCGATTCACGTTCACCACCTTGGGGTCGTAAGGGACTTCCAGGAACTCGAAATACCCCTCCGCATCGGTGAGTTGATTAAATTCGGCGAGGGTTTTAGGCATCGGTCATCCTCCTGCTTGTTCTAGTTGGGTAAGTTGCTGTTTCAGGCAATGAATTGGGTGGAAGATGGCATAGGTTTGACTCGCTACTTCCACCCATTGCTCGTAGTTGGCCGGTAATCCTTCGGCCAGGTCGTGCAAGTCCATTTTCATCTGCCCCGCTTTACTGTTGAGGCGATGCCGCCGCGCATCCTACGAAAGGACGCGAAGCACCATTCGCTAGTTAGCGGCGGATGTGATATTATCATTCCAGTCAAGTATGGCACTATTGCCCGCCAGAAAAGACTTCTGGGGAACCGGGCAGATACAAGACCTGCTTGGCAAGGTACAACTGAACCTGTAAGTCCTGGCATCACCCGATTGATAAACG
>CALHCP010000004.1 GCA_937936705.1 uncultured cyanobacterium | reverse complement strand
TGCGTACTGAAGTCATCACCAATGAGTGATAATCGGCACCTCTATCGCCATGGGACTTCAATGTGACTTGAGGGCACCTCTATTGATTGAAGCCGGCCAAACATGATCTCGCTGGCCTATCAAGTTGAGGGAGAACCAAAGACGGGGGCTACGCCCCTGCGACCGCTTATCCGTAATTTATAGAGGTTCCTTAGGGGTTTAGGTTGGAGGAGGCAACCGATTTGAACTCTATCTACCTCCGATTTGAGCAGGGTAAAGATAACGATGGGGATGATTATTACTTTATTACTTTGACGTTTAAGCCCCCGGAAATGAGTACCGCAAAATATACGATGATCGGCTCTGATCTCTGGCGCAAATTCCCGGTCTGGGTCATCAACGGCAGCAACAATTATTCGCCTATTTTCATTCGCTGGATATGATTCAAGCTGCTACCGCCGAGCAACTGGCGCAAGTACCGGGCATTGGCTCCCGCTTGGCGCGACAAATTTATCAATACTTTCACCCCCAGCAATCCTGAAGGTTGACAATAACTCCAATAAAAGATTAATCTAAGCCATAGTTGTCTGTATAAGTTAAAAATTCACATGAACGCTCCGATTATTTTTTGCCATTTTAGCCCAAGTCCTTATTTACACTATGTTTTTGAAGCGGTTAAATTTACCAATCCTGATAAGGAGGTTGTTTTATTGGGTGATGAATCCAATCGTCCTATTGCCAACCAATATGGCCTTAAACATTTATATTTTACTGACTTTGATTACGGCGAGAGAGTTGAGTTATTTAATCGGGTTTATCAACTCATTGAAGGTCGCAATCATCATGGTATTCGGGGTACACATGACTGGGTAAATTTTATTTTCAAACGTTGGTTTTATGTGTACAACTTCACTACTGCTCAAGGCTATGAACGGTTCTGGCATTTTGATTCCGATACTATGATATTAACCGATCTCTCTCAACATGAATACAAGTTCAAAGATTATGATGCTACGGAACAATGTAATGGCATGTGTATCAACGGATTTATCAATAACTTAAATGCGGTTCAATCCTATCTGGATAAAATCAATGGACTGTTCCAAGATCAGGAATACTTAACCAGTCTGCGCAAACTATTTGACGAAGTTTATCCTGATTATGCCTTCACCGAAATGTCAGCCTATTTAGAGTTCAAAAAAGAGCCGGTTATCCATACAATTAGATTAAACCAAGTCATTGATCATTCAACATTCGATGACTGTATGTGCTATAAGCATGAATTAGAAACGGAGCGATTATTTACAGGTCGAGAAGTTAAAAAAATCTACACGGATGGTTCAGGATATTTTTATGCTTACCATGAGGAACTGAAACAAATTGTAGCAATTAACAGCTTGAATCTCAGTTGGCTACCCATGGAAATTTTTGAGATTGTACTGGCAGAACTCAAGCAACGGACATCTAATTCTACTGCCCCGGCAATAGCAAGACTAAACCTTCAAGATATGACCTCTTTAGGGCAAATATTTTTCAGGAAATGCTATCTTAAATACTTGCGAAAAAACCTCAGAAGAAAATTGAGAAATGTGGTCAAGCCAATTCTCCAGAAAATCGGAGTCTTGCCTCAGTGATCAAACAGACAGACTTGTCGGTTATTGAGGATACATGCCCGCAGGACGGTGGTAAGCATAATTCGCTTCAAGACAGGTTACGCATATCTCTATCTGTGCCCTTTGAGCAATGAAGGTGCTGTATTTGTGATGGGAACCTCTATTGACTGGGGACAGGCGGTCGCCGGGGCGTAGGCGCCGTCATCGGTTCTCCGTAATCCTTGTTCTGAAGTCAGGCCACCTTGCGATAGAAATAGGCAGATATGGTATTTCAATGCAACTTTTGGGGGTTGCAACTATGATGGAATCTATCGTGCCCCTAATGTTAAGTTTTATTACGGAGGTTCAATAGTCCTGAGAGGTGCCCTTAGCTCTAAGAGCGTCGAACTCTGAGGTTTGAATTGTTAAACTGAATGAATATCTGATTTCCGGCTGGCTTTGTTTGTCCATGCGTCCGATTTATTTGGATTATCATGCCACCTCCCCCCTAGATGAGCGGGTTTGGCAGGCGATGATGCCCTACTGGTGGGAACGGTTTGGTAATCCGGCCAGCGGGGGACATGCCTACGGCTGGGAGGTGCAGGCGGCGGTGGAGATGGCACGGGAAGAGTTGGCCGCCAGCCTAAATACGGTGCCGGAGAGCATCTTGTTTACCAGTGGTGCCACCGAGGCGAATAACCTGGCAATTCAGGGGGTGGCAGCGGCTTATTATGCCCAGGGACGGCATATCGTTACCGTGCAAACGGAACATCGGGCGGTGCTGGAACCCTGTCAACATCTGGAGTCTCTGGGGTTTGAGGTGACTTATCTGCCCGTGCAACCGGATGGTTTATTAGATTTGGAGCAACTGCGGCAAGCCCTGCGTCGAGAGACGATTTTGGTGTCGGTGATGGCGGCCAATAATGAGATTGGGGTTTTGCAACCCTTGCGGGAGATCGGGGTGATGTGCCGGGAGCGGGGGATTCTCTTGCACACGGATGCTGCCCAAGCGGTTGGTAAGATGCCTTTGGATGTACAGGATTTACAGGTTGACCTTTTGTCCCTAACTGCCCATAAAATCGGTGGACCTAAGGGGGTCGGGGCGTTGTTTGTGCGGCGAGACCGCCCCCGGGTGCAACTGGTGCCGCAGATGTATGGGGGCGGCCAGGAGCAGGGGTGGCGCGCCGGCACCTTGGCCGTGCCGTTGATTGTGGGGTTGGCGGCGGCGGTGCGCTGGGCATTGGCAGAATGGGAGACGGAACAGGCGCGGTTGTTGCACCTGCGGACGGCTTTGTGGCAGGGATTACAAAAACTGGACGATGTCTTGCTGAATGGGGCGTGGTCACCCCGGTTGGCGGGTAATTTGAATGTGACGTTCCAGGGGGTCAATGGGGCAGAATTGCACCGGCGTTTCCAGGCGGTGATGGCGGTTTCTGCAGGGTCGGCCTGCAGTAGCGGGCGGCCTTCTCATGTACTGCAAGCTTTGGGCCGGTCAAGGCAGGCAGCGGCCAGTTCGGTGCGGTTTGGGTTGGGGCGGTGGACGACGGCTACGGAGATTCAACAGGTGGTGGATTATGTTCAAGAAATTCTGCCGGAATTGCGGCAAAAAAGTTATATTAAAACATGATTCTGTGGATTCTGTGTTGATTTTTACAAGATTGTCCCGGTTGTGGGTATATGGAAAGGGCTAAACCGAGGATACTCGATTATGTTTTTCGTACCCGCAAGTTTTGGTTGCTGGGTTTGCTGGTGTTGGCGGGGATGGTGCTGGCGCTGGGAGCGGAGGAGATGCTGACCGGCAAGTCGGTGGGGATGCCGTTGACGGTGGTGTTGACCTTGTGGCCGTTTTGGTTGACGTTGGTGCCGTCGGTGGCTGCTTTTTCCCTGGCGGTGAAGGGGATGGGTTGGGCACCGGATTGGGATGTGACTTTGGCGGGTCAGGCATTGGCGGCCTATGGTTTGCTGGGAGCAGGGGTGGTGGGCTGGTGGTGGTATCGACGGCGGATGTAGGATTGCCACGGGAGGTGGCGCGGGGGTGAAGGGGATTGACCGACATTGGCTGAAGGCGGGACTGGCAGGGGTCATCAGCGTCAGTCTGGTTTTGCTGGTGCGCGGTGGGGGCGGTCTGCAGGCGGTTGATAGGTGGAGCTATGACCTGTGGCTGAGGTGGCAACTGCAGCGGAGTCGGGATGAGCGGTTGCTGCTGGTGCTGGTCACGGATGAGGATTTGGTGCAGTTGGAGCAAGACCAATTGAGTTTAGCCACTTGGCAAAAGTTGTTGTTCCGCTTGGCAGAATTGCGGCCACGGGTGGTGGGGTTGGATTTACCCTCAACGGGCAATCAAACCGAGGAGCAGTGGCAAGACCAACGCACGGCATTGCAAGTAGCGAATGTGCCGGTCGTGGTGGGCTGTTCCCCCGCCGGGGAGGCAGGCGGAAGTTTGCTGGTTCCCTATGCCCGCATGGGGATACCTCAGGCGGCGCTCACCCAGTTGCCCCTGGATGAGGATGGGAGGGTTCGTCGCTATCTACTGGGGGGGAACCCGCCGGCGGGCACGAACAGGGGGTGTGAGGCGAAGCATTCCCTGGGGCTGTTGCTGGCGGTGCATTATCTCAATCTCCAGGACATCACCCCTCGCCTAGAAGGCTTAAAAGGCTCAACAAGTCTGCGCCTGGGGCGGGGGCAGTGGCAACCCCTCCGCGCCAATAGCGGCCCTTATCGAGGGCGGCGGGTGCAGGGCTGGCAAATGCTGTTGCGCCCCTCTCCCCTCGACTTTGACCAGGTGACCCTCGCGCAAGCCTTGCAGGGATTAGGAGCCGACCAGGTGCAGGGACGGGTGGTGCTGGTGGGGGAGCAACTGCAAGCGGACGGGCGGCCTTGGTACCGCACGCCTGGGGGAGAACGCCAAGCCCCGATTTTTTTTCATGCGCAAGCGGTGACGCAAATCCTGGATCAGGCTCTGGATGGGCAGCAGGGGATCCATTTCTGGTCGGAACCTTGGGAGTCTCTGTGGATTGCGGTTTGGGGGCTGGTGGGGGTAGGACTGTTGGGCTATGGCCGCCGACTCCTGTGGGGGGGGATCGGCGGCACCGGTGCCATTATTTTGATTTGGGTCTTGAGTGGCTCCACTTGGATACCGTTAGCGGCTCCCCTGCTGGTGTGGGGGCTGATTTTAGGCATGGCTCCCTGGTGTGCGCGGCGACGGCGACCTAGACTGCCCCAACCGTTGCCCCTGGAAGGCACCACCCAGCCCAGTATCCCCAAAGGCAGTTTCGCCGAGTTGGGGCAACAGTGGGAAGGGGTGCAGGTGGGGGACGGCAACCGTTATCTGTTGCAGCGGCATCTGGGCGGGGGCGGTATGGGGGATGTGTTTTTGGCTTTGGATCAGCATTTACGCAAGGCGGTTGCGGTGAAAATCCTCACCCGTTTACCCACCGAGACCAACTTCGGGGAGCAAATCATCCAGCGCTTTCAACGAGAAATTATCGTCACCGCCCAAATCAATAGCATCCATATTGTTCAGGTTATTGACAGCGGCATTATCCAAGCGCAAGTCCCCTTTTATGTGATGGAATACCTGCGGGGGCAAAGTCTGGGCAGTCTGATTCGCCAGGAAGCCCCCTTGCCGGTTGCCCGCACCGTGGGAATTTTGACCCAGGTGTGTGCCGGTTTGCAGGCCGCCCATGCCAACAACGTTGTCCATCGGGATTTGAAGCCGGACAATATCTTTATCATCCCCGGTTCTCTGGGCGAGGACTTGGTGAAAATTTTAGATTTTGGCATCGCCCGGGTGATCCAAGAGACCGAGGCTACCCAACTGACGGCGGTGGGCAGTTTTTTGGGGACCTACCGTTACGCCTCCCCGGAACAGTGCGATGGTCGGGCGCGCCTGGCTGACCAACGGGCGGATGTCTATAGCCTGGGATTGATTGCCTACGAAATGCTCACCGCCACCAACCCCTTTGGCCTTCCTGAAAATAGCCATCGCCAGCAGTGGCTGCGCGCTCATGTACAGACCCCACCCCGCCCCATCACGCTACAAGCATTTGGCGCCCAGGTTCCCCCCCGGCTGGCCGAAATCATCATGGCCTGTTTAGCCAAAAAGCCCTCCGAACGCTACGCCGATGCGGGCAGTTTGGGGCAAGCCCTCCAGGATGTGACCGAAGTCTTTCAACCCTAGAGCGGCAAATCCCGATGGGTAAACGCTTTGGGCTGGGTACCGCTATAGGTGGCCACCACCTGTCCCTGCCCCCAAAGCCGGTATTTGTAGGTGACCAAGCCCTCCAACCCCACCGGCCCCCGCGGCGGCAACCGTTGGGTGCTAATCCCCACCTCCGCCCCAAACCCATAGCGAAACCCATCGGCAAACCGGGTGGAGCAGTTGTGATACACCCCCGCCGCATCCACCTGCGCGATAAACTGCTCGGCGGCCTGCCGATCCGTCGTCGCAATCGCCTCCGTATGCCCCGAACCGTAGGTATTGATATGGGCAATCGCCGCCGCCAGAGAATCCACCACTTTGACCGCCAAGATCAAATCCAGGTATTCCGTGCGCCAATCCTCATCCGTAGCGGGAGCGACCGGGATGATTTTTTGGGTGGCCGCATCCCCACGCAATTTCACCCCCTTGGCCACCAAGGCTGCCGCGCAGGGGGGCAAAAACTCCGGCGCAATCGCGGCATGGACTAATAAGGTCTCAATCGCATTACAAGCCGCCGGGTACTGGGTTTTGCTATCTACGACTAGAGCAATCGCCTGGGGGATATTCACCTGCTGGTCAACGTACAGATGGCACAGCCCGTCCGCATGACCCAACACCGGAATCCGGGAATGCTCTTGGATATAACGCACAAAGGCATTGGAACCCCTGGGAATCAGCAGATTGACATACTGGTCTAATTCCAGTAACTGTTGAATTTCCGCCCGGGTGGTCAACAACTGAACGGCGGCGGGGGGAATCGGCGTTCCCTCTAACCCCGCATGAATCGCCTTGACCAACACCTGACAGGACTCGGTCGCCTCCTGACCCCCCTTGAGGATCACCGCATTCCCCGACTTGAGTGCCAAGGCGGTAATCTGAATCACCGCCTCCGGGCGTGCCTCAAAAATCACCCCCAGCACCCCCAGCGGACAAGTCACCCGTTCCAGAATCAACCCCGCATCCAATTCCCGATGCAGTTGCCGTTGTCCCACCGGGTCGGGCAAACGCCTGACATCCTCTACCCCTTGGATGTTGCTGGCGAGTTTATCAGAGGACAACTGCAGCCGTTGGAGCAGAGCCGGTGCTAGTCCCTCTTGCTGGGAACGGGTCATGTCCGCCTGATTGGCCTGTAAAATTTCCGCCTGGTGGGTCTGCAATGCTGTGGCAATGGCGGCGAGAGCCTGATTTTTGGCCGCTGTGTCTAAAGTGACTAATTGTTGTGCCGCTTGCCGTGCCTGCCGGGCAATCTGGAGTAGTTCGGGAGCAACCATAGGCAGTAGCCGATTACCGTGTGATGCTATTTTAGAGCACCTCTCTCTAGGGAACCTCTATTCCACTATTAATTTTCTATTAATTAGGGATTTAATTAGGGATAGGCAGTCACAGGGGCGCCGCCCCCGTCTCTGGTTCTCTATCAACTCGGCATTCCAGCGAGATGATTTTCTTCTGGCTCCAATAAATAAAATAGAAGAGACGTACCTATTTTATTTTTATTTTCATCAATAAACCCCCGGATCGGTGAACCCGTATAGGCAAAAACCCCGGCGCAAGTGCGGAGCGCTGGCAGTGTCTCCCCCTCAATCGGCGACCCAGCGCAATCCCGTAAACATCTGCCGGATGTGCGGTTGATACCAATTGCGAAAACTGGGGCGTTTCAGCTCATCATGGGTTGCCCAACTGCCGCCCCGCATGACTTTGTGCTGACAATCAAAGTAAGAGGCAGAATAGCCCGTATAGGGATAGGGAGTAAAATTCGGGTAGGGGGAAAACCACGAACTTGTCCACTCCCAGACCTGCCCCCGCTGCGGCAAACCCTGCTGCGCGGCCCATTCCCACTCCGATTCCCTGGGTAAGCGTTTCCCGATAAACCGGCAGTAGGCCGAGGCTTCGTAGTAACTGATCCCACACACAGGGCGATTTTGATACTGCGATTGCCAGTACAATGGCTGAGTGACATTCTCCCGCTGGAGCCACTGCCAGCCTGCTTGTGACCACCAGCGCGGGTCTTGATAGCCACCGGCGGCGATAAATTCAGCAAATTCCCCTTGGGTAACGGGAGTGGCACGGATC
>CALHCP010000003.1 GCA_937936705.1 uncultured cyanobacterium | reverse complement strand
TGGCAAATCATCTATCGGGACTATGTGGATAGCTCGTTTAACAAGCATGATTGGCGGCAGGTGCGGCAGCAGTACCTCAGCCGGGAGTACACCAGCAAAGAGGAAGCCTACAAGGCGATTCGGGAAATGCTGGATAAATTGAATGACCCCTACACGCGCTTCATGGATCCGCGACAGTTTGCCAATTTGCGGGTGGATACCTCCGGGGAGTTGACCGGGGTGGGGATTCAACTGGCGCAGGAAGACAAAACCAACCGCTTGGTGGTGGTGGCACCGATTGAGGATACACCGGCGGCACGGGCGGGCATTTTGGCGCAGGATTATATTGTTTCGATTGACGGCAAAAGTACCAAGGGGATGGACATTAACGAGGCGGTGTCCCTGATCCGCGGTAAGCCGGGGACGATGGTGCGCCTGGAGATTGAACGGGGCAAGCAGACCTTGACGTTCAATCTCAAACGGGAGCGCATCGAACTCCATGCGGTGCGCCATGAGGTGAAAGAGACCCCGGCGGGCAAAATGGGCTATATTCGCATGACCCAATTCAACGGCAATGCGTCCCAGGATATGCGGGAGGCGATTCGCAAACTGGAAGCCCAGGGGGTGACGGGCTATATCCTCGACCTGCGTTCCAATCCCGGCGGCTTGTTGCAGGCCAGTATTGAGATCGCCCGCATGTGGATGGACAAGGGTACGATTGTTTCCACGGTGACGCGGGTGGGCGAGGCCGAGCGGTATGAAGCCTCCCGGCGGCCTTTGACCGACCGGCCTTTGGTCATTTTGGTGGATGGGGGTTCCGCCAGCGCCAGTGAAATCCTGGCGGGTGCCTTGCAGGACAACCGGCGGGCGACTTTGGTGGGCACCAAAACCTTCGGCAAGGGCTTAGTCCAATCGGTGCGGGAATTGCAGGACGGTTCCGGGGTGGCGGTGACGATTGCCCGGTATTTGACCCCCAGCGGTAGAGATATTAATAAAGAGGGGATTGTCCCGGATGTGGAAATCAACCTGACGGATGAGCAGCGGGAGAAAATCATCAAAGACCGCGCCATCGGCACTCCGGCTGACCCCCAATTCGCCCGGGCGGTGGATGTGCTGACGGATTTGGTTCGCCAGAATAACAACACCGTCAAGCAGGGGGCAGCTCGGTAATCGCTCAGTATGTCACACGGGATTATCTTGGCTTGGTTGCTGGGGTTTGCCCTGGTGCATAGTGGTTTGGCAGCGCTGCGCCCCCGGGGAGAACAGTGGTTGGGGGCGCGGGGTTATCGGGTGCTGTTTGCCAGCGCCAGTTTATTGGTGGTGGTGCCGTTGTTGGGCTATTTTTTGAAACACCGTTACGACGGCATCCAACTCTGGCAGGTGCAGGATGTCCCAGGGGTGCGGGAGTTGGTTTGGGTCTTAACGGCGGTTTCGTTTCTCTTTTTATTCCCGGCTACATTTAATTTGGGGGAAATTGCGGCGATCCAAAAACCGCAAATTCATCTCTATTCTGAAGGGATTATTCGCATCTGTCGGCATCCGCAAATGGTAGGGCAAATTCTCTGGTGCATTGCCCATACCCTCTGGATTGGCAGTTCCTTTATGGTGGTGACTTCCTTGGGGTTAATTGCTCACCATCTGTTTGGGGTGTGGCATGGGGATCGCCGCTGGGCGCAACGCTATCCCGAGGCATTTCCTGCGTTGCAAGCCAGCACATCCATTATTCCTTTTCAGGCGATTTGGCAGGGAAAACAAAAGTTGGTTTTACGGGAATTTCTCCGTCCGGCTTACGTCGGCGTGGCGGTATTTGTGATGGTGGTGGATTGGCTGCATCCCCAAATGCTGGTTTGGGCCCAGCGAGTGCCTTGGTAAGTATTCATCAAGGGAACCTCTAATTTATTAATTTGAGACTAGCGGTCACCGGGGCGCATATACTCGGTATGCTGGCGAGATGATTTTTGGCTGGCTCCAATAAATAGAGGTACCCTTCATAAAAATACCCCCCGTTCTCGTCCGAGGGGTATTTGGGGTATTTGGGTGCTTACCCGAAGCCTAGGGGCTTAACCGAAGAGCCACTCTTCCACCGCTTCTTCCTTGGTGTTGGTACGCCGCGCCAGGGTGCGCCGGTCGAAGGTCATGTGGATTTCCCGGTTTTGTTCCCCATCGGCGGCCACCGCAAAAATGGGGAAGTCCAAATTGCCATCCGGGAAACTCATCTGGAAGCGGAACGTCCCATCGGGATTGAGCTTGATTTTCCGACCGCCCACCGTCACGGTCGCATCCGGTTCGGTCGCCCCATAGACGATCAATTCTGCATCCGCTACCAGCCAGAACTTGCGGGGACGGATCGGCGGCATGGAAGCGGCAAAGCCAATCCCCGACATACCCACCCCGGATAAGGTCGGAATTGCCCACCGACCAATCCCGGACGGGAACACGTAAGAACTGATGGCCATTTCCGCACTGCTGACGATGGAACCGGGGACGTGCTGCATGGAGCCGTAGAGGGAACCGGCCACCCGCATGGATTCAACCCCGCCCGCCAACTGCATAATCTCGTCGTAGATGGGGGTCGTTTCACCCGCCGTCCGCTCGCTCGGCGGCACCAACTGGAAGAATGTCCGCCCGCGCAGGTCTTCCTCAAAATGGATGGTGATAAAGTGATCTTCAATCCAATCCGAAGGATAAACCGGTGGAATCCGTACCGAAGCCGAGCGCGCCAAGCTCAACCAGCGGCCATCCGCACAGCGATAGCCGATTTCCACCACATAATCCCGGTCACTCACCGGAATCGGTAAATACCACTCCCGCGCCAACTCATCACAGGCATACTCCTGCACACTGTGAGGCGCTTGGACAGCCAGATTAATTCCCGTAGCATCGTACAACCGCAGGGCTAACTGTTGCCCCCCCCGCTTGCGCTGTTCTTCCCGCGCCTCGTTGGGAATGTCCCAATAGGCGTAAGCCCACTGGGGGTCACGGGGCATCAAGACAATGCGACTTTCCCCATAACCGCCCGGCAAATCCGGTAAACCCTGATCGACATCCTTCAAAGCGGTGGCAACAGCGGTCTGAGCCGGTTCAGTCAAGACTTGTTCTGGGGTATCCACGGTGGTTTGCGCCTCCTGCATCATGGGGGAAAAATGGGAATAGGTGGTCTGAAGTTCAGCCGCCCGGATGGCCGTCACTAAGTAGGACTTACGCATCCGGCTGTAACGAGAAATGCCCAGCTCACTGGCCCGACGGCGCAGCTCACGTAAAGTCATTTCCTCAAGCGGCGTTGGCTCTTGCGTCATAAGGTTCGGAACCCGGTACCGGGATCGCAACGTTAGGCACTAGTTTAAGTAAAAATTCCTAACCGGATCAAGGCGCAACCGATCCTATTTGCGCCCGCGCCTGGCTCTGAGGGCATAAATATCAAGATTTCTTGACATTTTCCATGTGCTGGACGATGGCCTGGGCGAATCCGGAGCAGGAGAGGGGGGGCACCGGCGGTTCCATCAGACGAGCCAGGTCGTAGGTGACTTGTCCTTGAGCAATGGCGCGCCCCAAGGCGGTTTGCACCAGGTCGGCGGCCTCTTGCCAGCCCAAAAATTCCAACAGCATCACCCCGGAGAGAATCAGAGACCCTGGATTCACCCGGTCTTTGCCGGCGTGTTTGGGGGCCGTGCCGTGGGTGGCTTCAAAAATGGCGCAGCTATCCCCGATATTGGCGCCCGGCCCCATCCCCAGCCCTCCGACAATGGCGGCGGCCGCATCGGAGAGATAGTCGCCGTTCAAATTCATGGTCGCCAGAATGGAATACTCCTGGGGACGGGTTTGAATTTGTTGGAAGATACTATCGGCAATCCGGTCATTCACCAGCACTTTGGTCCGCCATTGCCCCTGGCCATGGCTGTCGCCGATTTGTGCCAATACCTGTTGGACTTCTGCGCAAATGGCGGCCTGTTTCGGCGGCGGTAAATGCTCATACCCCGGTTCGATCAAGCGGGCATTTTCGGTGATGGTGATGTCGGGATTTTTTTCGATATTTTCTAAAATCCAGGCCTCCCGTTCGGTGACGCATTCCCGGCGAAATTCGCTGCGTACCAACTCATAACCCCAATCCCGAAAAGCGCCTTCAGTGTATTTCATAATGTTGCCTTTATGCACCAAGGTCACCCGTTGTTTCTGGGGCGGCAGGCGCAAGGCGTGTTGAATCGCACGGCGAATTAACCGTTGGGAACCGGTTTTGCTGATCGGTTTGATGCCGATACCGCTATCCAAAGGAATCTTTTTCCCTTGGTGTTCGGGGGTGCCGGGAATGAAGCGTTCGTTTAATAATTCAATTAATTCCTTGGCCGGTGCCGTTTCGGCTCGCCATTCAATCCCTAGATAAATATCTTCGGTATTTTCCCGGTAGATAATCACATCCAGTTGTTCCGGGTGCCGGTGGGGCGAGGGGGTACCGGGATAATAACGGCAGGGACGGACGCAGGCGTACAGGTCAAAAATCTGCCGCAGAGCCACATTCAAGGAACGAATGCCCCCCCCTACCGGCGTGGTCAAGGGGCCTTTGATCGCCACCCCGTATTCCCGAATGGCCTTGAGAGTGTCGGGGGGTAAGTACTGAAATTCCCCATACACCTCGCAGGCTTCATCTCCGGCATAGACTTTGAACCAATGGATTTTGCGCGCCGTCCCATAACTTAAATTCACCGCCGCATCCAATACCAACTGGGTCGCCGGCCAAATATCTACCCCGGTGCCGTCCCCCCGCAGGTAGGGAATGATCGGGTCATCGGGCACCTGGGGCACACCGGCCTTGAAGGTGATGCGGGTGCCTTGGCTAGGGGGACTGAGCTTTTCGTACATGGGTTTGCGGCGAAGGAATTGGCAGTTAATTTATCACAAGGGCACCTCGGTTTATGGGAACCAGCAGAAAATCCTCTCGCTGGCCTACCGAAGTTTATGGCAAACCAAAGTCGGGGGCTGCCCCCGGCCACCATGACCATCAATGGGATAAAATATTTTTGGATATTTATGACTGCAGTGATCAAGCGTGGTTGAGGGGTTTAGTGAGAGACAGTACCCGCCTACGTTTGCTGTTTTACTTGCTGCCGGTGGTGGGTTTGGCGCCGGCGGTGTGGAATCTGTTGACAAATCAATCCCGCTCGCGCCCGGAACGAGATTTGAGTCGCAGCGTCATTACCCTCACCGGACTCTGGCTGCTGACCTATGTCCTTTTGGGGGGGGTGGCCCAGCAGGAGTCCTTGGCGGTGCCTGCCTTGGTCGTCAACAGTCTGATCACCTCCGGGTATTTCATCCTGCAACTGGGGTTAATGGTACGGGTTTGGCGGGGGCAATCCCTCCGGTTACCGGGGCTGGCATCGTTGGCTCGCCATTTACCTTAAAGAGTGATTTGAGCTAGGCTGAATTAGCAATTGTGAGGTTGTTTGTGGCCATGACTCCCACTCCCACCCGTGTGGCTCCCGCCAAAATGCGGCGGCGGGGAGCTTCTTGGTTGTGGTTGACGCTGTTTACGTTTTTGGGGCTGGGTTCGGCGGCGGCAGGGGCAGGGTTGGCCATTTTTTTGCAGGGGGCACCGCTGCAACAGCGCTGGCTGAGCCAGGAGGAAGCCAAGACTTTTTTTGGGGAACCCTTGGCCAAGGGTTTTTTTGGGGTGCCCCAACTCAGTCGCCCGGTGAATATTTTATTTTTGGGGATCAAAGTCCTGGCGCTTGACCCGCAGGCGGGTTTCCAAAAGCGGGTGAATGATTTTGAGGGTCTGACGGACACGATGATTTTGGCGCGGTTTGACCCAGTGACGGATACCGTTACGGCCATTTCTCTGCCCCGGGATACGCAGGTTTTGATTAAAAGTGATCCCTACAGCAAACTCAACGAAGCCAATGCTAAGGGGGGACCGGCCTTGGCGGCGGAAACGGTCAGTACCCTGATGGGCGGTGTTCCTATTGACCGTTATGTGCGGGTGAATCCGATGGGGGTCGAGGCGCTGGTGGATGCCTTGGGGGGGATTACGGTGAATGTGCCCAAGGATTTGAAATACCAAGATGATAGCCAGCATTTGTACATCAATCTCAAAGCCGGGTTACAGAAACTCAACGGCAAGCAGGCTTTGCATTTTCTCCTGTTTCGTCAGGATGGGCTGGGGGATATTGGTCGGATTCAACGGCAGCAAATTTTTATGCGGGCTTTTCAAGAGCAGGCACTGACGCCGCAGAATCTTACCCGCCTGCCGCAGATTTTCGCGGTGATTAAACAGTATGTAGATACGAATTTAACCGGCGAGGAATTGTTGGCGCTGGCGCGTTTTGCCCAGGAGACTTCCCGGGAGAAATTTCAGATGATTCTCCTGCCGGGTCAGTTTGGGGCTGCGGGGCGGTTGGCCAGTTATTGGATTCCCGACCCGACGCGGATTCAGATGGTGGCGGTGCAGCATTTTGGCTTGGCCGCTGCTGAACTCACACCCCGGGAAATCAGTTTGGCTCAGATTGAGGTGGTGCTTCAGGATAGTACAGGGGAGCCGGGGACGGTGACGGCCGTGACGGAGCATTTACTCAAAGCGGGCTACCAGCGGCTCTATCGGGAGGTGCCCTGGCATGAAACCCTGAATCAGACGGTGATTATCGCCCAACAGGGGAATGTCCAGGCGGCGCAGGCGGTGCGGTCGGCGTTGGGCTTTGGGGAGGTGCGGGTGGATAGCACCGGGGTACTCAACTCGGATGTGACGGTGCGGATTGGCCGGGATTGGCGGTTCCATCTGGCGCCGGGGAACTAGACTACCGGCGGCGGGGCTGTATTTTTTTGCTGTGTACCCCGTCTCCACCGGCAAAAACTGCGCCTGAGCTATAGCCATGTGACTTAATTTGAGAACAAAAATTCTTGAGAACCCGACGTCGGGGGCGGCGCCCCTGCGACCGCCATTCTCAACTCAGGTAGGATTGCTATACTTCAATCCCCCTCAATCACCCTGAAATTGTCCCCACTCCCCACCACCCATCTGGGGTATAGTGTTACATGGTTTTGGGTCAGTGCGCCGCCATGAAAACGACTCCCTCGCTCGATGAAAAACGGATTGTTAAAGAATACTTTAATGGCACCGGCTTCAACCGTTGGCGCAATATCTACGGCACGGGGGAAGTTAATCAAGTCCAAGCGGATATTCGCCTGGGGCATCAACAAACCATTACGACGGTTTTGGACTGGTTGCCTGCGGATTTGCGGGGGTTCACCATCGCGGACGTGGGTTGTGGGACAGGCAGTTTAACCATCCCTTTGGCGCAACGGGGTGCTAGGGTCAGAGCCACCGATATTTCCCTCAAAATGATCCAGGAAGCCCAAAATCAGGCGCGGATTCAACGCAATCCCCAGGGGCAATTCCTTGACCAAAGCATTGAGTTTGGGGTGTCGGATTTAGAAGAATTGCAGGGCACCTACCATACGGTCATTTGCCTGGATGTTCTAATTCACTACCCCACCCCCCAAGCCCAACGGATGCTCCGCCATTTGGCCGGTCGTGCCAGCGACCGTTTAATTTTCAGTTTTGCTCCCCAGACATTTTTCTACAGCACCTTGAAAAAAATTGGCAGTTTCTTCCCCGGCGCCAGCAAAGCCACCCGTGCCTATCTCCATGCCGAACGAACCATGACCGAGACGCTCACCCGCCTGGGCTGGTATCCACACCAACGTACCCAAATCAGTAGCCGCTTTTATTTTGCCTGTTTATTAGACTGCCGGCGTAATTTCGGCAATTAAATTAATAATTTAATTTAATAACTTGATAACTTAATTAAAGATTTAATGATTAGGGACAAGCGGTTCGCCGGGATGCAGCCCCCGTTCTGGATTCCCCGGCATCTTTGCTCTCCCATCCAGTTCCCTGGCTATCGAGCCGGCCTCTAATTTTAACTTAATGATTCAATCCGGCTGACGATAGTTCACAATCCGGGCAAAATCCCGGGGATCGAGGCTGGCCGTGCCCACCAAAACCCCATCAATTTCCGGCATGGCCATCAGGTCATCAATGTTGTCCGGTTTGACAGAACCGCCATACAAAATCCGTACACTGTCCGCAGGCTGGTTGCCGACCTGTTGCAGGAAGGAAATCTCCTTGCGAATCAAGCCGATCACCCGATTGGCTTCTTCCGGTTGGCAGGTATGCCCAGAACCAATCGCCCAGATGGGTTCATAGGCAATGATCAGTTGCGTTAGTTTGACCCCCACCAATCCCTGCGCCAGTTGGGCGAGAATGTGGGCTTCCGTCAATCCCTGTTGGCGTTGTTCGGCGGTTTCCCCCACGCAGAGAATGGGGGTCAGGCCATGACTCTGTGCCGCTTTCAAGCGTAAATTGACCCGTTCATCCGTTTCGCCAAAGTACTGCCGCCGTTCACTGTGGCCGACGATCACGTACTGCACCCCCAAATCCGTCAGCATGGGTGGGCTAATTTCGCCCGTGTAGGCACCACTGGCTTCCCAATGGACATTCTGCGCCCCCAAGGCAATGCCGCCCGTGGTCGCCAATTTTTCCGCCAGCACCGCCAAGGCAGTGAAGGGCACACACAGCAAAATCTCGCGGTCACTCCCGGCGACGAGGGGGGCAAACTCCTGGAGATAGGCCAACGCCTCCCCCCGGTTCTTGTGCATTTTCCAGTTACCTGCAATAACGGCCATGAGCGCACCCTACCCGTGAAAATCCATGCTTAGCTAGTGTACGTCAATCCGGTGCCGATCAAAACCCGTTCCCTGGGTATAATCAAGAATAATGTCCTCTCCCCATATCTATCGAGGTGTAATCATGAGTCTCAGTTCTCGGAATACGGTACCCCCGATACCTAAAAGTAGCGCAACGGTACCCCCTCTGCCGAGTACCAACGGTTTCCTCCCGGGAGCTGCGACAGAACTGCGCCCCTGGGGTAGTTTTACGGTGCTGGAAGAAGGGCGTAATTACAAAATCAAGCGTATCGAGGTCAAGCCCGGTCATCGGTTGAGTTTACAACTGCATTACCATCGCAGTGAACACTGGATTGTGGTCTCGGGGACGGCTAAAGTCACCTGCGGGGACCGGGAAACCTTGCTCAGCTCCAACGAATCCACCTATGTCCCCCCCTGTACCCCCCATCGTTTGGAGAATCCGGGCGTGATTGACCTGGTTCTGATCGAAGTGCAAAACGGGCAGTATCTCGGCGAGGACGACATCGTTCGGTTTCAGGATGATTATGCCCGCGCCCCGAACTCCGCATCAGACACGTCCTAGGGGCGGCGCCAGTGCCTTCCCAACTCGGTCAACATCTGTTCGGCCTCCAGGGGACCCCACGTCCCCGCTTCGTACTGGGGAATGGTGCGGCCATCGGGGGGAGCATCCCAGACATTCAACGCCGGGGTAATCACCCGCCAAGCCTCCTCCACCTCATCGGCACGGGTGAAGAGGGTTTGATCGCCCAATAAACAGTCCAGCAGGAGCCGTTCGTAGGCTTCGGAACTGGCCATGCCAAAGGTTTTGCCGTACTCGAAATCCATATCCACCGACCGGGCGCGTAAATCCGGGCCGGGCATTTTCGCCTCAAACCGCAGGGAAATGCCCTCATTCGGTTGAATCCGCAGGGTCAGGAGGTTGGGATTGGCCTGTTGCGCTACCGAGGGGAAAATGCTGAGAGGCGGTTCCCGAAACTGAATGGCGATTTCGGTCACTTTTTTCGGCATCCGTTTGCCGGTACGCAGGAAAAAAGGCACCCCCTGCCACCGCCAGTTATCCACCTGCAGGTGCATCGCCACATAGGTGGGAGTCACGGATTGGGGGTTGACCTTGGGTTCTTGCCGATAACCCACCACCGGTTTGCCCCGCATCCAACCGGCACTGTACTGCGCCCGCACTGCCGCCTTGGGCAGCTGAAACCCCTGGTAGGCCAACCGGGTCGCCTGGAGTACCTTCACTTTCTCATTGCGAATACTGTCCGCACTCAGAGAACTGGGGGGTTCCATGGTGGTTAAGCAGAATAATTGCATTACATGGTTTTGTACCATATCCCGCAGGGCACCGGCGCTTTCGTAATAGCCCGCCCGGTCTTCTAAGCCGACGGTTTCTGCTACGGTAATCTGTACGTGATCGACAAATTGCCGTTGCCACAGGGGTTCAAAAATCGCATTGGCAAAACGAAACACCAACAGATTTTGCACCGTTTCTTTACCCAGATAATGGTCAATCCGATACACCTGTTGT
The DNA here is from genome assembly GCA_937936705.1 of uncultured cyanobacterium. Taxonomy (GTDB): domain Bacteria; phylum Cyanobacteriota; class Cyanobacteriia; order Gloeomargaritales; family Gloeomargaritaceae; genus Gloeomargarita. Next base: position 1,532 of record CALHCP010000003.1, on the reverse strand, counting down.
TCGTGGCAGACCTGTTGCACCACCCGATTCAACGCCTGGGCGGTAGCTAAATTGCGGCCGAAGGGTTTTTCGATCACCAGACGCTGCTTGCGGGGGTCTTGGAGCAACCCTGCCTCCCCCAACTGGCGAATCGCCTCCGGGAAAAAATTGGGCGATACGGCCAAATAGTAGGCTCGATTCCCACAGGTGGGACGTTGGGTTTCTAATTCTGCCATCAATGCGGCCAGACTTTGGTAACTGGCCGGATTATCCATATCCCCGGCGTGGTAGAACAATCCCTGGGCAAACTCCTCCCACAATTCCGGCGTCTCAATGCCGCCGCCGAACTGCTCCACCCCTTCGCGCATCTGTTCCCGGAAGTAATCATGGCTCCAGGGACGGCGGGCAACGCCGATGATGGTGGTTTCCGGAGCCAAGCGCCGCTGTAAGCGCAGTTTATACAATGCCGGTACCAGTTTCCGTTGGGTCAAATCCCCGGATGCCCCGAAAATGACAATCGTAAAGGGTTCCGGTAGGCGTTCCTGCTGTAGCCCGACCCGCAGTGGATTTTCCCGTAGCGAAACCATGATTTTTTCCCCTAGTTTTTGGACTTAGCTTAAACCCGGCGGCAAGGCAAAGGGGAAGATTTACAGAAAATCTCAATCTCATCGGGGTTTGGTCGTCTCGGAGCTACCATGCCACAATAGGCGGTGTGGATGCGTCGTTGCTTTGTGTTGCCCATTGCCCTGCCCCGCCGTTATGTTGGAGAAGTTGGGAAAAATTGGGTTGCCTCTGTCCCCGGGGCGTCGGTTGTCTGACCCGCTAGGGTGGTGTTTAATGGCCTCACTGCTGCTGCATGGGGGGCTGTGGTATCTCCTGCGTGGGTTTGACCCGATTCCTGCACCGGTGCCCCTGTTGCCGCCACCGATTGAGGTCAGTTTTGTCGAACCCCCGGTCAACCCGCCGACTGCGTCAGCCCCGCCGCCGCCGCCGCTTTTAGGAGCACCGCTGCCGCCCCCGCCCCCGGTGGCCGGTTTACCTCCCAGTGCTAATCTGCCGCCCGTCCCACCGCCGCCGAATTTTGCCCCGCCTGCCCCGGCGGTTGGCAAACCCAGTCCCCCACCCCCTGCCCCCGCTCAACCCGCGCCACCCCCTCAGCCCCTGCCGCCGCCGGTGGACAGCCCCGGCGTCAGCCAAGAACCGTTTGACCCCACCAACACCAGCACCGGCGATGGTTTAGGCAATCTCAGCCGTTGGATTGCCAGCCTGCAACCGGAGTTAAACCGCTCTCCCCAACTGTTGCGCTTGACCGAGAAATTACCCAGCCAAGGCTGTCCCTGGGCGCAATCCGGGCCGGCCGTACTTGGGGTGGTCGTGAATCCCCAAGGTCAAATCGAGGGGACACCGGAACTGCTCCGTTCGGCCGGTTATGCCACCCTCAACCGCATCGCCCGGAATGCGGTGGCCAGCCATTCCTTTGCCGAATACGCCGCCGACACCGTCCAAGCCGTGATGGTGGAAGTGAACTGGGAAAATGTTTGCGCCGGGGAATC
>CALHCP010000002.1 GCA_937936705.1 uncultured cyanobacterium | reverse complement strand
GGCAAATCCTCTGGAAGTCCGGGCGGGTACTTGTTTGCTTAAAATCGCAACGCCATTGTAGGATTTTTGCCCGGCGATGGCACAGTGATAACCGGGGAAATGCGCCTGGGGAAATTGCTCATCTACGACTTTGGTTTCCTGCAGACATAAAACATCCACTGGATTTTTGGCCAGCCATTGTTGAATATGGGCTAAACGCGTGCGGATAGAATTGATATTCCAGGTGGCAATTTGCATCATTGACTCTAGGAAACCTTTATAAATTACAGAACAGCGGTCGCAGGGGCGCAGCCCCCGGCTTGGGTTCTCGATCCATTCGGTATTCTAGCGAGATCATTTTCTGCTGGTTGCCACCAATAGAGGTGTCCTTTATTGAGAATGAGCAGTCGCAGGGGCGCACCCCCCGGCTTGGGTTCTCCAGAATCTTGGTTCTCAAATCAGGTCACATTGCTGTATCCCTCATTTTTGGGGTGCAAAGGCATCACAATAGCCTTCGGGTGCCACCTGTAACCCCATCAGTGGCGAATCCGGCTGGGTGCAGCGTTGTCCCCGATAAAAGCGACAATGGACGCAGGAACGCTCCGGGGTGGGCGGCACCGCCAGCACTTCCCGGGGACTCAACCCCCGGATTAACAATTCTTCCCCCTGCCAACGGGCTTCCACCAACCCGGTGGCCGCCAAATTCCCCCAGCGCGGGTCACCGGTGACGGTCTGCGGCAGTTCAATGCGAACGCCGGTGCCGGTTTCGGTCAACTCCCCCTCGTAACTGCCCCCATGCTCCGGCGGCGGGCTGCTCACCAGGGGCATTCCCACCGGCAAATCCAGCCATGCCCCCGCTTGGGGCACGTGCACATGATAACGGTTGCGGATTTCCTCCAACCCCGCCAAATCCCCCAGATAGGTGGGTTCCCCGTGTACCAGCACCAAATGCTGGGGGCGCAGGGTATGAATCAGTTGCAGGGCGGCCACCCCGTCATTGTGGGCGTGCAAAACATAGGTCTGATGGGGGATGGCGACCGGCAAGGCTTCCCCCGCCGGCCAAAGCACCAGCCACTCCGGGGAGGTCAGCAATTCCACCTCCGGCAAGGTGCTGGCAATCATAATGTTGAAAACCTCCGGCGCTTGCTCCTGCCAGCGGTAGGTTTGCGGATAAATCCGGTCATCCCAAAAGAGGCTTTGGTGGCGGGCAAAATTTTGCACCGGCTCCGGCAAAAACGCCAACAACTCCAGTAAGCCGTCACAACCGCGGGCGACCACCGCATCCACCCCGATTTTTACCGGTCGCCCCGTGAGCAGGTAGTGCGTCCGCAACAACAACAAAATTTCCTGCGCCGCGCCGATGCCCCCCGCCGTGATCCAGACCCGTTGCCCCTGGGTCAAACCCCACACCACCTGTTCGACCAGTTGCTGTTCCTGCTGTTTGCGGCGGGGATATTTCCGCGTGCCCGCCCAGCCGTCCAAAATCAACACATCGGGATGAATGCCCCGCAGTTCTTCCAACCGCAACCCCTCCGTCAAGCGGGTATTGCTCAAAAAACAATTCCCCGTGTACAGCAAAGAGTAGGTGCGCTCCGGAGTTTTGTACTGCAACCACACCAGCGCCGCCCCCGGTAAATGCCCCGCCGGGATCAGTTCCACCGTTAAATCCGCCGCCAAGGGCACCGGCAAGCGCCAGGGCAAAACCGTGCCCAACCCGGTTAAGCCCGGCTCCACCGGCCAATTCAAAGGCAATAACGCCCGCGTCACCGCACTGGTGTAAATGGGTAGGTCGGGAAACCCCCGGTGCAGAGCCAACAGCCCCCGACCGTGCTGGGGATGGGCGTGGGAGCAAATTACCCAATCGGCGGGCGGTTCCAGGTCAAAGTAGGGGTCTAAACCGGATAAACCACAATCCAACATCAGGCGGTAATCCCCCACCTGCAGCACCAGACACACCCCTGCCCCCCCGTGCCCCGGACTATAGACCCGACACCCCAGGGTCATGGACTAGCAGCTAATGCGCCGAGCCGTTGCCGTGGTAGTCGTCCGTGTCATAAAACCCGTTGCGGGTGCCGAAATACAGGGTCGCCACGGTAAACACGACCGTCAACCCCACCACAATCGCTTTCACATCCATGCCTGACCTCCAGCATACCCAGCTTCACCATAGCGAAAAATCCGGTTTGCCCGGCCGCCGGCGGCAAAAATTTAATCTTCCCAGCCAAAACCGGCAAAATGCTTAAATTTCGGCCAGTATCCCCCAGGCGAAAACCCCCGTGTTAAAATAACTTTTACATCTGCTAGGGGTGCCCCGACGGCGGGCTGAGAACATACCCTGAGAACCTGAACCGGCTCATACCGGCGGAGGGAAGCTGTTTTTTTGAGGTAAAAACATGGCTCATTTACGCACCCATTGGATTGCCCCCCGCCGGGGTCAGGCGAATGTCACCCAAATGCACTACGCCCGCCAGGGAATCGTTACCGAAGAGATGAATTACGTGGCGGAGCGGGAGCAATTACCCCCCTCTTTGATTCGCGAAGAAGTGGCACGGGGGCGGATGATTATTCCGGCGAATATCAACCATGAAAATTTAGAACCCATGTGCATCGGCATTGCCTCTAAATGTAAGGTGAATGCCAACATCGGTGCGTCGCCCAATTCTTCGGATATTCAAAAGGAATTAGAAAAGTTATTTTTGGCGGTGAAGTACGGTGCCGATACGGTGATGGATTTATCCACCGGCGGGGGCAATTTGGATGAAATTCGCACCGCCATTATCCAAAACTCGCCGGTTCCCATCGGCACCGTCCCCATTTATCAAGCCTTGGAATCGGTGCACGGCAGAATTGAAAAACTCACCCCGGATGATTTTTTGCATGTGATCGAAAAACACGCCCAGCAAGGGGTGGATTATATGACGATTCATGCGGGCATTTTGATCGAATATCTGCCCCTGGTGAAACATCGCCTCACCGGCATTGTCTCGCGGGGGGGCGGCATTATCGCCCGGTGGATGTTGCACCATCACCGGCAGAACCCGCTGTACACTCATTTTCGCGACATTATCGAGATTTTCAAAAAGTACGATGTGTCGTTTAGTCTGGGGGATTCCCTGCGCCCGGGGTGCCAGCACGATGCCTCCGATGCCGCCCAATTATCGGAACTGAAAACCCTGGGGCAACTCACCCGCCAAGCCTGGGAACACGATGTGCAGGTGATGGTGGAAGGGCCGGGGCACGTGCCCATGGATCAGATTGAATTTAACGTTAAGAAACAGATGGAGGAATGCTCGGAAGCCCCCTTTTATGTGTTGGGGCCGCTGGTGACGGATATTGCGCCGGGCTATGACCACATTACCTCGGCGATTGGAGCGGCGCTGGCGGGGTGGTACGGCACGGCCATGCTCTGTTACGTCACGCCCAAGGAGCATTTGGGTCTGCCCAACGCGGAGGATGTGCGCAACGGCTTGATTGCCTACAAAATTGCCGCCCATGCCGCCGATATTGCCCGGCATCGGCCGGGGGCACGGGAGCGGGATGATGAACTCTCGCGGGCACGGTACAACTTTGACTGGAACCGGCAGTTTGAACTGGCGCTTGACCCGGAACGGGCACGGGAATACCACGACGAAACCCTGCCTGCGGACATTTACAAAACGGCGGAGTTTTGTTCGATGTGCGGCCCGAAATTCTGCCCGATGCAGACCAAGGTGGATGCGGAGCAACTGGCGGAACTGGAACAATTCCTGGCCAAACAGGGGTGATTCGACCGGTCACGCTGGCAGATTTGGAACCATTGGCCGTACTGTTGGCTGAGTGTTTTCCACCGCCGTTCAATCCGGGAGGATGGGGAACGGCTCTCTGGCAACGCACGATTGAGCAGGATGTGCGCCAGCGCCTGGAGCGGGATGGGGATAAAATCCTCTGGCTGGGGGTCTGGCGGGAGACCAGGTTGGTGGGGGCGGTGGAATTGAGCCAGCGGCAGTGGCTCCATGTCCACTACATTTACTTGGCCAATCTGGCGGTGGCACCGGCCTACCGGCGCCAGGGTTTGGGGCGAGAATTGCTGCTGGCGGCGGAACAGGCGGTACAGTCCTGGCCGCAGGAGAATCTCTACCTGCACGTGATGGAAAACAATCAGGCCGCCCGCACCCTCTACCAGCGGTTGGGCTACCAGGTGGAGCGCTGGGAATGGACCTGGCAAACTTGGTTTGGGGGAGCCAGACGGTTACTGTTAGCCAAACCCCTTTGCCGGTACAATCAAGAATGTTCCCAAGCGTGAGTAACCTCGTGAATCTGAGTCACATCCCCCCCCAACCCGCCGAAGGTCTGGTGAATATCATTATTGAAATCCCTGCCGGTTCCCGCAACAAGTATGAATTGGACAAGGATTTAGGGGTGATCAAACTGGATCGGGTCTTGTATTCCGCGGTGCATTACCCCTTGGATTACGGCTTTATTCCCAATACCTTGGGAGAAGATGGCGACCCCCTCGACGGGATGGTCATGATGGACGAACCCACCTTCCCCGGGTGTTTGATTACCGCCCGGCCGATTGGTATGTTGGAAATGATCGACGGGGGCGAACGGGATGAAAAGTTACTCTGTGTGCCCGCCGATGACCCCCGCTATGAAAAATGCAAATCCTTAAGCGATGTAGCACCCCATCGGTTGGCGGAAATTGCCGAATTTTTCCGTACCTACAAAAACCTGCAAAACAAAAAAGTAGAAATCGGGCAATGGAAGGATGTCTATGCCGTCATGCCGCTGGTGGCACAGTGCATTCAAGCCTACCAAAATGCTTGATCCGATTCGGTTGATGCGGTGAGAATGTGGCGCACTTTTCTGCTGAGTAAACTGCACAATGCCACGCTGACCGGGACTTATTTGGATTATGCCGGCAGTATCGCCATTGACCAGGATTTGTTAGACCAAGCCGGTATTTTACCCCATGAACAAGTGCAGGTGGCGAACATCACCAACGGTCAACGGTTAACCACCTATGTGATTGCCGCGCCGCCCGGTTCCGGCAAGGTGGAATTAAACGGGGCGGCGGCGCATGGCGGTACAGTTGGGGATCGGTTGATTATTATGAGTTATGGCTTATTAACGCCGGCAGAATGGCAACAGCATGTGCCCAAAGTTCTGATTTTAGACGAACACAATCGGGTCAAAAATTAAGGGCATCTTGATTAGAAGAGCAGTCGCCGGGGCGCAGCCCCCGTCTCCGGTTCTCCATAACCTCGCTTTGCCAGCGAGATG
>CALHCP010000001.1 GCA_937936705.1 uncultured cyanobacterium | reverse complement strand
CAACCCAAAACGGTGATTATTGACCCGCAGGTATTAAAAACGCTCCCCGTGCGGGAATATCGCTCCGGCATGGCAGAAGTGATTAAGTACGGCATCATTTGGGAGGCTGAATTATTTGAATTACTGGCCTCCCAAACTCGTCTGTCGGAGTATCGTTATTTAGCGGCTGAAACTTTAGAAAAAATCCTCTATTTTTCTTGCCAAACCAAGGCAACTATTGTCAGTCAAGATGAGCGGGAGAGGGGCATGCGCGCCTTACTCAATTACGGGCATACCATCGGGCATGGAATTGAAACCGTCACCCAATATCGGCAATATACCCACGGAGAGGCGGTGGCGCTGGGGATGATCGCTGCCGGAGATATGGCCATGCAATTAGGCTGGTGGTCAGAAAGCGCATGCCATCGCCAAAAACAGTTAATTGCGAAAGTGAAATTACCCACACATTTAGAACCTAACATTGATATTGAAGCGATCAAATCGGCGCTGAATTGGGATAAAAAAGTTGAACAGGGAGCCGTGCGATTTATCCTGCCTAAAGCCATCGGTAAAGCCGAGATCATTAACCAAGTTCCCGCAGATGTCCTGCACCGGGCGTTGGTTAATTTAACGGTTCAGTAGGTTCTCCCCCGCCAGCGTTTGGGACGGGTGAGGGAAGATAAAATAATGCGTGTCACGGCTAAAGGATCGCTCAAGGGGGATAACCAAAACGGCCAACTATTGCTGTCCCAACCGGAATAGACCGGTCGTATTGCCCACAACATGCCCCACCGGATGAAAACCAGAAATAAATTCACTCCCAGTAAGATACGATTCACTGGATTCGAGGGTAGAAAAAAACTGATGCTCAATAACAGTAACGGCAATCCCTGCACACTGATTAAAAACCACAAATCTCCCCAAAGTTGTGCCCTAGATGTCGCATCTTTCAAATCCAAAGAACGCCCCCATTCTCGCCACGTTTCCCCAAATCCTTCATACATTCGTACCTGCAACACCTGCGAACCATCAAAAAAGCCCACTTTGAACCCCTGCCTGGCACAATTTCGCACCAAAGTCACATCATCACAAAATGAATTTTTGACCGTCCGGTATCCCTGCATTTTTTCTAAGACGGAACGGCGCACCAAGCAACATTGACCGTTTGCCATTACTCGCTCCGGTGACGATTCCCCCACACCCGTGGCTCCAAACCGATAAATTAAAGTCATTAACAAAGCCGGTTGTAACCACCATTCCCCTGGATATTTGAGAATGAATCGGGGTGATAATGTAATTAAATCATAATTTTCTTGTATAGCTAATTGCAGTAAAGCTGGCACTAAACCAAGCTGCGGGCGGGTATCGGCATCGAGATTCAAAATCCAGGCACTGCCGGGGGAACTCTGCCGCCAACCCCAATCGAGTGCCCAGGGGCGACCCACCCAATCCGCCGGCAGGGGCGGGTCGGATAGTAAGCGAATCCGGGGGTCATGGGTTTGTTGCGCCGCCACTAGTTCCCTGGTGCCATCTTGGGAGTTACTGTCCACGACTAAAATTTCCCGTACACTGTAGCCTTGTTTTTGCACCCCGGCCAAACAGTTTCCCAAGCGTTGGGCTTCGTTTAAGGTGGGGATGACCACACTAACTTGCCCTAAATAAGCAGGAATTTCCGGTGCCGGAACCAACGGCTGAGGACGCTTTATCCCCGGTAAAAGTCGAGCGAAAAGTATGGCTACTGCCGGACACTGGAGGACTAAAAAAATTAAACCCATCAGTAAATTAAATCCTATAAGGCTTAACGGCAATTACTATTTTATTGGCAATGAGCAACGGACTGAAAATGATTGCATTGACTGTGGGTCACTGCTTATTTATTGGAGCCAGCCGCAAATGATCTCGCCGAAATACAGGGTTTGTGGAGAACCAGAGACGGGGGCTGTGCCCCGGCAACTGCCAGGTAAAATTTAATTAAAATGGCGATGATTAACCTCAAATACTCCGAGTCTGTGCCATGAATCCACCCATTTTTCATCTGGCCTTTCCGGTGGGAGATATTCCCCAGACCAAATTATTTTACATCGAAGGATTGGGCTGTATGCCTGGACGGGAAACCCCCCGTTCTCTAATTTTGAATTTTTATGAGCATCAACTGGTGGCACATGTCACCCCGGATATGCAGCCACAAAAGGGCATTTATCCCCGACATTTTGGGCTGATATTTGCTACAGAATCCCAGTGGCAAGAGTTTTACCGGCGAGCCAAGAAACAGGATTTACCTTTCTACCAAGAGGCAAAATTACGTTTTCCTGATTCCCCTTTAGAACATCAAACGTTTTTCTTGATAGACCCGTTTCACAACCTCCTGGAGTTTAAGTTTTACGCTCACCCGGAAGCGGTTTTTGGCTGTCATGAATATGCCCAAATTGGCGATCATTAAGGGCATTTCAGCGACAGGACAGGGCGGGCCTTAGCATCTGCACTACCTCGGTTAAGGCTGCCACCGCCTGATCCACCTCCCCTGGGGTGGTGCGATGACTCAAGCTGAAACGGAGGCCGCAGCGTGCCTGCCGGTCATCGTACCCCATCGCCTGCAACACCACGCTGGGTTGGGTTTTGCCGCTGGCACAGGCAGAACCGGAACTGACCGCCACGCCCCGTTGGTTGAGATAATGAACCAAGGTTTTCCCCGTATGGGTTTCATCCCCGTCCTGCCAAACGACACTGACATGGTGAGGTAAACGGTCTGACCAGGAACCCGTCAGCCTAAAACCGGGTAATGCCAACAAGCGAGCGCAGAGATAGTCCCGTAAATCCTGCAGAGCCGCCTGCTGCGGCAGAAATTCCGTCTGCGCCAACTGCGCCGCCACCCCCAACCCGGCTAACAAGGCCACCGGCGGCGTCCCCGAACGCTGTCCCCCTTCCTGCCCGCCGCCGTACAACCAGGGCTGCAACCGCACCCCCCGCCGCACCACCAAAGCCCCGCACCCCTGGGGCGCATAGAACTTATGCCCCGACAGGGAAAGTAAGTCCACCCCCAAACTGGGGATATGCACCGGCAACCGCCCTACCACCTGGACGGCATCGGTGTGAAAAACAATGCCCCGCGCACGGCAAATTTGGGCAAGTTCGGCAATCGGCTGTAGGGTTCCGACTTCACTTTGTCCATAAATGATACTCACAAAAACCGTATTGGGTTGCAAATGAGCCATCAGGCTGGCCGGGTCAACTCGGCCGGTGGCATCCACGGGTAAGGTGGTGACTTGCCAGCCCCGCCGCGCCAACGCCTGCAAGGGGGCACTGACGGCGGGATGTTCCACGGCGGAAGTAATGATGTGCTGGGGTTGCAGGTAATTTTGGGTGATGCCAAAGATGGCGAGATGATTGGCTTCCGTGCCGCCGGAGGTAAAAATAATCTCTTCGGGAGCCACCCCCAGCAAATCCGCCAGTGCCACCCGCGCCCGTTCGACCACCAGCGCCGCCCGTTGTCCGTACTGATGAATGCTGCTGGGATTACCCCATTCCTGGGCAAGCACCTGTGCTACCCGGCTGAGCACCTGGGGATGGGGTGGGGTCGTGGCACTGTGATCCAAGTAAATCATGATTTTATTCTGCCATGAACTCGCTTTGGCTAAGATCAATACAGATTTTTTCTAGGCCAATGACCTACAGGAGTCTATTGCTAATGAATGCCCAAACTATGACGGAGAAAGAGATTCAGCGGCTGACACCTGCGGAAGTCGCCGTGATTGCCCAACGGCTGGAACAGGATGATTACCCCAATGCCTTTGCCAGTTTGCAGGATTGGCATTTGTTACGAAGAATTGCTTTTCAACGCCCGGAATTGGTGGAACCCTATATGCACCTGCTGGATTGGGAAGCCTTTGATGAATCCTGAGCCGGAACTTTGGGGTAGGATAGAAAGTGCCCAGAAGGGCGACTGCTGTTGTTTGCGGGGGCAATGATGGGTTTTATTCAACGGCTTTTCGGAGCCATTTTTGGCTTCATCGGCGGTATTTTCGGGGCAATTTTCGGCATTTTTCGGCGGCGACCGGCGGCGGCACCGCGTCCCGAACGCCAAGCTACGACCTTTTTCCTGGATCCGGAGGATGCCAAGAGTGTCGGGCGGCAAAATGAACCGGCGCGTTCCCAGGAACCGGTGGCAGTAGCCGCGCAGCCGGAACCGGCGGTGGTCAAACCCGCCCCGACTCCCACCGTGACCTTTAGTTCGGGTTCGCCGGATTTGCGCAACCGGCGGCGACCGGGACCGAATATGAATGCGTTTTTGGATATGGCGAAGCAGATCCGCCGCGCCTAATGCTTCCGGCGGCTTGGTTTTCTGCCGGTTGGACGACCCGCTGGTGGGGCAAAGGTGCCCCCTGGCTTCCGGGGAGTCGGCTCGGGCGGTGGCGGGATGAGGTCGCGGCGAGCTGGGTTGCCCTGTTGCTGTTAGCTTTGCCCTTTCTCACCAATGACCAAATTGGCCTCCTGTTGCTGGCAGGGGTGGCTTTGTGGCTGGGGCTGTTGCTGCTGGAACCCCCCCCGGCAGTGTGGGTAACCCCGTTACTGTATTGGGGGGCGCTGACGCTGGCGACGGCCTTTTCGCCGGTAAAAATGGCGGCGTTGACCGGCTGGGTGAAGGCGAGTTTATATCTGGCGGCGCTGGGGGCGTTGGTGCGGGGGGTGCGCCGCTGGGGCCGTTGGCTGATGACCTGGTACTTGCTGGTGGCGTTGCTGGTGGCGTCGGTGGGTCTGCGCCAGTGGTTTTTCGGGGCGGAAGCCTTGGCGACTTGGATTGACCCGGAATCGCCCCTGGCCGGTACGACGCGGGTGTATAGCTATCTGAAAAATCCCAATGTCTTGGCGGCCTATCTGCTGCCGGCGGTGGGGATGAGTTGGGGCTGTCTGTTGGCCTGGCGCACCTGGGCGCAAAAGCTGCTGGCCGCGACGCTGGTGGTGGTTTGCACCAGTTGTGTGGTGCTGACCGGGAGCCGGGGCGGCTGGTTGGCTCTGGTCGCGACCTATGCCAGTTTTGGGGGGATGGTGGGCTGGGGCTGGTGGCACTGGAGCGGCAATCGTCCCCTCTGGCAACGGCTTTTGCTGGGGCTGGGGCTGGGCTTGTTGCTGGTTGGTGTACTGGCGTTATTAGGACGTTCAGAACGTCTGCGCCTGCGATTCCTGAGTATTTTTGCGGGACGGGCGGACAGCAGTAATAATTTTCGCATCAATGTCTGGGCGGCGGTGGTGGCCATGATCCGGGATCATCCCTGGTTGGGGATCGGGCCGGGGAATCGGGCGTTTAACCTGATTTATCCCCTCTACCAACGCCCGAATTTTCATGCGCTGGGGGCTTATTCGGTGCCGCTGGAGGTGGCGGTGGAGGCGGGTTTGCTGGGTTTAACGGCCTTCTTAGCGCTGACCGGGGCAATCCTCCGGCGCAGTTGGCAGAACTTGAGTGACTTTGTCCGGCAACCCTGCCCGCCGACTTTTGTACTGATGGGGATTGTGGCGGGAATGGTCGGCACCATGACCCACGGTTTGGTGGATACGCTTTGGTTCCGTCCCCAAGTGCAAATCCTGTGGTGGTTCAGTGTGGCTTTGGTATTTTGTACTTATAATAGGGATTATGATTCGAGGTCGTCTCCGTAGAGTTTGTCCAGTTGCTGACGGGCTTCCTCTAGGTTGACGCTCCGCATCACCAGCAAGGGTTCATCGAGGGGATTGCCGTCTGGATCGGCCAGCTCCGGGTGGGGTACGGCTCGCTGGCGGGGATATTGGGATTCGATGCTCAGGCGGATCAAACTGCGTAAAAGATTACCCAGAGCTAGAGCCGCCAAGATGGTAAACAGGACAACGTAAAGTAAATGTAAAATCATTTTTCGGTAAGATAGGGTTAGGGAGTGGGACGGGTCTGTAGCCGCAGATGCCAACATTCTAAAACCAGCCGGTGCCAGGTCATCAAAACCGTCGTGTCCACCCCGACGCCGGTGCTGGTCAGCAGGGCGTGAGCGGCTTGCACTTCGGCTTGCGCTTGGGTAATCCGGTCCAGGAGGTTTTGGCGTTGGCTCGGCTCTAAAAAGGGCAGGCTGTCACCCGCTAACATCTGTTGAGCTTGGCCAAACCAGTACATAAAATCTTCTAAAAGCGGTTCCAGAAGTGATTTTACTATGGGAGAGTGGGGTAAGTGAGGCAAGTTCATGGATGGAAGTCATGAGGTGGATTAACATCTCTATACATATTAAATCTTTTTACACTTCTTAACAATAGGGGTGGCGGGGGTGAGGTCAGGGCGGCGGCATAAGTGGCGTAACATCAGTGGCATAATAAGTAAGGACAGGTGTTTGGGTAAAGCGATGACCGAGTCGGGGGTGACCGGGTTATCCCGTTACGAATGTCGAGCCTGCGGCTATATTTACGAGCCGGAGAAGGGTCAACCGGATAAGGGGATACCTGCGGGGACGGCGTTTGCGGATTTGGCTCCCGATTGGCGCTGTCCGGTGTGTGGTGCCCGCAAAACGGCGTTTGCGGATATTGGCACGAAGCAGGTGGCGGGGTTCCCGGAAAATTATCGCTATGGGTTGGGGGTGAACACCCTCACGCCGGGGCAAAAGAATTTGTTAATTTTTGGCGGTTTGGCCTTAGGGTTTTTGTTTTTGATGAGTTTTTACGGATTGAAGTAATGATCGAACGGGTGTGGCGGCTGTTGGCGGTGGGCTTGTGTGTGTTTCTGCTGGGGTGCAGCCGCGGGCCGGCGGCTTTGGCGGTGCATCCTTGGGAGCAGGTGCCTTTGCCGACTACGGCGACGTTGATGGATATTACTTTTGACCCGGCGCAACCGGAACACGGCTGGCTGGTGGGGACGGAGGCGACCCTCTTGGAAACCCAAGATGGCGGTAAGACGTGGCAGTTGCGTGCCTTGGATTTGGGGGAGGGGTTGTACCGGCTGACGGCGGTGAGCATGCGCGCCGGGGAGGGCTGGGTGGTGGGCAAACCGGCTCTGTTGCTCCACACCACGGATGGGGGCAAGTCCTGGGTGCGGATTCCCTTGGATGAGCGCTTGCCGGGAGCGCCGATTGCCATTACCGCTTTGGCGGCGGGGGAGGCGGAAATGACCACGGATTTGGGGGCGATTTACCGCACGTCCGATGGCGGGCAAACTTGGCAGGCGCAGGTACAACAGGCCTTGGGGGCGGCACGGGATTTAGACCGGGATGCCCAGGGGCGCTATACGGCGGTGTCCACCAAGGGGAATTTCTATTCGACTTGGGAGCCGGGGCAGGCGGCTTGGGTGCAGCACAACCGGGAAAGTTCTCGCCGGGTGCAGAGTATGGGGTTTACGCCGACGGGGGGGCTGTGGATGCTGAGCCAAGCGGGGGAATTGCGGTTTAATCCCGATGGCAAGGAGGGACATTGGACGGCACCGCTGCAACCGGAAGGCAATGTGGGGTTTTTGGGAATTGGGCTGCTGGATCTGGCCTACCGCTCGGATCAGGAACTGTGGCTGAGCGGCGGTAGTGGCACCTTGTATGTGAGCCAAGATGGGGGTAAAACCTGGCAGCAGGATAAGGAGGTGGAAAAAATTCCCGCCAATCTCTACCGGATCGTCTTTTTCACGCCGGATCAGGGTTTTATTTTGGGCAATCAGGGGACGCTGCTGCGCTACCGGGGGGCTTAGATGCGGCGGGCGCAACCCGGTTTACAATTCATCCCGCCCCAGTACCGAGTGTGGGTCTGTCGGGGGGTACATGCCCTCTTGCCCTGGTGGATGCGCTGGCAGTTGCAGATTACCCAGGTGCGGGTGGAGGGCGCGGCGACGCTGGTGCCCTGGTATGAAAAAGTGCAGCAGAAGCAAGCGCGGGTGCTGTTGGCCTTTCGCCATCCGACCCTGGATGACCCTTATTTGATTTTGTACTTGCTTTCCCGCTCGGTACCGCAAGCGGCGCAGGCTTTGGGGGTGAAGCTGAAATACCCGCTGCACAATTATTTCCTCTACGACCGGGGGATTCCCCTGTGGGCGGGACGGTGGGTGAGTTGGTTGTTTTCCCGGTTGGGGGGTGTGCCGATTCAGCGGGGACGCAGTGACCGGACGGCTCTGAAAACGATTCGGGAGCTTTTACTGCAGGGGGATATGCCTTTGACCGTCGCGCCGGAGGGGGGGATCAACAGTCATAGTGAGCGGCTGGCGCCCTTGGAACCGGGGTTGCCCCAGATCGGGTTTTGGTGCTTGGAGGATTTAGCCAAACAGGGACAGGAGGCGCTGCCGGTGGTGATTATTCCCATCGGCCTGCAGTACGGCTTTTTACACGCCCCTTGGCAAAAAATGCAGGATTTGCTGGCGCAGATGGAACGCTCCTGTGGCTTGCCGGCGGGGCAGGCAGGGTCGAGTCAACCGGAGCAACGCCAAGAGCAATTATACGGACGGCTCCTGCGCTTGGCGGATGTTCTCCTCACCCAGATGGAAGAATTTTACGCCCGCTTTTACCAACAGCCCCGCCCGGACATCCCGCCCGATACGGATTTGTCCGTAAACGAACAGTTGAGAATGCGCCTCGAACATCTGCGGGAGGTGGGTTTGGGGGTAACGGAAGCCTTTTTTGGTCTCCAGCGCGAAGGGACGGCGATTGACCGCTGTCGTCGTTTGGAGGCGGCAGCCTGGGAGTGGATGTACCGTCAGGATTTGGCGGCATTATCCCCCATCGCCCGCTGTTTGGCAGATCGGATTGCCCAGGAGGCGGCTCTGCGGTTGTGGCACATGCAGTTGGTGGAACGGTTGACCAGTGTCACCGGGGATTATATTCGGGAAAAGCCCTCCGCCGACCGGTTTGCCGAAACCACCCTGATTCTGTGGTCGGTTGTGACCCATTTACAGGGCAAAGACCGACCGGTCAAACTGGGACAACGCTGGGCAGCCATTCGGGTCGGGGAACCGATTTGGCTGAATGATTATTGGGAAACTTACCGCAGTAGTCGCAAAGCCGCTCGGGAGGCGGTTAACCAGGTCACAGCGGTGTTGGCGCAACGGTTACAAAACTTGATCCGATAGCAGCCCCCGTCGTTGGTTCTTAAAAATCTTTGTTCTCGAATCAGGTCAGACTGCGATAGCGCTAGGGGTGGTCGTTAAGACAGTTTTGTCCTTTCCCAGAACGGGAGATCCGCATGGGTACTGCTTCAGAGCGCCTGGCGGTCTCACCCCACCAATTAAACATCCCCTCAAGCCAACCTGGCCGAGGGGAAGGATGCCAACGCGTCAAACTACTTTCTCACCTGGAAGCGTGCCCGCAACAGCACCGCCGCCGAGTTCATCGCCACCAGCAACAGCAATAGCACAATAATCCCTGCCGCCGATACGGCGTGAAACTCCGCCTGCGGTCGCGATGCCCAGTTAAACACCTGAATCGGCAAGGCGGTAAACGGGGTCTGCAACGCTTCAACGAAAGAAGCAACACCCGCCGACACTTTTTCAATAATCACCAAGCCCTCCTCATTTACCGACGTCGTCACCGGCCAAGGGGGCAGAAAGGCAATAAAGGTCAGTGCCCCCAAGGTGATCAACGGTGCCGTCTCCCCAATCGCCCGGGACAAAGCCAAAATTGTCCCTGTCAAAATCCCTGCAAAAGCCATCGGTAAAACGTGATACCAAATGGATTGCCACTTCGTACAACCCACCGCGTAAGCCGCCTCCCGAATCTCCCGTGGCACCGCCCGAATGGCTTCCCGCGACGAAATAATCACCACCGGCAAGACCAACGTTGACAAAGTGAGTGCGCCGGCCAGCAACGTCCGCCCCTTCGTAATCGGTTCCAAGACCCGAACGTAGAGTTCCAACCCCAATAACCCATAAATAATCGAAGGCACCCCCGCCAGGTTCGAGATATTAATTTCCAGAATCCGGTTGTACCACAAATCCCGGTCGGCGTACTCTTCCATGAAAATGGCAGCCCCGATCCCCAAGGGAAACGCAAAAATCGGAATCAGACACATCAGCCAAATCGAACCGACCAACGCCGAGAGCACCCCCGCATCCGCCGGATTCCGAGAAGGGAAGGTCGTGACAAACCGCCAACTCACATAAGGCAAACCCTGCTTCAGCAAATCGTAGAGCAGTAAACCTAAGAAGAACAACCCAAAAATGGTAGCGAGAAAGGCAACCACCATGAAGATATTGGTAGCCACCTTACGGCGGTCATAATTAGAACGGAAATTGACTTCACTCGGAGAAATCGCTGTGGTCATCGTCCTTAACACCCCTAGTAAATCAAACGGTAACGCCGCACAAACCAATCCGCCAAAACGTTCAAAATCAACGTCATCAGGAACAACAAGAAACCTGCAAAGAAAATCGTGTAGAATGCCAGCGAATTGGTCGGCGTATCCCCCAAACTCACCTGCACAATAAAGGCCGTAATCGTCATCACCGAATCCAGGGGGTTAAAATTCAAAATCGGACTTTGCCCCGCCGCCAAAGACACAATCATGGTTTCGCCCACCGCCCGCGATACCGCCAAAATAAACGCCGAAACAATCCCCGACAACGCCGACGGCAACACCACACTCATGGTCGTTTCAAACTTAGTCGCTCCCACCGCATAGGAACCCTCCCGCAACAGATTGGGTACCGCATAAATCGCATCCTCACTCAGGGAAGCCACCAGGGGAATAATCATAATGCCCATGACAAAACCGGCACTCAGGGCATTCAAACCGGCCACTACCTCGTCGCCCCCCGGAACAATTTGCTGCAAAATCGGCGTAATGACCAACAGGGCAAAAAAGCCATACACCACTGTCGGCACCCCCGCCAGAATTTCCAACGTCGGCTTCAGCACCGCCCGCAATGCCGGTGGAGCATACTCACTCAGGAAAATTGCACTCAATAACCCTACCGGCAAGGCCACAATCATGGCAATAATCGTCGTCATCAACGTTCCCATCACCACGACGATAACCCCGAACTTAGGGGGTGCAAACAGGGGCGTCCATTCCGTTTCCGTAAAAATCTGTGTCCAGGATACGCCTTCCGCAGCTAAAGCCCTGAAAAAAGCAAAGCACTCATAGACAAAAATCAGCGTTATTCCCACCGTGATGATGATTGAGAAGTAGGCGAACACCCCCGTCAAAGAACGCATCAGCCGTTCCATCCACCGACTGCGGAAGCGCTGGGTTTCGTAAGCAAATAATTCGGGATTACCACTTGCTGTCATGGTTCGTCAACTCCTCAAATCAATTCAGTCAACAAAAATCGGGGGAAACTCAAGAGCCTCCCCCGTATCATAACCCTAGTTGACCCGCTCCATCTTCATCAGTTCGTCAATGGTCAAGCCAACCTTATTTTCCCCACCGAACACGGTGCCGGTTTTAGCGCGGCGGATGGTCTCCAAGTTAGCGTTATAGGCACGGCTCGGCAAGGGCACATATCCCGTCGGCGGCACCAGTTTGCTGGCTTGGCGTTGGTAGAATTCCGCAAACTCCCGCACTTCCGGCTTCTTCAACGACTCAGCATTGACGTAGATG